>CACJQO010000001.1:0-269330 GCA_902595565.1 uncultured Pelagibacteraceae bacterium
AAGAAGAGAACTTAAGTCAAAATTTGGGAATGGAAATTATTGGTTTGATACAACCTCATACAAAGAGTTAATTGATATTAGAATAAAATATCAGTTTGGGTATTTTAAGTTTTTAGTTCCAAGAGATAGAGTGACGACTTCCTCGGCTCGTATCTTTGCGCTATGGATAACAGTTCCTGCAATCATAATGATTTTAATTTCATTAATTTTTCTTAAAAATCAAACTAGACCAATAACTAATCTTGCAAAAGCAGCTGAAAAATTTGGTCGGGGAGAAGAAATTGATGAATTTAAACCCTCTGGTGCAGCGGAAATCAGACAAGCTGGTTATGAATTTGATAGAATGAGAAAAAGAATTTTAAGACATCTTAATCAAAGATCAGAAATGTTATCTGGCATTAGTCACGACTTAAGAACCCCTTTAACAAGAATGAAATTGCAAATAGCATTTATAAAAGATGAAGAATTAAGTAAAAAATTATCTGAAGACATTAACGAAATGGAAAAAATGCTAAATGAATATTTGCAGTTTACCAGCTCGTCATACCTTGAAAAAGATGAAGAATTTAATATTAGTGAATTAGTTGATGAAATAGTTAAAAAATATGAAAATGAAAATATATCATCTAATATTTCACCTAGAATTTATATAAGCGGTAGAAAAAACTTAATCAAAAGATGTGTTAACAATCTTATAGATAATGCAATTAAATACGCGGAAAAGGTAAATGTAGATATTACTAAAAGCAGTAACAACTTATTCATTAAAATTGAAGACAATGGACCGGGTATACCTGAAGCAGAATATGATAATGTTTTCAAACCCTTTTATAAAATTGATAAAGGTCGAGCTGAGACAAAATCAAGCGTTGGACTTGGATTATCCATAGCTTCAGACATTATCAGATCCCACGGGGGAAATATTAAATTAGCTAAGTCGCCAATGGGTGGCTTAGAAGCTAAGATCTTTTTGCCTTTTTAGTTTTCTTTTTTTTTGTAAGTTTTAATTGATCAATTTTTTTTTCTAAATTTTCAACTCTTTTTGAAAGAACTTCAAACTCATCTTTACTTGTTAACTTCATTCTAAAAACTATTTCATCTCTTTTAGATTTTAAAATAGTCATAATTTCATTGGCTATATCTTTTGATGATACTAAGCCTTGTTCAAATAATTTAGCAAGTTTTTCAATTACAAACTTTGAGTTTTTCATATATTAATCTAATAACTTATTATAATTATAACTTATATTTAAAAATAAAAATGTTCATTAATAATTTTGACCCAGTCGCATTTCAAATTTTTTCATTTGAGATTAGATGGTATTCTTTAGCTTATATTGTTGGTATTTTATTGGGATGGTTTTTAAGTAAAAAATTTTTTATTTCTGAACTAAAAGTAAGGGAAAAATTTGATGATTATTTAACTTATCTAATTTTAGGTTTAATCATTGGTGGAAGATTAGGGTATGTTGTATTTTATAACTTTGAATTTTATATCAATAATTTATCAGATATCTTTAAAATTTGGCAGGGTGGTATGTCATTTCATGGGGGAGTGATAGGGATCATAATTGCAAGTTACCTTTTTGCGAAAAAAAATTCACAAAGCTCATTTAGTTATTTAGATATTGTGTCTTTTGTTGCACCCATAGGTATTTTTTTCGGTAGAATAGCAAATTTTATAAATTCAGAACTTTATGGTGTCCAAACAAATGTTGCTTGGGCAGTCCAATTTACACAAATAGATAATTTATATCGACATCCTACTCAGTTATATGAAGCATTTTTTGAGGGTATAGTCCTATTTTTAGTTCTATTATATTTCAAAAATAAGAGTTTCTCCAAAAGACCTGGATTTATCTCTGGCATATTTTTAATTTTTTACTCAATTTTTAGATTTGCAATTGAGTTTTTAAGAGTTCCTGATGACCAACTGGGCTATTTATTATTCAATTTAACTATGGGACAACTTATAAGTATCTTTTTTTTAATAATCGGATGTTATTTATTAATCTCTAAATATGAAAACAGACAAAATAGTTAATTTACCGTTAGACAAGTTTATCAATATCTCTCTGTATAATAAAAAGTCTGGGTACTACATTAAAAAAAATCCATTTGGCAAAAAAGGAGATTTTATTACAGCTCCTAATGTATCAAGATTATTTTCTGAAATGATTGCTATTTGGGTTGTAAGTTTTTGGAAAAGTATAGGGTCACCAAAAGAATTTAACGTAATCGAACTTGGAGCAGGAAATGCTGCAATGATGAAAATTCTTATAGAAAGTTTTAAAAAGTTTCCATCGTTTTTCAAATCCTGCAGATTGGTAATTTATGAAATAAGTCCTACTTTAAAGAAAATACAAAAAAAAGAATTATTAAATTCAGATGTAAATTGGGTAAATGATTTAAAAAAAATTAAAAAAATTAAAAAAATTCCAAGTATATTTATTGCAAATGAGTTTTTTGATGCACTTGCAATTAAACAATTTGAAAAAAAAGGAAATTTATGGTTTGAAAAGTTTGTTAGTTTAAACAAAAAAACAACCTCTTTCTTGGAAAAAAAAATTAATATGAAAAATTATGAAAAAAAGATTGATTTTAAAATATCTAAAAATCAGAATTTTATAGAATATTCAGAGCTTGGTATTAATTACCTGAAACAAATTTCAAAAATTATCAAAGCAAGATCTGGAGGAATTTTGATCATAGATTATGGGTATAATGAAGATAAAATGAAAAATACTTTACAAGCATTATATAAACACGAATATTCGGATGTTTTAGCTAAAATTGGGAACTCAGATATCACACATAATATAAATTTCCGATTATTTGAAAAAATAATAAAAAAACTAGGTGGATTAAAGCATAGTTTAACAACACAAAAAGAATTTCTTACAAAAATGGGTATCTACGAAAGAGCTGAGATGATTGCAAAAAATCAAAACTTTTTAAAAAAAGCAGATATTTATTACAGATTAAAAAGACTAACAGATGATAAACAAATGGGAAAATTGTTTAAAGTTATGTTAATAAAAAATCAAAAAAACAATTTTAATTTAGGATTTTGATCTGATCACCTCTCGAAAATTATTAAAAAAAAAAAATATAAGTCATGGTTTTTTTAATAAAAATGGAGGTACATCAAAAGGGATATATAAAAGTCTAAATTGTGGTCCCGGTTCTCATGACAACAAAAATAATATTTTAAAAAATTTAAAGATTGTCAGAGATAAAATAGGGAAAAAAGCAAAAAATATTTATTTAGTACATCAAGTACATAGCAATAAGTTGGTTTTTCTAAATGAAAACTCTAAATTAAAAAAAAAAATTAAAGCTGACGCAATTATAACTAATCAAAAAAAACTGCCAATAGCTGTATTGACCGCTGATTGCGTACCAGTGTTATTATATGACTATGAAAAAAAAATTATCGCGGCTATCCATGCTGGTTGGAAAGGTGCGTATAGAGGGATAGTCAGAAATGTTATTAATTTTATGCATAAAAAAGGGTGTAATCCAAAAAATATAATTGGAGCAATTGGTCCGTCAATTACTCAAAAAAACTACGAGGTAAAAGCTGACTTTAAAAAGAAATTTATTAAAAAACACAAAAAAAACAAAATTTTCTTTAAAAATAAAAACGAATTAATTTATTTTGATTTACCAAATTATGTCAAATCTCAACTTAAATCACAAAAAATCGATAAAATTGATATGATTAAAATTGATACATTCGATAAAAAAAATAATTTTTTTAGTGCAAGAAGATCATTAAAATTAAATCTAAATGATTATGGTAGAAATATTTCAATAATTATGATTAATTAAACTTTTCATGAAATTATTAACTGGAAATAGTAATAAAATCCTAAGTAAAAATATTGCTAAATATTTAAAATCTAAACTTGTCAATTCTAGTATAAGAAAATTTGCAGATGGTGAAATTTACATTGAAATAAATGAAAATATAAGAGGGAATAGCATTTTTATAATTCAATCTATTTCTTCACCAGCTAATGACAATTTAATGGAATTATTATTATGTATTGATGCTTTAAAAAGATCATCAGCAAAAAATATAACTGCTGTAATTCCTTATTTTGGTTATGCGAGACAAGATAGAAAAGTTGTACCAAGAACATCTATATCAGCAAAGCTTGTCTCAAATTTAATAACTAAAGCTGGAGCAGATAGAGTTGTGACAGTTGATCTCCACGCTGGTCAAATTCAAGGTTTTTTTGACATCCCTGTAGATAACCTTTTTTCAACTCCAATTTTTGCACGGCACATTAAAAAAAAAATCAAAAATAAAAATTTAATCTGTGTTGCTCCAGATGTTGGTGGAACAGAGCGAGCCAGAGCTCTTGGTAAAATCTTAAACATCGGCTTAGCTATTGTTGATAAAAGAAGACCAAAACCAGGTCAATCACAAGTAATGAATGTTATTGGAGATGTTAAAGGTAAAACATGTATATTAGTTGATGACATAATTGATTCAGGAGGCACTATCGTCAATGCAGCTAAGGCATTAAAACAAAGAGGTGCAAAAGAGGTTTATGTTTATATTACTCACGGGGTATTGAGTGGAGACGCAGTTAAAAAAATTAAAAATTCAGTTATTAAAAATTTAGTTATTACAGACACGATAGATAACAGCGAAAAAACCAAAAATGTTAAAAACATAGAAGTTTTACCAATTTCCGCCCTTATGGGAGAAGCTATAAAAAGAATTTCTAATTCAACATCAGTTTCAGATTTATTCAAATAATTACCTTGATTATTTATGAACATGGGTTAAAAACCTCTGTTTTATGAATTCTTTAGAGGCAAAGATCAGGGATAACAAAACTAAAGGTCAACTTAATGCTATCAGGAATGATGGCAGTGTTCCAGGGATTATCTATGGAGGTAAAGACCAAAATCAAAAAGTTTCTATATCTAAGAAATTATTAAAAACCTTGATTGAGAAAGAAAACTTTTTATCAAATATCATTACTTTAAATGTAGATGGAAAATCTCAAAATGTATTACCTAGAGAAGTAAAATATCACATCATAAGTGATGAACCTACCCATGTAGATTTTCTAAGAGTTCTTCCTGGAGTAAAAATTAAGATTGAAGTTCCAGTTAACTTTATTAATCATGAAAAATCTCCAGGCTTAAAAAGAGGTGGAGTACTAAACATTGTAAGAAGAAAAGTTGAATTAAAATGCCCAAGTGAAAAAATACCAGAAAGTATTACTTTAGATTTAGATGGTATAGATATTGGGTCAAGTTTTAAAATTTCTTCAGTTAAACTAGATGCAGAAGTAACACCAACTATTCAAGGAAGAGATTTCGTAATTGCAACCTTGGCAGCACCGACAGTAATGAAAGAGCCAGAAAAACCAGCAGAGGCAGAAGCTGCAGAGGGTGAAGAAGGTGCTGAAGGAGCGGAAGCAGCTGCAGCTGAGGGAGATAAACCAGCTGCGGAGGGCGATAAAAAAGAGGGTGATGATAAAAAACCTGCAGACAAAAAAGCTCCAGAAGAAAAAAAATAATCCACTAAATTTGAAATTCTAATTAATAGTTTATGCTTTTATTTGTAGGTTTAGGTAATCCAACTCCAGATAGTGAAAATAATAGACATAATGTTGGTTTTAAAATTATAGACTCCATCAATAAAAAGTTCGGGCTTACAAAACAAAAACCAAAATTCAAAGGTTTGTTAACAACTGGTAATATTGATAGTAAAAAAGTTTATGCCATAAAGCCCTTAACATTTATGAATAACTCTGGAATATGTATTAGAGAACTAATCGAATATTTTAAAATTGAACCAGAAAATGTAATTGTTTTTCATGATGATCTTGATGTTGAATTTGGAAAAATAAAAGCAAAATTTGGTGGATCAAGTGCTGGTCACAATGGTATATCTTCTATTGATAAATTTATTGGAAAAGATTACTCAAGAGTAAGAATTGGTATAGGAAAACCAAAAGGACCTATTGAAGTATCTGATTATGTTTTACAAAACTTTGATGATGAAGAAATCATGGGTGTAGAAAAAATATCCAAAAATATAACTGAGTCACTTTCGATACTTGTAGAAAAAAAATTAGATTTATTTTCAAGCACAGTTAATAATAAATAATGAGTTTTAAATGTGGGATTGTTGGATTACCTAATGTTGGTAAATCAACGCTTTTTAATGCACTAACTAATTCCAGTAAAGCACAGGCTGCTAATTTTCCTTTTTGTACAATTGATCCAAATATTGGAGTTGTAATAGTTCCTGATGAAAGATTAAACAATTTAGCTAAAATTTCAAAATCAAAAAAAATAATCAATACCACTATCTCTTTTGTTGATATTGCTGGACTGGTAAAAGGTGCATCCAAAGGTGAAGGTTTGGGTAATAAATTTCTTTCTCATATTAGAGAAGTCGATGCAATTATTCACATGATCAGGTGCTTTGACTCTAATGATATTCAAAATGTAAACCCCTCTGTTGACCCGGTTAGAGATATCGAAATTATAGAAACAGAGATGATGCTTGCGGATCTTGAGTCTATTCAAAAGAGGTTAGAAAAAAATAATAAAAAAAATGTTGATGAGGATCAAATCAAAATTCTTGAAATAGCTATGGATTGTATAAATAATAATAAAAGTTTTGATGATTTAAAGACTCAATTTAATAAAAAGCAACTTAATCAATCTGGGTTATTATCACTCAAACCTAAAATTTTTGTTTGTAACGTTGATGAAAAAAGCGTTCAAAGTGGAAATAATTACACTCAATCATTTATTGATAAATATGGGAACAACAATACTTTAATCGTTTCTGCAGACATAGAGAATCAAATCAATGAATTGGATAGTAATGAGAAAAAAAATTATATGGAAATGATTGGATTAAAGGAAACAGGATTGAATAAATTAATTAAAAAAGGTTACGAAATTCTTGACCTAGATACATACTTTACATCCGGGCCAGAAGAAACTAGAGCATGGACAATTGAAAAAAATTGTACTGCCCCAAAAGCTGCAGGTGAAATTCATACTGATTTTGAAAAAGGGTTTATTCGAGCTGAAACTATTTCTTACGATGATTTTATATCCAATGATGGTTGGGTAAATTCAAAAAATAATGGAAAAATGAGATTAGAAGGTAAAGATTATATTGTAAAAGATGGAGACGTTCTAAACTTCCGTTTCAATACGTGACCATATTCTTTTCATACTAAAATAAACTAGGATAGTTAAAATAATTAAATACACGATAGCTTTAAAACCCATTTGATGCCTTGACTCTAAGTGAGGTTCAGCTGACCACATTAAGAATGTTGTTACATCTTTTGACATTTGTTCAACAGAAGCTGTTGTACCATCTGAGTATTCTACTAATCCATCTGATAACTGATTAGCCATTTTAATTTTATTCCCATACATATATTTATTATAATAAACACCATCATCTAAAGTAACACCAGCTGGTGGGTCCTCATATCCTTGAAGCAATGAGTAAATATAATCTACCCCGCCTCCTCTCGCTTTAACTAATACAGACATGTCTGGTGGATAAGCACCTCCATTTGCAGCTTGAGCAGCTTGAACGTTATCATAAGGCATTACAAACTTATCTGATAATCTGCCCGGACGAGTAAACATATCGCCATCTGAATTAGGTCCATCCTTGACTTCAAAAGATGCAGCAATAGCTTTTGCTTGCTCTATAGAAAATTCTGGCCCCCCTTTTTCAGCTAAGTTTCTATAACTTAAATATTTCATTGAATGACAAGAAGAGCACACCTCTGTATAGACTTGATAACCTCTTTGAAGTGCCGCTCGATCAAACTTTCCAAAGAGTCCTTTAAAGCTCCAATCGGTTTTTAAATATTCAACTTTTTCTGCAGCTTGAGTGCTCAATGAAAGTCCAGAAAATAAGATAATAAATGAAAATATTTTAAAAAAATTTTTCACTTATTTATTTAAACTTTCCTTGTTCTTTGCTGTGGCTAAATTAGGTGAACCGCCTAGTATCGGTTCGGTAATACTTAATGGTATTGGAAGAGTTTTTTCTTTCCAACCTAAAACTGGAAGTATCACTAAAAAGTGTAAGAAATAGTATGCTGTAGCTACTCTAGCAACTAACAGATATAATCCCTCTGCTGGCATAGCACCTACATATCCCAAGATCAAAACATCAGCGACAAGGATCCAATAAAATTGTCTATACAAAGGTCTAAATACTGCCGATCTAATTTTTGAAGTATCAAGCCATGGAAGAGCTGCTAGAATTAAAATAGCAGATAACATTGCAACTACTCCTAAAAGTTTATCTGGGACCGATCTTAAAATTGCATAGAATGGTAATAAATACCACTCTGGAACAATATGTGCCGGAGTAACTAATGGATTAGCTTCAATATAATTATCTGCATGACCTAAAATATTTGGCGTGTAAAAAACAAAAAATGCAAAAACAATCATAAACATTAATAAAGCAAAACCATCTTTTATTACAATGTATGGATGGAATGGTACTGTATCTTTTGAGGGTTTTTTAATGTCAATTCCAACTGGATTATTATTTCCAGGAACATGAAGTGCCCATATGTGAAGAACAACCAAACCTAAAATTAAAAAAGGTATTAAATAGTGTAGTGTAAAAAATCTTGTTAAAGTAGGATTATCAACTGAGTAACCTCCCCATAACCAAGTAACAATACCCTCACCTACTAAAGGAATTGCGCTGAATAGATTTGTAATTACAGTTGCACCCCAGAAACTCATTTGGCCCCATGGAAGTACATAACCCAAAAATGCAGCTGCCATCATTAATAAATAAATGATGATACCTATTATCCAAATTATTTCTCTAGGAGCTTTGTAAGAACCATAAAATAATGATCTAAATATATGAATATAAACAGCCAAAAAAAACATTGAGGCACCATTTGCATGAATGTATCTAATTAACCAACCATAGTTAACATCTCTCATAATATGCTCGACACTATCAAAAGCCATATCAGCATGAGCAATATAATGCATTGCAAGAACTAAACCCGTTACAATTTGAGTAATCAAACAAAAAGTTAATATTCCACCAAACGTCCACCAATAATTTAAATTTTTAGGTGTTGGATAATCAGTTAAGTGATTTGCAAGAGTTAATAATGGTAAACGATCGTTAAACCATTTTCCAAATTTTGATTTCGGTGTGTATTCGTGATCACTCATAATAATTATCCAATTTTAATTGTATTAGCATTAACAAATTCGTATTTAGGGATCTCCATATTAGTCGGAGCTGGTCCCTTTCTAATTCTTCCAGAGATATCATAGTGCGAACCATGACAAGGACAAAACCATCCATTGTATTCGCCTTTTTGATCTAAAGGAACACAGCCTAAGTGAGTGCACACTCCAAGCATAACTAACCACTCGGGGTTTGCTGCACGATCCTCATCTTTTTCAGGATGTTTTAAATCTTCTAACTTTACAGCTCTTGCTTCAGCTATCTCGTCTTGTGTTCTTCTACGAATAAAAACTGGTTTACCTCTCCATAAAACTGTAATTGTTTTACCTGGATTAACCGAACTAACATCAACCTCGGTGCTCGCTAAAGCTTTGACTGATGCGTCCGGGTTCATCTGATCAATCATTGGCCATATCGTTGCACCAACACCAACCGCACCAACTGCATAAGTTGCTGTGAATAAGAAATCTCGTCTATTAGTTTTTTTTTCTGACATCAATAATAGTTAAATATACTCAATATTGCTTTTTTCTACTTAAATATATGATTTCATATAATATAAAATGATAAATTTACTACTGAAAGAATGACACAGAATTTGATAAATCATGGCCCTAAAATTGCTTTATTTGAACCAGACATACCTCAAAATACAGCAGCAATAATCAGAACCTGTGCGTGCCTAGGTGCAAAACTTGAAATAATAGAGCCTTGCGGGTTTATGTTGAGTGACAGAAGATTTAAGCGAGTCGTTATGGATTATATGAATGAAAAAGACATAAAATTCCATCAAAGCTCAGATGATTTTTTTAAATCGAAAAAAGATCAAAGAATAGTTCTAATGACCACAAAAGCGTCTGTTTCTTACACAAAATTTAAGTTTAATAAAAATGACACTATTCTTTTTGGTAGAGAAAGTGCCGGAGTACCAAATGAGGTTCACAAAAAAATTAAAGATAGACTCAAAATTCCTATGAAAAACAATAAACGCTCACTTAATATTGCATCTTCTGTTGCAATCATATTGGCAGAAAGTTTAAAACAAACTAAATTAATCTAATATGGATTTAGAAATTAAAAAAGACATCACAAGTAATTGGTTCAAAATGCTACAAGAAGCTATTTGGCATACTATAACCAACCTAGAAAGAAAAGATGCGGATGTCAAAACCACTGTTTGGAATAGAAGTAAAAAAAGAGACGAAGGAGGCGGAGAATTTAGAATTTTAGAAAATGGAAGAATATTTGATAAAGTTGGAGTAAATTTTTCTAAAGTTCATGGAAAATTCCCAAAACAATTTCAAAAAAATATTTTAGGTGCAAAAAAAAATCCCAGTTTTTGGGCCTCTGGTATTTCCGTTGTGATGCATATGAAAAATCCCATGATCCCTGCCATGCATTTTAATACAAGATATATCTGCACAACTCAGAACTGGTTTGGTGGTGGTATGGATGTAACCCCATCAATAAAAGATGATAAGGAAAAAAAAGAATTTCATAAAACCCTAAAAAAAATGTGTGATCAACACAATAAAAAATATTACACAAAATATAAGAAATGGTGTGATGAATATTTTTATTTACCTCATAGAAAAGAACCGAGGGGTATTGGTGGAATTTTTTTTGATTATAAAAAAGATGATTTTGAAAAAGATTTTAAATTTGTAAGAGATGTAGGGATCACTTTTCAATTTATTTTTGAAAAAATCATAAAAAAAAAAATGAAGAAAAAGTGGAATAAAAAACATAAAGAATTACAATTCATAAAAAGAGGTCGTTATACAGAATTTAACTTACTCTATGACCGAGGAACAAAATTTGGTTTACAAACTGGTGGAAACGTTGAAGGTATTTTAATGTCATTACCTCCGTTAGCAAAATGGAAATAACATGGACAAAGAACCAATTACTTTAAATGGCCTAAATAAACTTAAAGATGAATTAATCTTTTTAAAAGAAAAAAAAAGACCTGAGATTGTAGCGGCGATTGCTGAAGCGAGGTCACATGGTGATCTAAAAGAAAATGCAGAGTATCACGCTGCAAAAGAAGAGCAGTCTCATAATGAGGGAAGGATTACTGAAATTAATGATATCATTGCTAGAGCAAATGTCATTGATGTTACGAAATTAAATAATGATGGAAAAGTTATCTTTGGCTCGACTGTGTTTTTAGAAAATTTAGATACTGGAGAAAAAATAAATTATAAGATTGTAGGAAAAGATGAAGCTGATCTCAAACAAAAATTAATTTATTTTCAATCGCCTATAGGTAAAGGTTTAATTGGAAAAAATAAAAATGATTTAGTTGAAATAAAAACTCCTGCCGGGGTCAAAAATTTTGAAATTAAAGACGTAAAATATATCTAATTGTTAACAATTTGACTTACTTGTTTATCTGAAATTTGAAAATTATTTTTCACCCATTCTTCCTCAATTATTTTTAGTTTTGCACCCAATTGTTTACCCTCAGAAATATTGAATTTTTCCATTAAAAATTCTGCACCCACTGGCATTTTTGGTATTGTTTTATCTTTGTAGAAATCAATTAATCTTTGAATATTTTCAGAATTTTTTTTTGATTTTATTAAATAATAATTGAGAATATCAGTTACAGCTTGTTTTCCATTATAATAAAAAATACCATTAAAGTTTTGCTCTCTAAAAGTTTTTGGTCCAATTTTTTCTTTAAAAAAATTATCAATAATTTTAATTCTTTTTTGATCTTTTTTAGAAATATTAAATTTGTACATAAAATAATCGGCATTATCTGTCTCATCAATAATCATTAAAGATAATAGAAAGACAAAATCAGCCTTATTAATTATTTGTTTTTTTTTTGAGTTTAATTTTGAAAAAGTTTTTAAATTATTTAATTCAGGAAAAACAATTAAAAATAATTCTGAGCTCAATTTATCATCAGCTAATTTTTCTAATATTTCTAAGTGAGTTATTTTTTTTAACTCATCTAATAGTCTATCTTTAGATAATTTTGAGATACCACCGATATTAATTTTAAGTTTTTTGATTAATTCTGGATTATGCGGATGCTTTGAGTAATGAGCGAAAAATCTTAAATATCTTAAAATTCTCAAATAATCTTCTTTAATTCTTTTATCAGCGTCTCCTATAAAATTTACGAAACCGTTTTCTAAGTCTTTTTTACCCTCAAAAGGATCGAACAAGTTTCCATCTTCATCCGCGTATATGGAATTGATGGTAAAATCCCTTCTTAATGCATCCTCTTTCCAATTTTTTGAAAATTTCACTTTTGCATGTCTTCCATCTGTTAAAATATCTTCTCTCAATGAGGTAATCTCAAATTTGTACCCTTCTATAAGTGCTGTAATTGTTCCATGTTCAATACCAGTTTCGTAATAATCAATTTTATTTTCTTTCAAAACTTCACAAACCTTTTGAGGATCAAGATTTGTAGCCATATCAATATCATTTACTATTTCTTTATTAATGATTTTTCTTATGCAACCTCCTACAAATCTTACTTCACTATCTGATGAATAAGAATTTATGGCTTTAAATATTTTATTTGCTGGAGTATTTTTTGTTAAATCTCGAATAGTTTGACTTATATAATTTAAATTATTTGATCTAAAAAAAATTGTATCTAAAAAATTTTTCATACTTGGCTGGGGCGCTAGGATTCGAACCTAGGATGCAGGTACCAAAAACCCGTGCCTTACCGCTTGGCTACGCCCCAATATTAAGTTCGTATAACACAAAAAAATCAAATTTATATAGTTTTTGAGGCTATACACCAGATATTTTTGTATTTTTGAATAAACCTTTTTTTCGCACGTTCACATCTTTTTTTTGTTTGATAATATGCAACTAAAGCTGATCCCGATCCTGTCATTCTTACAAAAACTGGGTTTAGAGAATTCTCTAAATAAAGTTTCATATTTTTTAATCTTGGGTATTTTAAAAAAGCTATTGTTTCTAAGGAATTTTTCATATCTTTTAAAAAATTGATATCAAACATTTTTTTGGCTCCCTTGCCAAATTTTGCTTTATCAAACTTTCTAACCTTTGAATAAATATCCTTAGTCGAACAACCAAAATTTGGTTTTACGATTAATGGGTAAATTTTTTTTACATTATTGAAATACTTTATTTTATTTCTTGAATTTAAAATCTTACTTTTATGATTTAAGCCTAACATCACATCTGAGCCAATTAACTTAGAAATTTTTAACATTTCCTTATTTTTGATATTGATTATTCTCTTATGAGCCAAATATCTTAGTATACTTGCTGCATTCATTGAGCCACCGCCAAGACCAGCTTTGTCAGGTATAGATTTTTTGATTTTGATTTGAAATCTTTGGTTATTCAAAATTTTTTTTTTTTCTAAGATTTCAAATAATTTAGAAACAGTGTTTTTCCTACCTATCCTTCGAGAAAATTTTCCATTGAATGAAATTAAATGTTTTTTTGATTTAATTTCTTTGATCAAAATTATGTCGTGCAAATCTACGAAGCTTATTATGCTCTCTATATTGTGCAAAGATTTACTTTTGCTTATAACATTTAATGCCAAATTTAATTTCGCGTGTGATTTTATTCTGGAAAAAGGCATTAAGAGCTTTTAAGACCTTCGATAATCTTAATATTAATTTTTTCAATTAATTCTTTTTCAGTATCTTTCATTTTCAATACATTGGTCCAAAAATATCTAGCCTGGATTTTTCTATTGAGCTTCCACAAAATATCGCCGTAATGGTCATTCACTATCGGATCATCTGGCATCAATTCTACGGCTCTTTTCAAAAATTTTTCAGCTCTTGGATAATCATCAGTTAAATAATAAGCCCAACCAATAGAGTCTATTATATATGGATCATCACTCTCAAGTTCGTAGGCTGTTTCAAGCATTTTAATCGCTTCATTAATTTTATAATCCCTCTCAAGCCATGAATAAGCAAGGTAATTTAGTATATAAGCATCGTCAGGTGTAATTTGAAGTGCATCAATTAAATCTTTATCAGCTTTTTCATAATTTTTAATTCGTTCATATGTGCCTCCTCTTCGATAAAGAATATCTGACTTGATATCCGAATTATCATCCAAATTTTCAATAATTTTAGAGTAATAACTTATTGCTTCTTCGTAATTTTTTGCTTTTTTATAAAAATTAGCAACATCAAATAATATTTTTTCATTTGGATTTTCAATTTTATCAAAATTAAATTTGATAAAGTTAAGAGACTCTTGATTATTTCTCTGCGCTGAAATTATTTGCGCTTCTTTTTTTAATCTAAACCAATAATAAAAATCATCATCCTTTTTAAATTTTTTAAGAACCTTTTTTGCCTTTTCATAATCTTTATTAAAATAATGATTTTCCGCAACTAGTGATAGATTAAATACAAATCTTGGATTAAGAAAATTTGATAAATTTAAGTAAAAATTTGACATCTCGTAATTGTCTTGCGCAGAATACAGATTTGATATTAAAAACAAAAATTCAGCAATTAAATCATTATGATTTTTGCATGAAAAGACCTCTTTAAATTTTTGCAAGTTTCCATTGTCAATCCAACTTTTACCTTGTGATAGTAGCAATGTTGAATTTAAAAATTCTATTTCATCGGTAATTACTTTTGCTTCGTTTATGTTACCATTTTCAACTAAGTAACTTATATAAAAATAAATATACCTAGTAAAATCAGACTCAGGATCATTTATCAATTTTGAGAAATATCTCCCTGTATTAGGATCATCCAAATAACACTTTTGAAATGTTTCTGAAATATAAGATAGTCTTCCAAAGTTTTTCTTATCGTCTAAAAATTTTTTTTCTTTAAAGAGGTAAACATATTGTTTTAAGCTTTCTAAAATTGCTAAATTAAACCTGTCCTGTTCTGCAAAGTTATTTGCAATAGAAATGTATTCATAGGCAATGTCTAACTCATTTTTTTTTAAACTATCAATTATTAATAATAAATAAGAGTCGAAAAAATCTATATTTTCATTCTCATAATTTTGTTTAATAATTTGTATCGCTTGCAATACTTTATTCTCTAATACTAATGAAGATACATACCTTTTTAAAAATGGATCATGATTATTGATCAAAATTTTAGATGAATTAAAAAAATCTAAAGCTTCAGAATTTTTTTTATTACCAAAAGCAACAATACCTGAAAAATATTTTGATAAATTTTTAGAATCAATCTTTTCAAAAGAATTACTTTTCGTAAACAAAGTGTTCTGATAAAATAATAATATAATAAGTATAAATTTTATATTTTTAAGAACCATTAGTACATTGTATGATTAAAAAGACTTTAAATCAAAATGCTAAATATGCTCAAGAATTCATGAAAACAATTGAAACTGATTTTGTTTTTAGCGATAAACCAATCAATAGATTTAAAGTCAATTTAACTGAAAATAAAAACACCTCAATAAATAAAAAAAAATTGCTAAATGATCTTAAAACAAAGATTAATTCAATTGAAAATTGTAATTTAAAAAATAATTCTAAGAATTTGGTCCTGGGCGAAGGTAACATTGATGCTGATGTGATGTTAATTGGAGAGACTCCAAGCGAAATAGAGGATGAAACAGGTTTATGCTTTCAAGGAGAAGTGGGCAATCTCTTGAACAAAATGTTACTAGCAATCAATATAAAAAGAGAAAATATTTACACTACCTACTCAATTAATTTCAGACCACCGGAAGATAGAAAACCCACTGCACAGGAGATAAAACGTTATGCAATATTTTTAAAAGAACACATTGCAATAATAGATCCAAAAATTTTAATTTTAATGGGCAGCACAGCAATGGAGGCAATTACTGGATTAAGTAAAATATCTAATGAAAGAGGTAAGTGGAAAGAAATAATTTTAAAGAACAAAACTATTCCTATCATGATTTCTTTTAGCCCCTCCTATCTAATTAGATTTCCAGAAAATAAAAAATTTTCATGGGAAGATCTAAAAAAAATTAAACAAAAAATTCAAGATTTAAATATTAGGATTTAATGAAAACTATTGCTGGAGTTGATGAAGTTGGCAGGGGTAGCTTAATTGGACCTGTTTATGCAGCAGCCGTAATATTGAACAAGACCATCAATAAGAAGTTATTGAAAGACTCAAAAAGTTTAAAAAAAAATAAACGAGAATTTTTAGCTAAATACATTAAAAAAAACTCTATTTGGGCTACAGGTAAAGCTTCTGTCTCAGAAATTGAAAAAATAAATATTCTTCATGCAAGTCTATTGGCTATGGAAAGAGCAATTAAAAAACTCAAAAAAAAACCAAAACTAATTTTGGTCGATGGAAATAAAACACCAAATTTAAAAAATTATAAACTTCAATCAGTCATTAAAGGTGATCAAAAAATACCATCTATTTCTGCAGCATCAATCATAGCAAAAGTTACACGTGATAAAATGATCTCTAAATTGGGTAAGAAATTTAAAAATTATTACTGGAGTAAAAATTATGGATATGGAACTAAACAACATCTTAAAGCTATAAAAAAATTTGGGATTACTTCTCACCATAGAAAAACCTTTTCACCGATCAGCAAGTTAAAATAGGTTTCACGTAGAAACACCAGATGTAGTTGTCGTGAACTACCATCATACAAATGGAATCCAAATAATTCAATCCTAGGTTGACCCAAGAATCTTTTTGGAGTCTAATTTATTTTTATAAAATGAATTTGGACTTTAAAAATAAATTAATAAATGGAGATAGTTTAAGGGAACTTAAAAAAATCCCTAGTGAGACTTTTGATTTAATTTTTGCTGACCCTCCTTACAACTTACAATTAAGAAATGAGCTTATAAGACCCGATAGGTCTAAGGTAAATGCAGTCAATGATAAATGGGATCAATTTGAAAATTTTAAAAAGTATGATGAATTTACCTACTCGTGGTTAACAGAATGTAAAAGAATTTTGAAAAAAAATGGTGCTATTTGGGTGATTGGCAGTTACCATAACATTTTTAGAGTTGGCACCGCTATTCAAAATTTAGGTTTTTGGATTTTAAATGATGTCATCTGGAATAAAAAAAATCCTATGCCAAATTTCAGAGGGACACGTTTTACTAATGCACATGAAACGTTGATTTGGGCATCAAAATCAGAAAAATCAAAATACACTTTTAATTATCAATCTTTAAAATGTTTAAATGATGATCTTCAAATGAGATCGAACTGGGAGTTGCCGATTTGTAATGGTTCTGAAAGACTTAAAAAGAATGGTAAAAAAGTGCATTCTACTCAAAAACCTGAGGCTCTACTTCACAGAATTTTATTAGCAACCTCAAATAAAAATGATTTAGTTTTAGATCCTTTTTTAGGATCAGGAACAACAGCAGCGGTTGCAAAAAAATTGGGTAGAAATTATTACGGAATTGAAAAAGAAAAAACCTATCATAAGGCAGCTGAACAACGACTAAAAAATACAAAACCTATAGAAGATGATTATTTAGATACTTTGCAAAATGGTAGATCTAAGCCAAGAGTACCTTTTGGGTCATTGGTTGAATTAGGAATAATTAAGCCAGGCACTACTATTTTTGATAATAAAAAGAAAATCAGTGCAAAAATTATGGCTGATGGAAGTATAAAACATGCCAAAAAAGAGGGCTCTATTCACAAGGTAGCTGCATCAATATTGGGAGCAGAAAGTTGTAATGGCTGGACTTATTGGCATTATAATCTTAATGGGCAAATAGTGCCTATAGATAATTTAAGACAAAGATTAATTTCAAAAAATTAATTATCATAAATTTTACCTAAATAAGAATCTAAAAACTTTTTGTTTTTAATAAATTTTTTCAAAAAAATATTTCTAAAAAAAACAGCCACAGGATTAGACAAATGAAATGCGAATTGATTTAGTTTAGATCTTTTATTAACCATTTTAGTTTTATTAACTCTATTCTTAAAGAAATCCCCTTCTAAGTTATTTTCAATACTTTTAAATAATTCATAAGCACCCTCTATGGATTGAGATGCCCCTTGAGCAAATGAAGGTGGAAAAGCAAAAAAAGCATCACCTATAAAATTAATGTTATCATTATTTGTTTTAAAAAAGTCCTTGCTAACAAATACTGGGAATATTTTTAATTCCTGAATTTTATCAAAAAATTCTTTATTTTCTTTTGGAACCTTTTCTAAAACTTTTCTAATGAAGGAATTTTCTTTGAATAAAGAATAATTTTTTTGTTGTTCTAAAGTAAGTTCATACTTCATAATTGCTATAAAATTTAAGTCTCCATTTTGATTTACTGGATAAATTACCTGATGAAAATCAGAGCCTAAAAATAATGAAATATTTTCATTATCGATTTCAGAAAAATTTTTTATCTTTCCTCTGATGGCTAGTGTGTTGTTGTATTTTGGTTGACTTTTATTGTTGGAAATCAAACTTCTACTTTTTGAAAAAACTCCATCTGAAATGATTAAATAATCACATTCAAAAATTTCATTGTTCTCAAAAGTAAGTTGAATTTTCTGATCTTCTTTATTTATACTCGAGACATTATGATTAAATTTAATTAAATTTTCTATATCCTTTTTCAAAAAATTTATTAAATCAGATCTTTTCAAAGTAGTGTACTGACAATTCTCTGAATTAAAATCAGAGATATTCAAATCACATATCTTTTTGAAGTTTTTAGATGAAAAAAAAATAATCTTTTTTGGATTAAACTTTCTTGCATTTTCAAATTTATTAAATTCAATTTCATTTAAAAACTTCACACTATTAACGGATAATTGAATTCCATAACCTTCCTCAAGATTAATCGAATTACTTTTCTCATAAATTGCCACTTGATAATCTGAGTTTTTCTTGAACAAATTAGCAATAAATAATCCTGAAATACCAGCTCCAATAATGGCTATTTTTTTCATAAGTTGCTCTCTAAATACTTAACAACTTTTTTTGTAAATGTTGGCAACATAGAATTACCAATTTTTTTTTGATCAACCCAATAAGAAGAGGATATTTCTTTAACAATTTTTGGATATTGAATTTTGATATTCATATTCATGTTGGACATTTTAAAATTTATCGTTTTATTAAATTTTTTGGGTTTAGATAATTCCTGCATTGGAAATATTCTTAAGTTTTTGAGAAATTTAAATTTTGTATTTTTAACCAACAGATATTTTTTATCTTTTTTATAAACATTTAAAATAAAATACTTATCTATATTTTTTTTACTGTTCTTTACAAGTTTGAAATCTTTTTTACGAAATGATTCACATTTTTTTGAAATTGGACATTTTAAACAGTTGGGATTTGTAGGTTTACAAATCAAAGCCCCTAATTCCATTAAAGCTTGCGCATAATCGCTTGACCTTGGGGATGTTCCTAATATTGATTTTTTTTTGTGGAGATTTTCCTTGGTAATTTCTTTTTCTTTTTTTAGAAAAAGATATCTTTTTAAAACTCTCTCAACATTTCCATCTAGCGGTATAAAAGACTTATTAAATGCAATCGCCAAAATTGCACTCGCGGTATAATTTCCAATTCCTGGTAAAGAAATTAAATCATCAAAAGTATCTGGCAATTTCCCTTGAAAATTTTTTTTAACAACTTGAGCAGTTTTTCTTAAATTTTTAACTCTTGAATAATATCCAAGACCTTCCCAGAGTTTATATAGTTTTTTGTCACTAGTTTTGGCAAGTGAACTAAGATTTGGAATATTTTTAATGAAGCGATTAAAATAAGGAATAACTGTTGCAACCTGAGTTTGTTGTAACATAAATTCACTTACTAATGTAAAATATTGCTTTTTAGTGGGTGAAACATTTTTTCGCCATGGTAATGATCTTTTATTTAAATCGTACCAATTGAGAATTTTTTTTGTTACAAATTGATCTTTCATATGCAATATAAAAAATATATTAAGCAGAGAACTGGTAGCATTCAAGGATTAAGGTCTTTCAATGACACTTTGCCAAAAAATATTAAAAAGTTTATTAATAAAAGAGGTCATATTTATTCAGAAACACTCAATAATTGGAAATTCATTGCTGGTGAAAAATTATTTAAAGTTTGTTATCCAAAATCTTTTAAGAATACTAACAAGTTCAGTGTAAGTACGCTCTTAATAATGGTGCAAAGAGGTCATGAAGTTGAGTTAGAATATTCGAAAAAAGAAATTATGGATAGAATGAATGCTTTTTTTAAAGATGAAGTTGTAAAACGGATTAAATTTACAAGTTTTAATGATGAAAATAAAATAGATAATCAGAAGATAATTCAGAATAAACCTGTGACAAACAATAAGTATAAAAATAAACTTAATGATGTTAAAAATGAAAAAATTAAAAATTCTTTAATTGAATTAACTAAAGTTTTTAAAGAAAAATGAATAAATTATTTCTATTTTTAATATTAATTTTTGGATTAACTACTAGTGCTAGCGCAGAAATAAAGAGAATAGTTTCAGGAAATCAAAATGCAAAGATCACAATAATTGCCTACGAGTCTCTAACATGTAGTCATTGTGCAAATTTTCATAAAGATGTTTACCCCTCTCTTAAAAAAGATTTCATAGATACAGGACTAGTCAAAATAGAATTTAGACACTTTCCTTTAGATATTGCAGCTTTAAATGCTTCAAAAATTTCTCTGTGTAAACAAGATCAAAGCTTAGAAATTTTGGAAAAACTTTACTCTAATCAACAAGCTTGGATAAAAGGTAAGGAAATAGAAGAAGTAAATAACAATTTGAAAGAATTTCTAAAAAAAGCTGGGTTTGATATTGATTTTGAAAAATGTATTAACAACAAAGAAATAGAGGACTATGTTTTAAATGATCGAATCGAGGGGACAAAAAATTTTAAAGTTAATTCTACTCCTACGATAATAATTAATAACGAAAAGTTCGAAAAATCTCTTAATTATAAAAATTTAAAAAAAACATTGGAAAAGCTGATATAAGTTAATCCATGGAGTTTAAAAAAATCCAACTCAATGGATTTAAGTCATTTGCAGATAAAACTAATTTCTTAATTGAAAATGGTTTAACAGGCATTGTTGGCCCAAATGGTTGCGGAAAATCAAATATTGTTGAATCTTTAAGATGGGTAATGGGTGAAACATCTGCAAAAAGCATGCGAGGATCGGGCATGGAAGATGTCATATTTTCAGGAACATCAAACAAACCTTCTAAAAATATTGCTGAAGTTTCGGTAACTGTTGCCAATGAAAATAACGAGGGTCCAGTGCAATTTAGAGAGTTAAACGAAATAAATGTTAGAAGAAAAATAGAAAAAGATAAAGGTTCGAAGTTTTATATCAATGATAAAGAAGTTAGAGCAAGGGATGCTCAAATGTTTTTCGCAGATTTATCAACTGGAGCTCACTCTCCATCAATGATTAGTCAGGGCAGAATTGGTGCCCTTGTTACCGCAAAACCTACTGATAGAAGAGCAATTTTAGAGGAAGCTGCAGGAATTTCTGGGTTGCATGTTAGAAGACATGAAGCTGAACTAAGGTTGAGCGCTGCAGAAAATAATCTAAAGAGAGCTGATGAATTAAGAAGGCAACAGGAAAGGCAACTAGCAAATTTACAAAAACAGGCTGAAGAGGCTACAAAATACAAAAATATTTCTGATGAAATAAAAAAAATTGAAGCAGGACTATATTATCTAAAATTACTAGAGATCGATAAAGAAATTAAAATAGAAAATGAAATTAATACAGAAGCAGAAACTGAAGTCAGTGGTTTTAATAATAAAATCAACGAATTAGAGAAACTGATTAAAACTGAGGTTGATAAAATAACTCCATTACGAGAAAAAAATATTGAAAATTTATCGAAGATACAAAGGCTAAACTTAGAACTAAAAAGTCTAGATGAGGAAAATACTAGAATTCAAGACGAAATAGAAAACGTAAAAAAATCTCTACAAACAATAGATGATGATATTAGTAGGGAAAGAGGAATAGTGATTGATGCAAACTCAAATGAAAAAAGACTGAAAGAAGAAAAAAGTGAGCTTATTGAAATCGACTCAAAATATTATCAAACTGAGAAACAATCGAATGAAGATTTGGAAAATAGTAAGAATAAGTTAAAATCAGAAATCGATAAAATTAAACAATTAATTAATTCAAAAAAAAATGATGATGCAATTAAAGCGTTAGATGATTGTCAATTTGTCATCGAAGAATACGCAGATAGTTATAGTAAAAATCAAAATATCAAAAGAGAGTCTGTCAAAAGAAATGAAAGAATTGCAATAATTGATAAGGAGATTGAGAGTTGGAAAAATCTTTTATCTAATTCGGAAAAAATGGTTGCAGAATTAAGTGATAGAAAAAATAAACTTAATGTGCAACGAGATAAACTTGATAATCAACCAAAATTTCAGGCAGAAAAAAAAGGGCAAATTTCAGAAAATTTGAGAATTTCTGAAAATGAAAAAAATGAGAATGAGCAAATTATCAATACCACAGATGAAAAAATTGAAAATCTTAGAAATCAACTAAACGAGATACAAGAACAATCTATTCAGATAAGAGAACGAAAAGCAAGTTCAGGGGCAACAATTGAAGGACTAAAAAAAAGAAAAAATGATTTAGTGGATAGAATTATTTCTGAGCTAAATCTTACAGAAGAAAACATTTTAGAAAATTCAAATTTATTTGGTGTGGAAGAACTGCCTGATGCTGTTAATCAAGAAGACTTATTAGATAAAAAAAAACAAGAGAGAGAAAAATTAGGCTCGGTTAACCTGAAGGCTGACGAAGAGACTGTAAAATATGAAACAGAAATTAAGAAAATGGAACAAGATAGAGCAGACTTAGTTACAGCAATTGTAAAACTCAAAGATAGTATTAATGAGTTAAATCAAAAAGGAAGGGAAAGACTAATTGAGGCCTTTGATAAGGTAAATAGAAAATTTAATGAGGTTTATACAAAATTATTTAATGGAGGAAATGCTAAGCTTGAATTGGTTGACTCTGATGACCCTTTAGAAGCTGGTTTAGAAATGTTAGTAAGTCCTCCTGGAAAAAGACTTCAATCAATAACTTTATTGTCAGGTGGTGAGCAGGCTTTGACTGCACTATCTTTGATTTTTGCAGTTTTTTTAACTAACCCCTCGCCTATATGTGTTTTGGACGAGGTTGATGCACCTTTAGATGATGCCAACGTAACAAGATTTTGTGGCTTGCTTGAGGAACTAATAAAAATTACAAATACTAAATTCATCATAGTTACTCACCATGCTTTAACAATGTCGAAAATGAATAGACTTTATGGCGTCACCATGCCTGAAAAAGGAATTAGTCAGCTTGTGGCTGTTGATTTACAAAAAGCAGAAAGCATGGTCGCTTAAGTAATTAATTAAAATGTCCAAAGATCCATTCAAAACTCGCTTAGAGATTGCAAAGAAAAAGGTTTCAAAAAGAGATCTAGAAAATAAAAAAGATAATCAATCTCCAATTGGCACTGCTTTTAAGCTAAGTACTGAGCTAGTTTCAGCAGTCGCCGTAGGGACAATTATTGGGTTTCTTTTGGACAAGACCTTTGGTACTAAACCTTGGTTAATTTTAATATTTTTTTTTGTAGGGGTAGTTGCAGGGATAATTAATGTAATTAGATCCGCAAAAAAAATGCAAAAATAGATAAGGATTTATGGCAGCTAACCCAATGACACAATTCGAAGTTTATAGAATTGGTCCAGAAATGAAAGTAGGCGCTTTTGATATTTCTTTTACCAACGCTAGTTTATTCATGGTCATAAGTTCTCTCGCGATTTTAATAATATTTAATCTTGGTTCAAAAAAAAATTCAATACTTCCGAATAAGATCCAACTCTTAGCTGAATTAAGTTATTCATTTGTCTCAAAAATGATCAGCGATACTGCTGGTTCAAAAGCTAAACCATATTTTTCATTTATATTTTCATTATTTATGTTTGTTTTGTTTTGCAACATGTTCGGCATGATACCTTACACTTTTACAGTGACTAGTCATATCATTGTAACTTTCATATTAGCAGCTTTTATTTTTATTGGAGTTACAGTTATTGGTTTTATAAAACATGGCTTTGGTTATTTAAAACTATTTGTTCCAAGTGGTGTTCCAATCGTACTTTTACCGTTAATTGTGGTCATTGAAATTATTTCATATTTAAGTAGACCCATCAGCTTATCCGTAAGATTGTTTGCAAACATGATGGCTGGACACACTATGATGAAGGTTTTCGGGGGCTTTGTCGTAAGCCTCGGAATTGTTGGTGGATGGCTTCCACTGAGTTTTTCAGTTGCTTTAACTGGTTTGGAGATACTAGTTGCTTTTCTTCAAGCTTATGTTTTTGCAATTTTAACATGCATTTATTTAAATGATGCATTAAATTTACACCATTAACTTATAAGGAGGATATAATGGAATTAGAAGCAGCAAAAATGATTGGAGCAGGACTTGCAGCAATAGCTTTAGCTGGAGCTGGAGTAGGTATCGGAATAATTTTTGGAAATTATTTATCTGGTGCAATGAGAAATCCATCTGCAGCCCAAAAACAATTTCCTAATTTGCTTTTAGGATTTGCTCTTGCAGAAGCAACAGGATTATTTGGATTAGTTGTTGCGTTGATTATTCTTTTTGCGTTTTAATAAATGTTTAAAAGAATATTTTTATATTCATTAGTTACAAATTTCTTTTTTACAAAAAAGATTTTTGCAGCGGAGAGTGGAGGAATGCCTCAATTAGATCCAGAGTTTTGGATTTCACAAATTTTCTGGCTCGTACTCACTTTTGGAGTGTTGTATATTGTTTTATCTAAACTTATACTTCCCAAGATAAGCTCAAACTTAGAATTAAGAAAATCACAAATCCAAGAAAATATTGAGGCAGCTGAAAAACAAAGAGAAAGTAGTGAAGCTAAACTTAAAGAATTTAATGGGATTATTCTTAAAAGTAAAATTGAAGCAAAAAATATTTTTAAAGATGCTAGAGAAAAAGTAATCAAAAATATTAATTCTAAAAAAGAGACTTTAGATAAACAAATTGATGATGAAATTAAAAAAGCTGAAGTAGAAATAGATACTTTAAGACAAAGTGCTCCAGAAAAAATTAATAAAATTGCAGTTGTAACATCTACTGAAATTTTAAAAAAATTAATCGGAGCAGAGGTTAATAATAGCAGTATCTCTGCGATTGTTGATGATCTAATAAAAAAAAACGGAGATAAATATTATGGTCATTGATTCAACTTTTTGGGTCGCAGTCTCTTTTGTAATATTTTTTGGGGGTCTGATATATTTAAAAGTACCTCAAAAAATTAATACTATTCTTAATAAATTAATCTCAGACATAAAAAATGAGATTGATGAAAGTGAGAAACTGAGAAGTGAAGCAAAGATATTATTAGATAACGCTCAGAAAAAATTAGACACAGCGCAATCTGAAAGTAAGGAAATACTTGATCAGGCAAAGAAAGATGCTGATAAATTAATCATTGAGCTTAATGACAAATTTCATAAATCTTCAGAAATTAAGAAAAATTTGGCTAAAAATAAGATTAATCAAATGAGAGAGGTGGCAATTAAAGAGATTAAAGATGCATCCGTTAAAATAGCTATAGACTCTGTAAAAAAAATAATAACAACCTCAGTTGATAAATCTAAACTTGATACGTTGTTTCAGAAAAATTTAGAAGAAACCAAAGAAGAGTTAAAAAAAATTAACTCATAATACTTTTTACAATTTATTCAAAAAAATATAAGTTATCATGATGAATTCTGTAGTTATAGGTTCTGGTTTTGGTGGTATAGCAGCTGCTCTTCGCCTTAAAGCTAAGGGTCACAATGTTACATTAATTGAAAAACACAAAGACCTAGGTGGTAGAGCAAGAGTTTTTAAAAAGAATGGGTTCATTTATGATGGTGGTCCAACAGTAATTACAGCTCCATACTTAATAAATGAATTATTTGAATTATTTCAAAAAAATCCAAATGATTATATTAAATTAACACCTCTTAAAGTTTGGTATCAATTCATTTTTGAGGATAAATCAAAGTTCAATTACTCTGGTGACGAAAATGAAATGAAAAGACAAATTGAGCTTATTAATAAAGAAGATGCTCAAGGATATGAAAAACTTGTAAATTTCACTAAAAAAATTTTTGATAAAGGTTTTACAGAACTAGCTGATGTGCCCTTTGACAAACCCTCAGTGATGATGAAACAATTACCCGCATTACTCAAACTCAAAAGCTATAAGTCAGTATATTCACTGGTATCATCTTACATTAAAAATGAAAAATTAAGAAGAATGTTGAGCATGCATCCTCTTTTAGTTGGTGGAAATCCATTTACCACTACCTCAATATACGGATTGATTTTATACTTAGAAAAAAAATGGGGCATTCACTATTCTATGGGTGGAACAGGAAATATCATAAGTGGTTTTGAAAAATTAATGAACGAAGAAGGAATCAAGGTAATTAAAGGATCTGAGGTGACTCAAATAATTTCAAACCAAAATGAGATTACTGGAGTTCAATTGGACAACTCAAAAAAAATTGACGCCAATAAAGTTATTTGTAATGCAGATCCACCGGGTGTTTATGAAAAAATGTTAAACGGCCAGAGTAATAATTCTTTTATGTTTAAATGGAAAAAAAATAGAATGGAATATTCAATGGGTTTATTTGTTTATTATTTCGGAACTAAGAAAATTTACGATAACGTTGAACATCACACCATTAAGTTTGGTAATAAATATAAAGAGCACCTAGATGACATTTTTAATCATAAAAAATTAAACAATGATATAAGTTATTATCTACATAGACCCACTGCCACTGATAAATCCATGGCACCAGATGGATATGATTGTTTCTATGTTCTAGTTCCTGTTCCCAATAACCAATCAAAAATTGATTGGTCGTTAGAGGGTGAAAAAATGAAAAATTTAGTAGTAGAGAAAATGGAAAAAGACTTAATGCCAAACTTAAAAGAAAATATTGTTGAAGATTTTTATTTGACACCTGACTATTTTGAAAAAGATCTCAATACAAAATATGGTTCTGGTTTTTCTATACAACCAAAATTCTCCCAATCTGCTTACTTTAGATTTCATAACAAATCTGAAATTTATAACAATTTATATTTTGTTGGTGCGGGAACTCATCCTGGGGCAGGTGTACCTGGAGTACTTTCCTCAGCAAAGGTTTTAGATAAAATTTTATAATGTCCTCTAAAAATTACTTATCTATTTACGCAAAATCGTTTAATTGGGCTGGTTTTTTTTTACCAAAAAAAACCTATAAAAATTGTTCTTATTTATATGATTTTTGTAGAGTTGTAGACAATATCGCAGATGACGAAGATGAAATAGAAATAAAAAAAATAAAATTCCAAAAATTTGTAAATGATTTTAAAAAAAAAAATTTTGAGAATCCTATTATTCAAAATATGTGGAATATTATTAATGAATTCAATATCTCTCTAGAAATAATTTATGATTTATTTGACGGGATAGAGTCGGACATAAAACAAAATGTAAAAATAGATACTAGAAAAGATCTTTTAATCTATTGTTATAGAGTAGCTGGAACAGTCGGGCTGATGATGGCAAAAATTTTAAATGTGAGCAAAAAACAATCTCTTAAATCTGCAATCGATCTTGGTATAGCAATGCAACTCACCAATATATCCAGAGATGTAATTGAGGACTCAAAAAAAAATAGATCTTATATAAATGGAAATTTTGAGGAAATTAATTCAACTATTGAACTTGCAGATACATTTTATGAAAATTCATTTTATTCCATAAGAGAAATTCCACTAAGCTTTAGATTTAGTATCTTGGTTGCTAGACGAATATACAGAAAAATAGGATATAAAATTTTGAAAAAGAAAACCTTTGAAAATTATAGTAAATCTGGAAAAATTTACGTTTCAAACTTTGAAAAAGTTCTAGAGACGATTTTATCAATTTATGATCTAATTATACTTTCTTTATTAAATAAAAATGATGACCAAATCGAGCATGATCATTTATTGATTAATAAAGAAATTAATCTTGATGAAAGAATTTGATTACATAATTATTGGGGGTGGTTGTGCTGGTTTATCTCTAGCTTATGAATTAGAGATCCATAATAAATTAGAAAATAAAACCTTGGCAATTATCGAACCTCGAGATGAATACAAAAGAGATAAGACCTGGTCTTTTTGGAAGGTATCTGAACATAATTTTGATGATTGTGTCATAAAAAATTGGAAAAATTTTTCAGTTAATGTGCCAAATAAAACTAATTTTCTTGAATGTGTGAATTATCCATATCAAAGCATCGATAGTGGTTTGTTTTATGAGAAAATAAATAATTCATTAAAGAAAAATAAAAATATCTTTTTTTTAAAGGAACTGAAAGACATCAACATCAAAAATTCATTTATATTCAATAGTGTTCCTTCTATCAAAAAAGACTTTAGAAATTTATGGCAACACTTTTGTGGAGTTGAAATAGAGACAGAGAATAATTATTTCGATGAAAACATTTTTAATCTTATGGATTTTGATTGTGATCAAAAGGAAAGTGTCCATTTTTTTTACACACTTCCCTTCTCAAAAAAAAAGGCGTTAATTGAGAGTACTTGGCTTTCAAAAATGAACGATGACTCTCAAAAAGATTATGATCAACAAATTAAAGAATATATCGAAAAGAAACTAAATTTAAAAAATTATAAAATTACTTATAAAGAGATAGGTGCAATTCCACTTTTTTACCCATCATTTAAAAATGAAAAAAATAAAATTAATATTGGAACTGCCGGTGGCATGACAAGATTAAGTACTGGATATACTTTTTTAAACATACAAGAACATAGTAAATTTATTAGAAAAAATATTGAAAATATTCACCATGTTAAAAAATTTGAAATTAATAGAAAATATCAATTTTTAGATGAAATATTTTTACGTGTTCTTGAAAAACATCCCAAAAGGATGTCAGAAATTTTTTTTAAAATGTTTCAAAGTTCACCTAAAACAATTATCAAATTTCTCTCCAATAAGAGTAATTTTCTTGAGGATTTGACTATAATTTTAAAAATGCCAAAATGGATTTTTGTCAAAGCTTTATTTTATTAAACTCAAATGAATATGAATATAAAAAAAATAAATCTTAATCATTCTTTTATTTTTTTTTTATTCTGTAACATTTTTTCTTTAATACTATTTAAATTTAGTAACTTTATATTGTCACCATTATTTTGCTTATTTTTAATTTTAATTATTGGTGTATCACATGGGTCTTTGGATCATGTCAAAGGAGGTAAGCTTCTAAAGATTTTTAAAATTGAAAATATAGCTCTATTTTATATTTCATATATCTTAGTAGCTGTAATGGTTGTAATACTTTGGGTATTAATACCATCTGTCTTGTTAATAATATTTCTACTGGTTGCCTCATATCATTTTGGCAAAGAGGATACACAATTCTTGCATGACTATAACTCACACTTTATAGGGATACTATATTTCCTAAAAGGATCACTTGTTATTTGGGCACCATTGTATTTTCATTTTGATGAAACTATAGCAATATTTAAATTGTTATTAATTGATAATGAAAATTTTTATTTAAGTTTAAGTTTTATTGAGAATAATAAATTAATTGATTTAGGGATAATCTTAAGTTCTATTTCGAGTATTATTTTGTTTATTAAAAAATTTAATTTAAAGAATTTTTCTATTTTTTTTGATTATTTTTCTATATTGATTTTAAATTACTATCTTTCTCCATTAGTAGCATTTACGGCTTATTTTTGCTTTTTACATTCTGTAAGACATAGCATCACATTAATTTACGAATTAGATAACAATAATATTAAAAATGGGTTATTGATTTTTATTAAAAAGGCTATGCCACTTACGATATTAACTGCTATTATTTGTTTAGTTGGTATTTATTTGCTCAATTTTAAATATAATTTTGATAACTCGATTATTAAAGTCATTTTTATAGGTTTGGCGTCTTTAACATTTCCACATATATTACTTGAGTATCTTTTAGATAAAAATGAAAAACAAAGAGCTTAAAATATTGTTATCTGCTCCGCGAGGATTTTGTGCTGGTGTTGAACGAGCAATTGAAATTGTTGAAAAATCAATTCAAAAGTATGGTTCTCCAGTTTACGTTAGACATGAAATAGTACACAATAAATTTGTTGTTGACGACCTAAGGAATAAAGGTGCAATATTTGTGGAAGAGCTTGAAGAAATTGAAGACAAAACAAGACCAGTTATTTTTTCTGCACACGGTGTTCCAAAAAAAATTCCACAAGATGCAAAAAACTATAATATGACTTATGTTGATGCAACATGTCCCTTGGTTTCTAAAGTTCATAGAGAGGCTGAAAATCTTCATAAGTCTGGATACCATTTAATTTTAATAGGGCATGAAAATCATCCAGAAGTAATTGGAACAATGGGACAACTGCCTGAAGGATCTATCGATCTTATCCAAAATGAGGATGAAGCAAAGAATTATGATCCAAAAAATTCTGAAAAAATTGCCTACGTTACTCAAACAACCCTATCGGTGGATGATACAAAAGAAATAATATCAATACTTAAAGAAAAATTTTCAAATATTAGAGAGCCTGCAAAAGAAGATATTTGTTATGCAACAACTAATAGACAAATGGCTGTTAAAAACATTGCAAAAAAGTGTGATCTGTTTTTTGTTATTGGCAGTCGAAATTCATCAAACTCAGTAAGACTTGTAGAGGTTGCTAAAAAGTCGGGGTGTGAAAACTCAATACTGATCCACTCACAAAGTGAAATTCCATTCAACTTAATTGAAAATTCAAATATAATCGGAATTTCATCTGGTGCGTCTGCCCCTGAAATACTTGTCGAAAATTTCATTAAAGAATTGAAAAATAAATTTACAGTCACTATAGAAGAAGTGGAAATTATAAAAGAAAACGTTGTTTTTCGTGTTCCGAAAAAATTAAATTAAATGGCTGTTTACACTAAGATAAATAAGAAAGATATTTCGTATATTAATAAAAAATTTGAAAATCAAAAATTTTTAAGTTTTAAAGGTATAAAACAAGGTATTGAAAATACTAATTATTTATTAAAATCAAAAAACAATAAATTTATACTAACTATATTCGAAAAAAGAGTTCAAAAAAAAGAAATACCTTTTTTTATGAAATTAATGGATCAACTAAATGATCTAAAGATAAGATGTCCAAAGCCATTGAAAAATCATGATGGAAAATATCTATTTAGAATAAAAAATAAGGTTGCTTGTGTTGTTTCATTTCTTGATGGAAAAGATAAAAAAAATCTTAGTTTAAAGAATTGTTATGATATTGGAAAAACTGTTGCTCAAATGCACTCATCCTCAAAAAAAATAAAGTTGTTTAGAAAAAACTCAATGAATATAAAGAATTTAAATCCATTATTAAAAAGTATTAAATTCAAATCAAAAAAATTTATTAATTTAGAAAAATTTCTCAAAAGTAATTTTAGAGAAATTAAAAATAAATGGCCAAAAAAATTGCCAAAGGGAATAATACATGGCGATCTTTTTATAGATAATATATTTTTTAAAAAAAATAAGATCTCTGGAATTATTGATTTTTATTTTGCTGCAAACGATTATTTTATGTATGAAATAGCGATATGTATCAACGCTCTATGTTTTGATAAAAAAAAATCACAATTTGGACTAAATAAAAAAAAGGTTAAAAATTTAATTAGAGGATATGAGAGTAATAAAAAGATCTCTGGAATTGAAAAAAAATCATTGAATATTTTATGTCGAGCTGCTGCGATGAGATATTTTCTGACAAGACTTTACGACTATACAAATACTCCAAAAACTGCATTGATAAAAATTAAGGATCCAAGAGAGTATTATCAAAAACTGATAATTCATAATAATTTAAAAAACTATAAGGATTATTTAGTTTAATGATTAAGATTTATACCGATGGTTCGTGTCTTGGTAATCCTGGCAATGGTGGTTGGGCCGCAATAATATTAAATGATGGAAAAAAAACTGAACTCAAAGGAAGTAAAAAAGATACGACAAATAATCAGATGGAATTATTAGCACCTATAGAGGCACTTAAAAAAATTCCAAAAGGAAGCAAAGTTCAAATTTTTACAGACTCTAAATATGTTAAGTCTGGAATAACAGAATGGATACACAATTGGAAAAAAAATGGATGGAAAACTGCAAACAAAAAAGAAGTAAGTAATAAAGCACTTTGGACAGAATTAGATCTATTAAATAATGAGTTTGAAATAAGTTGGAACTGGGTAAAAGCCCATTCAACAGATGAATTAAATAATGAAGTAGATTTACTCGCTAAAGATGCTGCTAACTTGTAGTCAGGGCACCTCGCAACAGAACGCCCCTTTCCAAAGGTTTCCGTTGTCCCCAGTTATTTTCCAAAAGGAATTTACATTGAAGTTTACATTGAAGTTACAATGAAGTCTGAAAACAACGGAAATAAGTTTTACTTCTTATTTTTTATTTTAAATCCTTGAGACTCTAATATTTTAATCAAATTAATTAACATTTGGTCCCTTGATGTTTTTCGGTCACCTATTTTTTCAAAAAATATTGGTTTCAAACCTCTATCTTTTTTTGATTTAAAATAGTCTTTTATAGATTGTATTTTAAGTTTCATATGCCTCCTTTAGCGTTTTGTTTAAAGTCTTAGCAAGTAGAGTTTTTTTCTAAATCAAGACTGAGTTAATAATAACAATTATACAAAATTTTGCCATTATTATTTAGTAAAGATTAAATTGTTAAAGTTAATTTTCAAAACTTTAATAACTCCAAACTATGCAACAACTAGAACTATTTGATTTCAGGAGAGATATTCTTTTTGAAAAAGATAATCAAATCGCTCATTTTTATGATGTACTAAGCGAAAGTGAAGATGGGATAAGTTATGCTGAACATATAGATCCAAAAAAAAAATTTTCTATATGTGGTATGGATTATGAAGAGTATATTGATGTCAAAAAGAAATACTTAAAAGATTTAACTTATGACCAAATACTTAACTACTTAGGAAAATTTAAGAAAGAGGAAAGATTAGAAAAATATAAAATCCTACTTAAATTTAGAAACATACCCTTTGATGCAGATTTATTCACTTGGAATAGCGATTAATTAAATTAAGACCGTTATACGCGCAGATGCGTCTAATAACATTGTTTAAAAAACTTATACTAAAGGTTTATAAAATAATTGTTTTATATCCTTTTGATTATCATTTTCATGTGTTGAAACATTTAATAAGAAACTACTTAGTAAAAACCATCCAAATATTGGACCCATTAAAGTTAACATTATAATTCTATTTAAAGTTCTGGATGTAACATCTGGAACAAATCTTTTAACAGCGATCATAAATTGTTCTTTATCTATATTTCCCCTAAAGTAATGAACAAAAAAAGGAAATAAGTGAATAGATAGAACTATCATTCCTGCCGATGCTGCTCCTTCTTGTAAATAAAAACCATGTTTAGTGTTTAAAAGTTTCTCAAAATTTTCATTTGATAATTTTATTACTTCATCAGTTTTATATTTTCCTCCTGCAACCAAAGGATTATTCATTTTTTCGGCAGTTTCGGGAGAGGTTATTACTGGTGTGTCTGGATATCTATCAAGATGATGCTCTATATAATTTTTATCATCTGTTAATTTATAATTTACTTCATAGGTTTGGTTGGTTTTAGTATTATAAAATCTTACATCTGTTGCTGGGTGAGCAGGATCAGTAAATAATTCTGTTGTCCAATAATCTCCATCCATATTTTCATAACTAGATTCTAAAATTTCATAAAATTTTGATTGAACTAAATTGTCTACTCCAGGTAATTGTTCTGCATTATAACTATTTGCAAGAGTTCTTATTTCATCAATCGAGGCATTAGGGTTAAGTTTGTTAGTAAAAGACATTCTCCATGCATCTAACCACATTTGACTAATTGGTCCCTCAAAACTATCTCTTCTTCCATCAAGTAAATACGCCATACTAGCAGCAAAAAAAACTTCGCCTTTAACTTTTTTTTTATAATCAATATTTAATTGAATGAATGACTTAACATTATCCTTAATTTGATTAAATAAACTAGGCATATCTTTTAGTAACAACGTCATTAAACTTTTTCCTATCTTGTATGTGAAAGTTGATGCATTAGTTGCTATTCTTCCTAGCGAACTTAATTTAAGTTTTTCTTTTCCAGAGTTTTTTATTTCTGTGAAAGAAAGATAACAAAAGATGCCTAAAAACAGGTTTGTAATAACAACAGAAACAAATGATGCAGGAGTTGCTGCCGGTAAATGTGTAATCAATTTAAAGATAACTTGTAATACTTTTTCAAAAGCATAAAGAACCGCTATAGAGGAAAGACCAACAGCGCCTAAAAGTTTGAAGACATTTTCTTTTTTAAAATCTAGACCTACTAATCTAGCAATATTAACTGCCATCGTAAATTCAAGCGCTTGTGCAACGTATAACCCTACTCCAATATCACCAGGTATAGCAACCAATATACCAATAACTATCGAGCATCCTATGATAAATCTAAATATTTGTTCTTCAGATTTTTTATTAATTATATTGGATGCAACATTAATTAAATCATAAGGAATGATAGCATCTGTCAAAAATCTATTTGTAAAAAATGTCTTTAGATCCTCGTAATACTTTAACCATTTATCTTTATTGTTTAAAAAACCAAAAATATTTTTTTTTACAAAATCAAAGGTACTTTTAAAGTATTTAAAAACCAATTTTATTCCTTTTTTTAATAACCAATTAAAAGGATACCCTTCAACTCAAACTTTATTCTTTTTGTAATAAATAAAGTATCTAACCAATCTCTGATAATCTGGTAATCTTTTTGTTTATTATAGATATTCCTTACTGCCAAAACTAAATAATCTGTGTTTACCATTACACTCGCTTCAAAAATATCTTTTAGAAATTGATGATTTGAATAAGCGCGCCCTGCTTCAATTTCTAAAACTATTTTTTGCTCCTTATGCCATCCGTCAACCTCAAAAGCCTGAGCAATAGTTCCTTGATGTCCATATAATACTGGCACTCGAATTTTTTCATCTTTTTTTTTACCAGTTTCAACACTAAATCCAGCATCAATAAAGTCTTCCTCAACAACTTTTAAAACTTTATCACTACTCAATCTTAATTTATTTGTATCATTCTTTGTTGAATCAATTTTATTGTGATTTTTTTCAAAAATATTTATTGTTTCGTTCAACACTTCTGGCAAAGGATCTGTTTTAGGAAAATATGACCAATTAATTGATTTCTTCATCAGTTAAATTTATCCTTGATTTACATTGAAGTCGAGAAACAAGGTTCCTGCCAAAAACGCCAAACTTACAATGAAGTTTACATTGAAGTGTTTCAAAAAGTCTTTATTTTCTGTTGGTATTTAAATTATAGGGGGAAACAGAACTGCCCTACCTAGATAAGATTATTTAATAAGTTCTCTGCTGAAGTTAAACCACATTCTTTAGTTTCTTTTTCAACATGAATATTTACTACTATGAAATTTTCAATCACCATTAAATAACGATTTGATCTAATTCCCATTCCTTTTGCATTCCGATCAATTTCTGCACCAATTGATTTTGTGAATGACAAATAAGGATCAGATAACATTTTAATTTTATCTCCAGTATTATTAATCTCTCCCCAACCATTCATTACGTAAGGATCATTTACTGATAAACAAAATATATTTTCTATTCCTTTTGCTTTAATTTTATCTGCATTTTCTACAAAGCCTGGTAAGTGAAGTTTGGAGCAAGTTGATGTAAATGCCCCAGGTAAACCAAACAAAACAACTTTACCATCACCAATAGTTTCCCTTAATTTGCTTTTTTGAGGTTCTCCATCAACAAGTTGAAAAATCTCTGTATCTGGTATTTGGTCTTTTATTTTAAGTTTCATATCGAATTCATTACATATTTTTTAACTTTTTCAACATCATTAGCCAGAAGTTCAAATTTTTCTTTTCTGTCATTAACGTATTTAAGACTTTCTGGTAAATTTTCAGTTTTTGATATTGCATCTTCTATTGCCTTTGGAAATTTACATGGGTGTGCAGTTGATAATACAACACAATTTTTTTCCAATCCTAGTTTTCTCACAGCACCAATACCTACTGCAGTATGTGGATCCACTACCATCTGATGCTCATCATTAATGGTTTTTATCATTTGAACAGTTTCGTTTTCATCAAGCATTTCAGATATAAAATTCTTTTTAATTTTATCCAAGTCATTTTTATCAATTTTATAAGTATTATTTTTTATTTCAGCCATTACATCTTTTGTAACTTCTGAGTTACAATCTTTGACGTCGTATAAAAGCCTCTCAAAATTACTTGCTATTTGTATATCCATACTTGGAGTATTTGTTTCCTCTACTTTCTTTTGACTATAATCACCACCAGATATAGCTCTGTGAAGTATGTCATTTTTATTTGTAGCTACGATTAATTTATCAATTGGAAGACCAAGTTTTTTCGCTAAATAACCAGCGTAGATATCACCAAAGTTTCCTGTTGGAACAGAAAAAGAAAGTGGTTGACCATTACCAACTTTAAAGTAAGCGTAAAAATAATACACCGATTGAGCAACTATTCTCGCCCAATTAATTGAATTTACACCCGACATATTAATTGCTTTAGAAAATTTTTCGTCATTAAACATTGCTTTAACTAAATTTTGGCAATCGTCAAAATTACCCTCTACTGCAATGTTAAATACGTTATTCTCTTCATGTATAGTCATTAGTCTTCTTTGTACTGGTGAAATTTTATTATTGGGGTGCAATACAAAAACATTTAAATTCTTTTTTCCTTTTAAAGCATCTATAGCAGCTGCACCTGTATCGCCTGAAGTTGCAACAATTATATTAATTTTTTTTTGATCATGACCTAAATGATATTGATAAAAATTACCTATTAATTGCATTGCTATATCTTTAAATGCAAGTGTAGGTCCATGAAATAATTCTAATACTTTTAAATCTCCTAGATCTGATATTTTAACAACATCGTCGGATCTAAAATTTGAATATGATTTTGAAATCAAGGAGATTAGATCATCTTTAGACATAAAATCTCCTATAAATGGATAAATAATTTCAGCTGCTAAATCATTGTAACTAAGGTTTTTTAAATTATCTAATTCTTCCTTTTTAAATGGTTTTATTGATTTTGGAACGAATAGTCCCCCATCATCTGCCAAACCTTTGAGGAAGACATCTTTAAAAGTAAAGTTTTTCTGATTATTTCTTGTACTAATATAATTCATTTAATAATTCTTTTTTCTAAAATATAGATATAGCAAAAGAATTGAAATCGCTAATGAAAACCATGTCATTGCATATTTTTTATGATTGTTAGAAATATTAGCAGTAATTTTTTTTGGTCTAGGAAACTGATAATTTCCATCTAAATATATTATGTACTTAGAAAATTCTTTACCAGTAAATTTTGAGATATCTTCTCTATTCAAACTAAACCAGTAATTTTCTTTTATATCATTATCTGGTTTAAATATATTTTTTCTTCCCTGTGTTTTAAGAGTACCTTCTATATTATTTTGATCCAATATATTTATTTCAGGTGTATCTTTTTTTTCAAATGGTATCCATCCTCTATTAAGTAAATAATTTTCACCATCTATTAGAATTGGATTTAAAACTTCAAACCCAGGTGTTCCAGAGTCATTTAAATTATATAAGTAAATTTGTTTCTCAAAATCAACGCGACCTGATGTTTTAATTTTGAGATAATTTTGTTGATTAGATTGTGAAAGTTGAACTGGAGGATTTTTCAATGAATTTTCAATTTCTAAGATAAGATTATTCTTCCAATTTAAACGAATTACCTGCCAAGTGCCTAAAGCAACAAAAACAAAGATAAAAAATATGATAAAAACTGAAAATAAAAACTTATGTCTCAAGGTTCAAAATTAGCTTCCCCAAATATAGATCGCAGCAAATAAGAATAGCCAAACTACGTCGACAAAGTGCCAGTACCATGCTGCCGCCTCAAAACCAAAGTGATGATCTTTGTTAAAATGACCTAGCTTTCCCCTCCACAAACATACAGCCAAGAAAATTGTACCGACGATCACGTGAAAACCATGGAATCCTGTTGCCATGTAAAATACTGAACCATATATGTGATCTGAAAAAGCAAATGTTGCGTGATGATATTCGTAAGCTTGTAAAGCAGTAAAACAAACTCCTAATATAACTGTTAAAACTAACCCTTGAATAAATCCTTTTCTATCATCTTCTAAGAGAGCATGATGAGACCAAGTCACAGTTGTTCCTGAAAGTAAAAGAACTAATGTATTTATTAATGGTATATCCCAAGGATCAAAAGTTTCTATATCTTTTGGCGGCCATACATTACCAACAAAGTCATTTGGGAAAAGACTCACATCAAAGTAAGCCCAAAACCAGGCAACAAAAAACATTACCTCTGAGGCAATGAATAAAGTCATTCCGTAACGATGATGTATTTGAACCACAGGTGTATGATGTCCTTGATGCTCAGCCTCAATAACTACATCTCTAAACCACATGTATGCTCCATAAATTAATAAAGCAAATCCAAGGTACATTCCCCATGAAACCTCATAATGCATGTAGTAAACAGCGCCAACAGCTAAAACTAAACATGAAAATGAAACATAGATAGGCCAAGGACTTGGGTCTACTAAATGGTAATCGTGTTTTTTTTCAGCTGACATTTTTTTGGATTATGATTGTTTATAGTAATCTGTCGAGAAAAAAGTATACGACATAGTTACATCCTGTAAATTTTTTACTGTTGCATCATTGACCATTTCAGGGTCTAAATAAAAAGTCATCACGTAGGTTGCAGTTTCACCAGCTTTTAATTCTTGTTTTTCAAAGCAAAAACAACCAAGTTTACTATAATATTTTCCAAAGCTTGAGGGTGAAACATTAAAACTTGCTACACCTGCAGTTGGTTCATTGCTATTATTGGTCACCTCAAACTCAATTTTGTTTACTTGACCCACTTTAACATCCATCACATTCGATTTTGCCTTAAAATCCCATGGTAAATTATTAACATTGGTATCAAATCTTACACTAACTACTTTATCTAAAACAATTTTTGGAGCTTTGTCTGCTACTTGAGTAGTTCCTCCAAAACCAGTAACTCTACAAAAAATCTCATAAAGAGGGACTGATGCATATGATAAACCTAACATCAAAACAAAAATCCCAGCTAAAACTAATGGTGTTAATTTCTTTTTTTCTATCATATCGACCTATCAAATACGCCTGTGTTATATAAAGTAAAAAAGAAAAGAAAAATCATAAACGCAATAATAGCTAATGCCGTAAGAATATTTTTTCTTTTTGTTTTTTTATCTGGTGTAATCATATTATTTTATCAATCAAAAATAGAACAAAAACTAAGAATAAATACAATATGGAATATCCAAAGATAGCTTTTGCTTTCTTAGAGTTAAATCTATTTTTTTTATAATCCAACAATTCATAACATAAAAAATTGTAATAAAAAGTTAATAGCAGTGATGGAATTAAAAATGTTAAACCAACAAAGTTAATTAAATATGGAAAAATAATTACCGGTATCATCAATAAAGAATAAATGAATATATTGATTTTGGTACTTTCTATTCCATTGGTTAGTGGCAACATTGGTATTTTGGCTTTCTTGTAATCATCGGACTTGTATAAACTAAGTGCCCAAAAATGAGAGGGTGTCCAAAAAAATATAATCAAGAAAAATGTTAATGGTTCAAGTGATATAGAGCCTGTAGCAATAGTCCATCCTATAACTGGAGGAAATGCACCGGCTGCCCCACCAATAACTATATTTTGTGGAGTTCTTCTTTTTAACCAGATTGTATAAACAAATACATAAAACAATATTGTTAGTAATAATATTGCAGCAGAAACTCTGTTTGTAAAATAATCTAAAGCTACAACCGAAACTATTGATAATGTAACACCAAATATCAAAGCCTGATTTCTATTGACTTTCCCTGTTGGGATTGGTCTTAAACAGGTTCTGGTCATCAAAGCATCAAGATCGGACTCGTACCACATATTTAAAGCACCAGCTGCTCCGGCACCTAATGAAACGAGAAGAATTCCAATAATTGCATCTTTAGTTGAAACAATGTTAGGTGCTGTTAATAAACCTACGGCACAGGTAAAAATTACCAATGACATAACTCTTGGCTTCATCAATTTAAATAATTCTGAAAGATTAAATAAATCCTCTTGGCTTAAGCTTCTTTTTTTTAGCCTTGAATTATCCATCGGTTCTTAATGCTCTTATTTTATTAGCCGTGCGATTTTTGTGTACCCTGACCATCTTCAAATTTTGGCAATTCCTCAAAAGTATGGAAATTTGGTGGAGATGGCACAGTCCACTCTAACGTTGTTGCTCCCTCACCCCATGGATTTTGTGCGGCTGCTTTCTTTTTTGCAAATGCATAAATTAAATTCATAAAAAATACAGCGAGACCAGCTACAGCCACGTAAGACCCTATTGAAGATATATAATTCCATCCGGCAAATGCATCAGGATAATCAGCATATCTTCTCGGCATTCCAGCTAATCCTAAAAAGTGCTGAGGGAAGAAAATCAAGTTAACTCCAATAAATGTTAACCAGAAATGTAATTGACCCATCCACTCAGAATATTCATAACCACTCATTTTTGAGAACCAATAATAAAAGCCTGCAAAAATTGCAAAAACAGCTCCTAGAGAAAGTACATAGTGAAAATGAGCAACTACGTAATAAGTGTCATGCATTGCAGTATCAACACCTGCATTAGCTAAAACAACTCCAGTTACTCCACCGACCGTGAACATAAAAATAAATCCTAATGCCCATACCATTGGTGTTTTAAAAGATATTGAACCACCCCACATTGTTGCGATCCATGAGAAAATTTTTATTCCTGTTGGAACAGCAATAATCATTGTTGCAGCTAAAAAATATGCTTTTGTATCTGTGCTTAATCCAACTGTGTACATATGGTGCGCCCATACAACAAATCCGACAATTCCAATTGCTACCATTGCATAAGCCATTCCAAGATATCCAAAAACAGGTTTTCTAGAAAATGTAGAAACAATATGACTAATCATTCCAAATCCTGGAAGTATCAAAATATATACTTCTGGATGACCAAAAAACCAAAATAAATGTTGGAATAAGACTGGATCACCTCCTGTTTGGGCTTCAAAGAAGGCGGTACCGAAATTTCTATCTGTTAATAACATTGTTATTGCTCCAGCTAATACTGGTAAAGATAATAATAATAAAAATGCAGTTACTAATATTGACCACGCGAACAAAGGCATTTTATGTAATGTCATACCTGGTGTTCTCATATTTAGAATAGTGGTAATAAAATTAACTGCTCCTAAAATTGATGAAGCACCCGCTAAGTGCAAACTTAAAATAGCTAAATCCATCGCTGGTCCAGGTTGTCCAGCTTTTGAGGACAACGGAGGATAAATAGTCCATCCGCCCCCTACACCAGTTTGTCCCGGGGGGCCATCTGCAAAAATTGATAAGATTAATAGAGTTAAAGAAACAGGTAATAACCAAAAAGAAATATTGTTCATTCTTGGAAATGCCATGTCAGGAGCTCCAATCATAATTGGCACAAACCAATTACCAAAGCCACCAATCATTGCTGGCATTACCATGAAAAAAATCATTATTAAACCATGTCCAGTAACCAACACATTATATAAGTGATAATTACCACCTAAAATACCATCACCAGGATGCATTAATTCCATTCTCATTAAAACAGAAAAAGCAGTTCCTATAACTCCTGCAACAATTGCAAAGATTAAATACATTGTCCCAATATCTTTATGGTTAGTAGAATATGCCCAACGTTTCCAACCAGTTGGAGTATGATGATCGTGTGATGCTGTTTGTGTGTACATAATTTATTTACTCGCTAATTTAAGTTTATCATTTTCAATTTCTTCTTTTGCAAATTTCACGCGTGCCTCAGATAGCCATTCTTGATATTCATCTTCACTAACTACTTTTACTGCAATAGGCATAAATGCATGTTTTATACCACAAAGTTCTGAACATTGACCATAATAAGTACCAACTTTTTCAGCCTTAAACCACGTTTCATTAATTCTTCCAGGTACCGCATCCCTTTTTACTCCAAATGAAGGTAAAGCCCAAGCATGTAAAACATCATTTGCTGTGATTAAAACTTTTACTACTTTGCCAACTGGAACAACAACTTCATTATCAACAGCTAACAATCTTGGTTGATTTGCTTTTAGATCTTTTTCCTCAATCATGTAAGAATCGAATTCCAAATTTTCGTCTGGATATTCATAACCCCAATACCATTGATAGCCTATTGCTTTGATTGTTAAATCTGCTTTCGGAATCGTATCTTGCTTATATAAAATTTTAAATGATGGAACCGCCATAACAATTAAAATCAAGCAAGGAATTAAAGTCCATAAAACTTCAACAGTTACATTGTGTGTTCTCTTAGAGGGATTAGGGTTTGCCGAAGCTCTAAATCTTACACAAGCATAAAGCATTAAAAATAAAACAAACACACTTATCGCTATTATTATCGGTAATAACAAATTATCGTGAAAGGCTACAATGTCTCTCATCGACTCTGATGCTGCTTTTTGGAAACCTAATTGCCAATCAACAGGTTGGTTTGCAAAAGCATTTTGAGAGATAAAAATACTTGTAAATATAAATAAAATTTTTTTCATTTTTACTAGCTATATAAAGCCCTTTTGTAAAAATTACACTTTAGTTTTCGCGACAATTTATCAATTAATCACATAATTTATGATCGAAATTGCAGATATCACTGCGGTTTCTGATCTTAAAATATTGTCATTAATTTTTAGTGCTTGTACTCCTTTAAATGAGAGAATCTCCTGCCTTTCCTGTTCTGAAAAATCTCCTTCGGGGCCTATAATGATACAAATAGGTTCATCTGAAAACTTTGTTTTTTCAATTTTTTTATTGTCTGAATTTAAATCTGTGAAAATTAAATTCATTGAATTGGAATTCAAAAAACTTTTTAAATTTTGTGCTTCCTCAATAGATGGGATACTAATCCGATTTGATTGTTCACATGCTTCTATAACTATTTTTTCTAACCGATCTTTGTTAATCTTTCTTACAATAGTTCGATCAAAAATTATTGGTAAAAGTTTTGAAACACCTAATTCAGTTGCTTTTTGAATCATAAAGTTTTGATAATTTGATTTAATAGGTGAAAATGCTAACCATAATTCTTGGACATTTTCTTTTTGTCTTAATTGTTTGATTGATTTAAATTCAACAAAATCTTTTGTAATATTCAAAATTTTTGCTTCCCATTCACCAGTTTTATTAAATAAAGAAAAAATATCATTTTTTTTTAACCTCATTACTTTTGTCAAATAATGAGATTGAGATTTATCTAATTTATCAATCATATTTTTTGATAATGTATTCGAAAAAAACAATCTAATATTACTCATATATGTTAAATTAATTTATGAAAAATATTAAAGCAATAATTTTTGATGCTTATGGAACGTTGTTTGATGTCAATTCAGCTGCAGAAAAATGCAAAGATAAAATTGGAGAAAAATGGGAGAGATTTGCAAACTTTTGGAGGACCACTCAATTAGAATATACTTGGCTTAGAAGTTTGATGGATAGACACAAAGATTTTTGGCAAGTTACAGAAGATAGTTTAGATAAATCAATGAAAGTTTTTGATATTGATCCTTCAATGAGAGATGAACTATTGAATTTATATAAAATCTTATCACCCTATAAAGAAGTTCCAGATACCTTGAAAGCTTTAAGAGAAAAAAAATTTAAATTAGCTATTCTATCAAATGGTACTCCATCATTACTGGATCAATTAGTAAAAAGTAATCATTTGGATAATTTATTTGATGATATATTTTCCATTGAGCAAGTTGGCGTATATAAACCAAGTTCTAGAGTTTATGATTTGCCAATCAAAAAATATAATATAAATAAAAGTGAAGTTGCATTTTTAAGTGCTAATACTTGGGATGTTTCTGGTGGTGGAAATTATGGTTACCAATCTATTTGGGTAAATAGAAATAATAATATTTTTGATAACTTAGATTTTAAACCAAAATATCAAATTACAGATCTTAACAAACTAATTCAATTACTTTAATATTTTAAAAAATAAAGACCAAAGGTGACAAAATATTTTTTTTTGTGCTTGCAAAGAATGTTACAATCCGCCATTGTACTTACTAAGATTAATTTAACATGATTAAAGCATTAGATTTATTTGGTAGAGTTTTAATATCTGCATTATTTTTTTTAAATGGAATTTTTAAAATCAATAATTATGAGGGAACCATAGGTTGGATGGAAAGTTTTGGTTTGCCTGGTATTTTAATTATACCCGCAATTGCTCTTGAAATAATTGGACCCGTTCTAATTGTAATTGGCTATCAAACTAGAATTGCTGCTGCAGCTTTAAGTTTATTTTGTTTAGCTACAGCTATTATTTTTCACAATGATTTTGCTGATCAGGTACAGCTTACTGCTTTTCTTAAAAACATTGCTTTAGCTGGTGGTTTTTTATTCTTGGTAGTTAATGGTGCTAAAGGTTTTTGTTTAGATAAAAAGTGATCTTGAAATTAATAATTAATTCATTAATTAAAGCGGATGAAAAATATTGAAGTAAAACAAATCATCGATCCGATCCCAGCTTCAGATGGAGCTGGAGTAAAGTTAAAAAGAAGTATTGGAGTTGAACCCAATTACTTTGATCCTTTTTTGATGCTAGACGAATTTGGCTCTGAAAATAGTGATGATTATGTAGCTGGTTTTCCCCCACATCCCCACCGAGGAATTGAAACAGTGACTTACATGCTTGCTGGTGATTTTGAACATAAAGATAGTACGGGCGGTGAAGGTAAAATGACTGCTGGTGATGTCCAATGGATGAAAACTGGAAGTGGTATTATCCACTCAGAGATGCCTGCAATGAAAGAAGGGAAACTTCATGGATTTCAGCTATGGATCAACATGCCAGCAAAATTAAAAATGAGCAAACCTGAGTATATTTATATCGATGCAGATAAAATGAGCGTGCATAAAGATAATGATAAAAAAATAAAAGTTATAGCTGGTACGTTTGAAAAGGCAGAAGGTCCAGTAAAAGGTCACAATGTTGAGCCAGTTTATTTTGATGTCGAACTAAATAAAGATAAGGATTTTAATTATCTTCTCCCATCTACACACAATAGTTTTATTTATTTAATAGAGGGCGAAATAAAAATTGGTGAGCAAAAACATGGAAATGTTAAAGATAGTACCTTGATATTACTTACAAGAGGTGAAAATTTGAAAGTGAAAGCTTTGTCAAAGGCTAAATTTTTAGTTATTTCTGGAAAACCAATAAATGAAGAAATTGCAAGAGGTGGTCCTTTTGTAATGAACACTAAAGCAGAGATACTGCAGGCCGTTCAAGATTATCATAACGGTACATTTGTAAAATAAAAAATGAAATCAATACAAATAGAGAAATTTGGTGGACCAGAGGTTTTGGTTATAAAGGATATAGACATAGGAAAACCAGGTCCGAAAGAGGTCTTAATTAAAAACAAATCAATAGGTCTTAATTTTATAGATGTTTATCACAGAACAGGTCTCTACCCTATTCCATTACCCAGCGGTATTGGTCTTGAAGCAAGTGGAGTTATTGAAGAAATAGGATCTGATGTAAAATTATTTAAAGTTGGTGATAGAGTTACTCATGCATCAATGCCAATTGGCGCATATTCAGAAAAACAAATTATGCCCGAAGAAAAATTGATTTCTGTTCCAGATGGTATTTCTGATGAGGTGGCATCTTGTATAACTTTAAAAGGGATAACTGCAGAATATCTATTACATAGAGCCTATCCATTAAAAAAAGGTGATAAAGTGCTTTATCATGCTGCAGCTGGAGCTCTTGGTCAAATCTTATGTCCTTGGGCTAATTCTTTAGGTGCAGAAGTTATTGGAACAGTTGGTTCAAAAGCCAAAGAGGAAATTGCCAAAAAAAATGGCTGTCACTATGTAATTAATTATTCTGAAAAAAATTTCTCAGAAGAAGTTGAAAAAATTGTAGGAAAAAATGGTATTGATGTTGTTTATGATGGTGTTGGAATAAAAACATTTAAAGGTTCAATTGAAACATTAAAAATACGAGGAATGATGGTAGCATTTGGAAATGCATCTGGGTACGTTGATACTATTGATGTAAAACAAGATATTAATGCTAAAGGATTATTTTTTACTCGACCATCCATTGCACATTATACAATCAAAAGAGAAGAATTAGTTGAGTCAGCAAAAAAAGTTTTTGATGCGATTTTATCTAACAAATTTAAGGTAGAAATTTCAAAAAAATATTCTTTAACACATGCTGCTCAGGCCCACAAAGATTTAGAGGCAAGATTATTAACTGGTCCAGCAGTAATTATTCCTTAAATTGAATATCCATATCAGAAAGATGAAGTCTAAGAGCTTTGGTTGAAATTTGAATTTCAATGATAAAAAATATGATTGAGATCATCATCGATAAACAACAAGAACCAAAAATTATTCTTGCAATGAAAAGTTCCTCTAAATAGAGCCCAAAAACAGTCAGCATATTAAACAAAAAACCAAAAGCAGCAAATAAAATACTTAATTTTAAAACACCTATTCTTTTCTCTAAATTTATCAATTGGTCTTTCCATTCAGGTGGAGTGTGTTTTTCAAATACATACTCATCATGTATTTTTCTTATCAAAGAACTAAGAGTATGGAATCTATTTGAATATACACCCATTATTAATGGGATCGCAGGAAACATTAACGCAGTTACAGTGTAATCTATATTCATACGAATCAATTTGATTATCAATCTTGCCTTTGTTATTTACAAGTAAAATTTTATGAACCAACTAAACTTATTTATTGAACTGACAAGGCTAAAAAAACCGATTGGATATCTGTTATTATTTTGGCCATGCGCATGGGGATTAACCTTAATTTATGATTTTGCAGACAGTTTAAATATTTATTTTTACTATCTTTTGCTTTTTTTTCTTGGTTCAGTTTTGATGAGATCTGCTGGATGTATAGTTAATGATATTTTAGATAGAAAATTTGATAAAAAAGTTACAAGAACTAAAAATAGACCAATCGCTTCGGGAAAAATTTCAGTTAAGACTGGAATTTTATATGCTTTTATTCTTTGCTTACTAGCTTTTTTAGTTCTAATAAATTTCAATTTTTTCACAATTATAATTGCTCTCGCATCTATGCCTCTAGCTTTCACATATCCTTTAATGAAAAGATTCACATATTGGCCTCAGCTTTTCTTAGGAATTACATTTAATTATGGATTAATACTTGGCTGGACCTCAATCTCTGAACAAATAAATATAGCACCAATAATTTTTTATCTTGGGGCCATATTTTGGACACTAGGCTACGACACTATCTACGGATTCCAAGATATTAAAGATGATGAAATTATAGGAGTAAAATCAACTTCAATAAAATTTAAAGGAACAGCAAAAATCTTTTTAATATTATGTTATTTATCTTTAATATCGTCACTTATAGTTGGAGGATTGATGATGAACTTTGATTTAATATATTTTCTATTTATTGCAATTCCAATCATACATTTATTTTTTTATCAGATAAATAATTTTAACTCCAAAAATCCTGACTCTTGTTTAAGAATTTTTAAAAGTAACAATTATTTAGGGATTATTATATTTTTAAATATATTGGTAGGTCGGTTGTTTTGATGAATAAGACAAAAATTCTTAAAAGGCTCTATAAAGATTATACAAAAAAATATCTCAAACAGATTCTTTTAGCCATTTTTTTTTCATTATTAGTAGCAGGAAGCACTTCATCGATTGCATGGTTATTAGACCCTGCAATAGATAAAATTTTCATTCAAAAAGATCAGTCTTTGTTGATACTGATTCCATTTCTTATTATTTTTGCATTTACAACAAAAGGTGTCTCACTTTATTTTGCCAAAGTAATGATGATCAATGTAGCAGAGGAAATTAAAAAGAAACTTCAAATAGATATGTTAAGTTCTTTGATAAGTGCAGACACTCAATCAATAGATGAAAAGCATTCAGGTAAATTTATTTCCAATTTAACTTATGATGTTCTTCACATAACAAATCTATTAAGTAATGGAATACTTAATCTGTTCAAAGATAGCTTAACTTTAATTGGCTTACTAATTGTGATGTTTTTACAGAATTGGAAGCTTTCATTGATTGCCATAATTTTGATACCAATTGCTAGCACAGCCGCAAGATCACTTGGTAAAAGAATGGGTAAAGTTACAACCCAAGCACAAGAGAAATCTGGCTTCTTAACAAGGTATTTAGTTGAGCTTTTTAAAAATCATAAATTGACAAAAATTTTTCAAAAAGAAAAGTATGAAACTAATCGAGCCAATAATCATTTGGATGAACTGAAAGAAAAAAATAAAAAAATTGGAATAGTAATCGTGAGAATATCACCAATTATGGAAATTCTAACTGGTTTCATGATTGCAATTTTAATCTTTTATTCAGGAAAATTAATTGCGAACAATGAATTAAGTGTAAACAATTTTTTTTCATTTCTTGCAGCGATGATGCTTGCATATCAGCCAGTAAGATCTTTATCTACTTTGAATATTATAGTTCATGAAGGTTTATCGGCAGCCGCTCGGATCTTGCCTGTAGTGGATACAAAAAACTTAATTAAAAATAACGAGAATGCTAAAGAAATTGATATTCAAAATGGAGGCATTAAATTTAAAGATGTTTTATTTAGCTATAAAAAATCTGATGGTGATGTTTTAAAAAAAGTTAATTTAGAATTTGAAGGAGGAAAAATGACTTCCTTAGTAGGTCATAGTGGTTCTGGAAAATCTACTATTCTAAATTTAATACCAAGGTTTTATGATTGTAAGTCGGGAGATATCTCTATAGACAATCAATCAATTTATAATGTGACATTAGAATCGTTGAGAAAAAATATTTCGTTAGTGAGCCAAGAAACAACACTTTTTGATGATACTATCAAAAACAATATTAAATACGCTAATTTAGATGCGAGTGATGAAGAAATATTTGAAGCAGCTAAGCTATCACATTGTGATGAATTTATAGATAATTTACCAGAAAAATACGAAACCTTAATCGGTGAAGATGGAGTTCGGTTATCTGGAGGAGAAAAACAAAGAATCTCAATAGCAAGGGCCATGCTTAAAAAAAGCTCAATAATTCTTTTAGACGAAGCCACATCGTCTCTTGACTCAGAAACTGAAATGAAAATACAAGATGCATTGAAAATTTTAACAAAAGATAAAACTACTATCGTTATTGCTCATAGGCTTTCAACTATATTAAATTCAAATAAAATATTTGTGATAGACTCTGGAAAAATAATTGATTATGGAAAACATGAAGAGTTATTAATCAATTCGAAGATTTACAAAAATTTTCACGATAAGCAATTTCAGAGGTAATGATTTTTTTTATTTATCAATTTTTACTTTCAATAATCTTAATTTTTTCACCAATCATAATTATTATTAGAATCTTAAAAAACAAAGAAGATAAATTTAGGTTTAAAGAAAAATTTTGTTTGATTTCAAAGGAAAGGGGTAATGGCAAATTAGTTTGGTTTCATGGATCTAGTGTTGGTGAAATATTAAGTGTTATTCCAATAATAAAAAAATATGATAATGATAAATCAATAGGTAAAATATTAATCACATCTAGCACTTTAAGTTCTTCTAGAATATTAGAGAAAATAAAATTTAAAAAAACTATTCACCAGTTTTATCCTATTGATCATGCAATATTTTCTAGAAAGTTCTTAGACTATTGGAAACCAAATATAGCAATTTTTTTAGAATCTGAAATTTGGCCAAGTATGTTTAAATCAATCAAAAACAGAAATATTCTTTTAATATTACTTAATGCTAGAATTACTAAAAAATCTTTTGATCGATGGTATAAAATTAAAGAATTTTCTTACTCGATATTTGGTTTAATAGACAAAGCTTATTCACAAAACTCTGAGACTAATCATTATTTAAAAAGACTAAATGTCAAAAATATTCAATCTATTGGAAATATGAAATTTATTGAAGATGATAACATCAAATCTGATAAGTCTGATAAAAAATTATTTTCTCAATTTAAAAAATATAAAACATTTATTGCTGCCAGCACGCATGAGACCGAGGAATTATTTGCTGCTAAAACTCATATTCTTTTAAAGAAAAAAAATAAAAATATAATTACAATCATAATACCTAGACATATAAATCGAGTTAAACAAATAATTGCTGAAATAAATGAACTTGGGCTGAATGTTGTTTCTCGTAGTTCCAAAAAATTAAAATTAAAAGATATTGATATTTTTATAGTTGACACTTTTGGAGAGACAAAAAAATTTTATAAGTTTGCTACTACTGTTTTTTTAGGAAAATCAATCATCAAAGGAGGGGGTCAAAATCCATTGGAGCCTGCGCGGTTCGGCGCAAAGATATTGCATGGGCCAGATGTTAATAATTTTAAAGATGTTTATAAGTATCTCAGAAAGTTGAAGATATCATCTGTAGTAAATTCACCGCAAAAATGTGCAGACTCAATAATCTTTAAAAAAAACATGAAAAAAGTGCAAAAAATGAAATATCTTGGTTCAACAATACTTAAAAAAACCTTAAATGAGTTAGATAAATCTATCCATAATGAAATTTAAAAAACCCAAATTTTGGGATTACAAAAAACCTACCATCATTTCCTATTTACTTTTACCAATCTCATTAATAATGACAATTTTAAGAATTGTTATTAACTCAACAGTTAAAAAAAAAAAATATACTTCAATAAAAACTATATGCGTTGGAAATATTTACCTAGGTGGGACAGGTAAGACGTCTTTGAGTTTAAAAATAAATGAAATTTTAGGAAAAAAAATAAAATCTTGCTTTATCAAAAAATATTATCCTAATCAAATTGATGAGCAGAAGATATTAGCAAATCATGGTAAACTTTTTAAATCTAAAAATAGATCTTCGTCTATTGAACAAGCAATTCATGAGAAATTTGAACTTGCGATTTTTGATGATGGTTTACAAGATCCTTCAATAAAATATGATTATCGTATTGTTTGTTTTAATATTGATAATTGGATCGGCAATAATTTTACTATTCCATCAGGACCCCTGAGAGAAAGTGTTAAAAATTTGAAAAAATATAAAAATGTTTTTCTAAATGGAAATAATGAAAATATAGATAGTATAAAAGAATATATTTATAAAATAGATCCAAGTATAAAAATTTTTCAAGGAGTATATATTCCACTGAATATCACTAAGTTTGATAAAAATGATAAGTATTTAGTTTTTTCTGGCATAGGAAACCATAAAACTTTTATAACGATGTTAAGAAAAAATAATATTAATGTAATTAGAGATTTAGAATTTCCTGATCATTATAAATACTCACAAAAAGATATTGATGATATAATTTCAGTTTCAGAAAAATTAAATTGTAAAATTTTAACTACAGAAAAAGATTATATGAGATTGAACAACAACAACAAAATTTTATATATTAAATCGGAATTAAAAATTCTGAATCAAGCGGCTTTTATAAACGATATATCTAATGTTTATGAAAATAATTAAATACTTAATACAATTTATCATAATCTGCATTTTTTATATGATATTCAGAATTATTGGGGTAAAAATTTCATCTTTTCTAAGCGGAAAATTATTTGAAATTATTGGTCCAATTTTTAGATCAAAAAAAATAATCAATGATAATATAAAAAAAGCTTTCCCAGATTATAATTCTAAAGAATTAAATAAAATTAAATCTTCAATGTGGAATAATTATGGAAGAATTTTTGCAGAATATCTTTATATTAAAAATTTTAGAAATGGTTATCTTAGTAAAAATATTTCTATAGAAGGTGAGGACATACTTTTAAATATAAAAGATCAAAATCAAAAAGTCGTATTTATATCAGGGCATTTTAGTAACTTTGAGCTTATGGCAATGCAGATAGACAAAATAGGTATTAAAATTGGAGCAATCTATAGACCACTAAACAATATTTTTTTAAATAAATTCATGGAGCGAATAAGAAAAAGATATATCTGCAAAAATCAAATAAAAAAAGGAATCGGTGGATTAAAGGAATTAATAAAACTTAATAACCAAGGTTTTTCAACGGCACTTATGATAGATCAGAGAGTTTCTCAGGGTATAAAGTCAAATTTTTTTAATGAGAAAGCGTTTACTACTACTATTCCAGCACAATTGATTAAAAAATTTAATATGCCTGTTGTACCTATTTTTATAGAAAGATATGAAGGTGTTAAATTTAAAATGAAAGTTTTTAAACCAATTCAATTTTCAAATGAAGACAATATTGAAAATATCACAAACGAATTAAACAAAATTCTTGAGAAAATGATACTTGCTAATCCTTATAATTGGATATGGTCCCATAATCGTTGGAAATAATACTATTTATTGTCTAATTCCTCTTTTTTTTTAGAAGCCTCAACATATGAATAATATGGTTCTTGAAGTTCCACGTTCCAGTAAGTCAAATTTTCAAGGCTGATTGCCTTACCCGAGACTGCACAAATTACATGGTCACCTTTTTCAATTACTTGAAAATTATTTGGTAAATATTTTACTTTTGCTAATTTTTTATTCATTTATAGTTTATATGTTTATACATGATTGTAGGTATTATAGGAAGTGGAGGAAGAGAGCATGCCATTTGTCATGCATTAAATAAGTCAAAAAAAATTGATAAAATTTATTGTTTTCCTGGTAACGCTGGCACTGATGCGATAGCCGAGAATATTAACTTGGACATAAATAACTTTGAGGAAATTAAAAATTTCATTCTTTCAAAAAAAATAGAATTAGTTGTGATCGGACCAGAAAAACCTTTGGTTGATGGACTAACAGATTACTTGGAAAGTTTTGATATTAAAGTATTTGGACCTAGTAAAATCGCTTCACAATTAGAAGGGTCTAAAATATTTACAAAAAACATCTGTAAAAAATATAATATTCCAACTGCAAATTTCGGTATATTTAATGATATTAATCAAGCTAAAAATTTTTTAGATAAATCAAATTTTCCAATAGTTATTAAAGCAGATAATTTAGCTGCAGGGAAAGGTGTTTATATTTGTGAAAATAAAGAGGAGTCTTTTCAAGCGGTTAAGGAAATTTTTGGTGGAAAATTTGGTGATGCCAAAAATGTACTTGTTGAAGAATTTTTAGAGGGTGAAGAAATGAGTTTTTTCATTTTAAGTGATGGTAGTACTTATAAAAATTTTGGTACAGCTCAAGATCATAAAAGAGTTAAGGAAGGTGATAAAGGAAAAAATACTGGTGGTATGGGTGCTTATTCACCATCAAGATTAATAAATGAAGAGCTCGAAAAAAAGATTTTAAATAATATAATTGATCCAACCCTAAAAGCACTAAAAGATTTAAAAACACCATATAAAGGCTTTTTATATGCAGGGCTAATGATAACAAACAATGAGCCTTATTTAATAGAGTACAATGTGAGAATGGGTGATCCAGAGTGTCAAACTATTCTTCCTAAACTAAATACAGATTTTGGTGAAATCATAGATTCATGCTGTAATGGAAAATTGAATGAAAATGAAATTAATTGGAATAATAAGAAAAGTTTATGTGTTGTGTTATGTTCAAAAGGCTACCCTGAAACCTACCAAAAAAATGTTGAAATCAAAAATATCAATAAAATTAAATTAAACACTGATGATCACTTATTTCATGCAGGCACTGTTAAAAAAGGTAACACCATTTTAGCTGTGGGTGGACGAGTTTTAAATTTTGTTTCTTTATCAGATAATTTTGAAGAAGCAAGAAATAGGATTCATCAACTTCTCAACAATCTGAACTGGTCAGATGGTTTTTTTAGGAATGATATTGGTTATAAAGTAATAAAAAAATGAGAATAATTGGTGGAAAATTTAAAGGAAAAAAAATTTTACAACCAAAAGACAAAGAAACAAGACCCTTAAAAGACTTAGCAAAAGAATCTATTTTTAATATTATCAATCACTCAAATAAATTTAAGATCAATATTGAAAATTCAATAGTTTTAGATCTGTTTGCAGGCGTTGGCTCATTTGGTTTAGAGTGTCTCTCAAGAGGAGCTAAACATGTTACTTTTGTAGAAAAATATAATGGTGTTTTACCAATTTTAAAAAGTAATCTTAATAATTTAAATATGAGAGAAAAATATGAGATTATAGAGGAAGACTTAATATCTAATTACTTTTTGAAAAAAATTCAGCTTAAATTTAATATCATATTTTTAGATCCTCCCTATAAAGAAAAAAGATTATCAAATATTATTGATAATATTTTTCAAGAAAAAGTTCTCAATAAAGATGGGGTGATTATTGTGCATAGGCATAAAAAAGAAAATGATGAGTTTTCAAAAAATTTTAGAATTATAGATGAGAAGAAATATGGAATATCAAAAATTATATTTGGAAATTTAAACTAAAATTTTCTTAGTCTCTTTTTTGATTAACTCAACAGCAGGTTGATTGTAAGGGTTTATTTTCAAAGCTCTTCCAATTAAAATAGTTTCCAAAATAAAAAAACAAAATAACTCACCCAAAGTTTTTTCATCCCTTTTTTTGATTTCAAAGCTTCTAAAAGGTATATTTTTTTTTGTAAAAACATTTTCTGTAGCTCTTTTTTGAGCGTAAGTGATATTTTGGATATTTTTATTTTTAAGAAAATTTTGTGAGGGTAAGATTAATTTATTATCTATTTTAGGAGTATTTTTTTCATGGACATAAAAAAAAGTATAAAAATTATTTTTAAAACTATCCAGATAAAGCTGCATAACGCTATGATTATCTCTGGGCATGTTAGATACGACTGGTAATATCCCTTTTCCCTTTTTACCTAAGCTTTCAGCTACTAATTGTTGATACCAAGAAAAAAAGTTTTGAGATTTTTCATCATAATTTATGATAATGGAATTAAATTTTTTTTTTTTGATTAAATTAATTGTAGCACTCACATTGGATACGAGCGCATTTAAATATTTTTGATTTTTGATTAAGTTATTGAATTGTCTAAAACTTTTAGAATTAAGACCCATTAGTTCTGCAGGCAACATTCCAACTTCTGATAAAACTGAATATCTACCACCTATAAAATTATTGTGATAAACAACCTCCGACTTTAATTTTTGAGCTAATAAATTTAAATAATTTTTTTTATTTTCTGTGATAAAAATATTTTTATCACTTTTTTTGACAAGAATATTAGAATTAACTATTGTCTCTAAAGTGTTGCCTGATTTAGAAATGATTAAATTTAAATATTTTTTATTTCCAGATTTTTTATTGAGAGTTAATAAATTATCATAAAATAATATGTTTTTTTTAATTTTATCTTTGAGAAAACTATAAATAGTTTTTGTGCCCAATGACGAACCACCGATTCCAATTACACGAATATCTTTAAATCTTTTAAAAATTCTTAAACTTTTGATCTTAAATTGGTCTTTATAATTTTTTCTAAAAGATTGAAGAATTTGATTATTATCTTTAATTAATTTTTTAAGATTTTTTTTTATTTTAGAATTTTGTTTACTACCCTTAAAATTTTTAAAAAAAATTCCCGATGTTATCATTAATTATTCTTAATTTTTTCTATAATGGAATTTTCAAAATTTGTGTTTTGATTTGTGTTCTGATTATCTAAATCTGAGTCCTTGTTGTCAGTGAGTAATGATTTAATATCTTTATTCTCCTTATTATCAGTTACTTGATTAGTTTGTTGTGGTAATGGTAATTTATTGAAATCTGGGGGCATCACTAAAGGTGATTTCTTTTCAACCAAAAATTCATCTATACTATTTTTTTTCTGTGAACTAAAACCTTCTCTAACAGTTCCACAAGAATTTAAAGCTAAAATTGAAATTATTATTATTGTTAGTTTAAATATTTTTTTCATCAATTTTATTTTTTTGATTATCAATTATTTCAAAAATTATCAAAAATAATACTCCTAATGAAATAAATATATCCGATACATTAAAAATAAACCAATGAAAATTTCCAATATGGAAATCAATAAAGTCTGGCACAGCTTTAAAAAAAATTCGATCATATAAATTACCTAGGGCTCCACCAAATATCATTAAAAGTGAATATTTTTTAAGACCATCACTTTTTAATGTCATAAAAAAAATAATTAAAATTACAGCTGCGATTAAAATTGTTAAAAAATTGTACATATGACTTTGATCAAATGATAATAAACCAAATGCTATTCCTTCATTATAAATTAAATTGATATTCAAAAATTTTGATACAAATAATTCAGACGACAAATTTTTTTCATTTTCAGATATCACATAGACTTTGGTAAACCTATCGAGGCCAAAAATACTTAAAATTATAAAAAAATTTACGATAAAGCTTTTATTTAAATATTTAGACATTATTGAGAATGTCGCTTACAAGGCTCAACACTTATTTTCCAACACACAGGACATTTATCACCCAAAGCTTTCTTAGTTTCAACTAGTACATCTGAACCTTCATCAAAATTGATTTGGGTTTTTGATACAATACAAAGCTCTGACAAATCAATTTTTGAGATTATATCTTTATATTTATCATTTAATTTTAATATGAGTTCTGCTTCTAAACTCGAACCAATTTCTTTATTGGCTCTTTTTTCCTCAATACTTATGTTACATACATCTCTAATTTTTATTAATTGAGACCATCTCTCTGTAAGCTTTTCATTTTTAAATTTATCTGGAAAAGTAAGAAATTTTTCTAAATGGATACTTTTACTATTCCTTGATATCAGTTGATGTATTTCCTCAGTTGTAAAAGACAATATTGGAGCGAACCATCTGAGTAAAGATTTTAATAAAACATTCAAAATTGTAACACAAGATTTTCTTTTCTCAGAATTAATTGGATCACAATATAAAGTGTCCTTTCTTATATCAAAATAGAATGCCGACAAATCTGTTGTACAAAAATTCAATAATTCTTTATAAAGATTGTGAAAATCATATTTTTTAAAATAATTTTCAAATTTGTTGTTGAGAGAATGAATCTTACTTAACATAAATTTCTCTAAATCTGGCAAGCGTTCGAAATCAATTTTATCTAAATTAACATCCTCATATTTGTCATTTATATTTCCTAATAAATATCTAAATGTATTTCTAATTTTACGATAAGACTCAGAATGCTGATCCAAAATAGAATAGTCTATTCTTAAATCTTCAGCATAATTTGATGCAGCAACCCAAATTCTTAAAATATCGGCACCATATTTTTTCAAAATATCCTCAGGTGCAATTACATTTCCAAGAGATTTTGACATTTTAAGACCTTTTCCATCCACAACAAACCCATGAGATAATATAGATTCGAAAGGTGCTTTACCTCTTGTTCCACATGACTCTAATAATGAGGAATGAAACCAGCCCCTATGTTGATCAGAACCCTCTAAATACATTGATGCAGGCCATTTAAGGTCTTTTCTCTTCTCCAATACAAAAGAATGGGTTGATCCACTATCAAACCAAACTTCAACAATATCGCTAAGCTTTTCAAAATCTTCCGCTTTATATTTACTGCCTAAAAACTTTTGAGGGTCATCTGAAAACCAGCAATCAGAACCTTCCTTCTCATAAATATTAGCAATATTTTCAAATACTCCATCGTCTATTAAAATTTCATTAGACTTTTTATTTACAAATATAGGAAGTGGTACACCCCAAACTCTTTGTCTTGATACACACCAATCTGGCCTTGTCTCGATCATTGATTTTAATCTTTCTTTGCCTTTACTTGGATAAAAGGTCGTATCATCTATTGCTTTTAAAGCCTTACTTCTAAGTTTATGACTTTCCATAGAAATAAACCATTGTGGTGTCGCTCTATGAACTAAGGGTGCTTTTGATCTCCACGAATGAGGATATGAATGAACCAATACACCATTTGAAAGAAGTTTATTTTCATCTTTCAATTTTTCGATCACAATGGGGTTAGCCTTAAAAATATGTAAACCTTCAAATAGAGAAACATTATTTGTATATTTTCCATCATCATCTACTGTCTCAATTGCCTTTATTCCGTTATTTAAACAAAGATTAAAATCGTCAGGTCCATGACTTGGTGCACAATGAACAATTCCTGTTCCTTGTTCAGTGGTTACAAAACGTGCTTCTAACATTGGGATATCGTAATCATACCCTAAATCAAAAAATGGATGCTTACAGATAGTATTTTTTAAATCTTTACCTTTAAATTTCTTAAGGTTTTCAAATTCTTTAATCTCACAATCTTTTAAAACAGAGTCTAGTAGTGCCTCAGCGATAACAATTTTTTTATTTTTAAAATTTCCGTCATCATTAATTTGAATTATTAAGTAATCTAAGCTTTCATTGTATGCTAAGGCTTTGTTTGCTGGTATCGTCCAAGGAGTGGTTGTCCATATAACAATATCACAATCATTAAGTTCTTTAATTTTTGATGACTTAACTGGAAAACAAGCATAGATCGTATCAGATTTATGGTCTTGATATTCAACCTCGGCATCAGCTAAGGCAGTTTTTTCTACAGTTGACCATAAAACTGGTTTAAATCCTCTGTAAAGACTTCCTTCTTTTAAAAATTTTCCTAGTTCTCTTACAATTTGTGCCTCTGCATCATAACTCATTGTTGAATAATAGTTTTCCCAATCACCAACAACACCTAATCTTTTAAATTGGTCTTTGTGAACCTCTATCCATTTTTCAGCAAAAGTTCGGCATTCTTTTCTAAATTCTACAATCGGAACATCGTTCTTATTTTTTTTATTTTTTTTGTATTGTTCCTCAATTTTCCATTCGATAGGTAAACCATGACAATCCCAACCTGGAACATAAACAGAGTCTTTACCATCCATTTGATGAAACTTTACGATAATATCTTTTAATATTTTATTTAACGCAGTACCCATATGTATATTTCCATTTGCATACGGGGGACCATCGTGGAGAACAAATTTTTCCTTTCCTTTTCTTGAATTCCTTAGCTCTTTATAAAGATCAATTTTTTTCCAAAGTTTTAGAATTTCTGGCTCTCTAATTGGTAAATTAGCTTTCATTGAAAAAGCTGTTTTAGGTAAGTTAATTTGGTTTTTACTCATTTTGCTTTTTTTGCAGTTACTAGATCAATTTTAATTTGTTTTTTTAATTGATCTATATTTTTGAATTTTTTTTCAGCTCTTATAAATTTTAAAAATTCTACTCTTAAATACTTATTATATAAATTTCCAGAAAAATTAAATAAATGAACTTCTAATAATATTTTTTTTCCATTAAATGTAGGTCGATATCCTAAATTGGCTATTCCTTTAATATATTTTAAACTTCTTATTTTCTTAGCTTTGACAGCATAAACACCTGGTTTTGCTAAAACATAATCTTTGATATCTATGTTGGCTGTTGGAAAACCAATCTTTTTTCCTAGTTGTCTACCTTTTTGAACTTTTCCATCAATTGACCATTTTCTATCTAAAAGTTTATTAACTTTATTAAGTTTCCCACTCTGCAAATATTTTCTCAATAATGAAGATGAAATAATTTTTTTTTTAATTGATAAAGGTTGTGGTTTAACAATTTTATAATTACAAAATTTCTCATGATGAATTAATTGTTTTACGTTTCCTTCTCTTTTGTTTCCAAATCTAAAATTATTACTTACAAAAATAAATTTAGGACTAAGTTTTCTACCTAAAGTTTCTTTAATAAATGAAATTGATTTTGTTTTTGAAAATTTTCGATTAAATTTCTTTGTAATAACAAAATCAACATTAAGCTTAGCTAAATTTTCAATTTTTTGGTTTAAATTAGATAATCTAAAATTTTTTAAATTAGAGTTAAAAAACATTTTTGGCATCGGCTCAAAAGTCAAAACACCGATCTTTGAAGAATATCTTTTTTTATATTTTTTCGCTAATCTAAATAATTTTTGATGTCCAAGATGAAGTCCATCAAAATTACCAATTAAAATAATTGAATTTTTATGATTTTTTTTAATATTAAAAGTATTATATAATTTTATTTTCACCATTTTAAATCTGATTGTATATAGTTGCAGATTGTTTCATAAGATTTCGCGGTTGCTTCAATTCCCTTTTCTTTGATTTCATTTTTATGAATACCATTTGAAATAATTAACGAGTCATAATTTAAAAGATTTGCACCTTTAATATCAGTATTCAAATTATCACCAACAGAAAGAATTTTTTTACCTTTGTTATTAATAGATAAATTATAAACCTCAGGATATGGTTTACCAAAATATACTACCTTACCACCCATTTTTTCAAAAACCATGGCAACTGATCCTGCACAAAGTTCTCTTTTGTCGCCTCTATCCACAATTAAGTCAGGATTGGTACAAACCATCACTTTATCTAAATTTTTTTCAAATAAATCTTTGTAATAATTCAAATCTTTTTCAAATTTTTCAAATAACCCAGTACACAATATATACTCTCCATCATCAATATTGTCTGACTTCATTTTTGCGAATTCATTAAACAAATCAAAATCACGTGGTGGCCCAACATGAAAGAATTTTTTGGTGGATAAATTTTGTTTGAGATAATTTAATGATGCTTGACCAGATGTAAAAACATGTTCTCTAATTTCTTTTTCCATGCCCATTTTTTCTAAAAAGGATTTAACAACATCATTAGGTCTTGGAGCATTTGTAAGTAGAATGTATTCTTTGCCTTTTTTTGTGATTTCTTTTAAAACGTTGATTGCTTCTTTGTGAAGGTTTATTCCATTATGAATAACACCCCATAAATCGATATAAAAAAGCTGATAATTATCAACGATGGAGCAGAAACCATCTTTGTCTAAATTTTTAGTCATCAAAATAATCTATAACCCAAAAAATCCACAATTTCCTACCTTTTTTAATAAACTAAATATCAAGTATATCTTGAAATAGTATTACCAATCTCTATATGAACTTCATATTTATATAGGAGAATATATGAAATTTAGACCGTTACATGACAGAGTTTTAATAGAAGTTTTAGATAGCAGCGAAAAAACTGCGGGAGGAATAATCATACCAGATACTGCACAAGAGAAACCTCAAGAAGGAAAAGTTGTTGCTGTTGGTGGTGGTGCAAAAACTGAAGATGGAAAAAAAATTCCAATGGATGTTAAAGTTGGAGACAAAGTTTTATTTGGCAAGTGGTCAGGAACTGAAGTCAAAATTGATGGTAAAGAATACAGCATAATGAAAGAGTCAGACATTATGGGTATTTCAAGTAAATAATATAAGTTAAAGGAGAAAGTATAATGGCAAAAGTTGTTAAATTTGACGCTGAAGCAAGATCAGCAATGATAAGAGGGGTAAATATCTTAGCTGATACTGTTAAGGTAACGTTAGGTCCTAAGGGCAGAAACGTTGTGATGGACAAATCTTATGGTGCTCCAAGAATTACCAAAGATGGTGTTTCAGTTGCAAAAGAAATTGACCTTGAAGATAAGTTCGAAAATATGGGTGCTCAAATGGTAAAGGAAGTTGCTAGCAAGACAAATGATGAAGCTGGTGATGGAACTACGACTGCAACTATTTTAGCCCAAGCAATCGTTAAAGAAGGTGTAAAATATGTTACAGCTGGAATGAACCCGATGGATGTAAAAAGAGGTATTGATGCAGCAGTAGATGTTGTAAAACAAAACTTAGTTTCTTCAGCCAAAAAAGTAAAAGATAGTGATGAAATTGCTCAGGTAGGAACTATTTCTGCAAATGGAGATAAAGAAATCGGAAGTATGATTTCTAAAGCAATGCAAAAAGTTGGTAATGAAGGTGTCATTACAGTTGAGGAAAATAAAGGAATTGAAACGGAACTTGATGTTGTTGAAGGTATGCAGTTTGATAGAGGATATTTATCACCATACTTTATTACGAATAGTGATAAAATGACAACAGAGTTAGATAATCCTTTTATTCTTTTACATGAGAAGAAATTAACAAATCTACAACCAATGGTTCCACTTTTAGAAGCAGTGGTACAGGCTGGCAGACCATTAATGATTATATCTGAGGATGTTGAAGGTGAAGCTTTAGCAACGTTGGTTGTAAACAAGTTAAGAGGTGGTTTAAAAGTAGTAGCTGTAAAGGCTCCAGGTTTTGGTGACAGAAGAAAAGCTATGCTTGAAGATATTGCAATCTTAACTGGTGGGAGTGTAATTTCTGAAGATTTAGGGATTAAACTTGAAAACGTAAAATTAGATGATCTTGGATCATGTAAAAAAGTTAAAGTTGATAAAGATAATAGTACTATTGTAAATGGTAGTGGTAAAAAATCTGATATCGAAGCAAGATGTTCTTCAATCAAACAACAAATTGATGAAACAACTTCTGATTACGATAAAGAAAAACTTCAAGAAAGATTAGCTAAACTAGCCGGTGGTGTTGCTGTAATTAAAGTTGGTGGTGCTACAGAGGTTGAGGTTAAAGAAAGAAAAGACAGAGTTGAAGATGCGCTTAATGCAACAAGAGCTGCTGTTGAAGAAGGTATTGTAACAGGTGGTGGATGTGCTTTGTTATATGCTGCTCAAGAGCTTGAAAAAGTAAAAGCCAAAGGCGAGGATCAAAAAGCTGGTGTTGATTTAGTGAGAAGAGCATTAGAAGCTCCTATAAGACAAATTACTAAAAATGCTGGAGTAGATGGTTCAGTTGTAGTTGGTAAGTTGTTAGAACAGAATAAAAAAACTCACGGCTATGATGCACAAAATGAAGAATATTGTGACATGTTTGCTAAAGGTATTATTGATCCAGTTAAAGTTGTTAGAACTGCACTTCAAGATGCAGCATCAATTTCTGGATTATTAGTAACAACAGAAGCAATGATAGCTGACAAGCCAGAGGAAAAAGATGCGGCTCCTGCTGGAATGCCTGGTGGAATGGGCGGCATGGGTGGTATGGGGGGAATGGGCGGCATGGGAATGTAATCCCCGTTAATCTCAAATAAAAATTCAAAGAGGGCAGTTTTTACTGCCCTTTTTTTTTCTCAAAAAAATTTGTAATATAGAACTATTATTATGTCAAAAAGGTACAGTGGAAAATCATTTAAAGATTCCAGTATTAAAAAAAAACCTAAATTAAGTTTTAAAGAAAAAAGAAAACTTAAACGCGAAAAGCGAAAAAATTCGAATTAAAAAAAAAATACTTAATTTATTCAAGCCTAGTATGAGTTTTTTTAAGTTTTCAAAAGTGTTTAAATATGTATAAGAACCCAGATTTATGAATAATACCATAAGAAACATCACCATAATTGCCCATGTTGATCATGGTAAGACAACCCTAATTGATAATCTAATGAAGCAAAGTGGTTCATTTAGAGAAAATGAGGTTGTTGATGAAAGGCTGATGGACTCTGGAGAATTAGAAAAAGAAAGAGGAATTACAATATTAGCTAAACCTGCCTCGATTAACTGGAAAGATTCTAGAATAAACATAATTGACACCCCCGGCCACAGAGATTTTGCTGCTGAAGTTGAAAGAGTACTTAGTATGGCTGATGGAGCATTATTATTAATAGACTCAGCTGAGGGTGTTATGCCTCAAACAAAATTTGTTTTAGCAAAAGCATTAAAACAAGGTTTAAAGCCAATTGTGGTCATAAATAAATTAGATAAATCAGATCAAAGAGCTAATGAAGTTCTAGATGAAACATTCGACTTATTTGTAAGTTTAGATGCTAATGAAGAACAACTAGATTTCCCGGTTTTATATGCCAGTGGAAGATCTGGGTGGGCAGATTTAGAAGTTGATGGTCCTAGAGAAAATCTTAATCCACTTTTAGATAAAATTATAGATCATGTTAAACCAGCTGAATTAGACAAATCAAAACCTTTTGCTATGCTTTCGACACTTCTTTATGCTGATAGTTTCTTAGGAAGAAGTTTAGTAGGTCGAATTTCACAAGGAACAGCAAAAGCTAATCAAGCAATAAAAGCAATCAACTTAAATGGAGAAAAAGTTGATGAAGGAAGATTAACTAAAATTTTTAGATACGAAGGTACCAAAAAAGTTCCAATTGAGGTTGGTGAAGCTGGCGATATTGTAGTCGTTGCCGGTTTAGAAAAAGCTAATGTTGCAGATACTATTTGTGATCTTGAAATTAACGAACCCATAGAAGCTACTCCTATAGATCCTCCAACGATGTCGATTACCATCACTGTAAATACATCGCCTTTGGCTGGCACAGAAGGTAAAAAACTTACAAGTACACAGATTAGAGATCGATTAGTTCAAGAGGCACAAAATAATGTTGGAATTACATTTACTGAAAATGAAGGAAATGACTCTTTTGTGGTTAGTGGACGTGGTGAATTGATGTTGGAAATTTTACTTACTCAAATGAGAAGAGAAGGTTTTGAAATGACCGTGAGCCCTCCAAAAGTTCTTTATAAAAAAGATGAAAACGGGAATAAACTTGAGCCAATAGAGGAAATTACTATGGATCTTGATGAGGAACATTCATCAAAAATAATTGATTCAATGAATAGAAGAAAAGGTAAATTAATAGAATTAAAAGATACTGGTAAAAATAAAAAGAGGCTAATATTTCATGCACCAACAAGGGGTTTGATGGGATATACAAGTAGATTTTTAACGCTGACAAAAGGAAACGGTGTCATCAATAGAATTTTTCATGAATATGGTCCATTTGAAGGTGAAATGGAGGGCAGAAGAAATGGTGCTCTAATTTCTATGGAGCAAGGAAAGGCAGTTGCTTTTGCAATCTTTAATTTACAGGCAAGAGGAGAAATGTTTGTAACCCATAACGATCCTGTTTATCCAGGAATGATTGTGGGACTATCACCTAAGCCAGGAGATATGATTATTAATGTCATGAAGGGAAAAAAATTAACCAATATGAGAACGCAGGGTACTGATGAAAATGTTGTCTTAACTCCTGTAAGAAAAATGTCGATTGCTGAACAATTAAGTATGTTAAATACAGATGAGGCTTTAGAAATTACTCCAGAGTCTTGTAGATTAAGAAAAGCTATTCTTGATCCTCATGAGAGAAAAAGAAGTGAAAAATCAGGCGCTGCTGCCTAATCAAAAATTTTATCAACTAAAAATAAACCTAGTGCAACGCACGGGCCAATACCAAAAGCGAATAAAAGAGTTCCAACCCCTACTGTTCCACCTAAATACCAACCAATACTTACAACAGAAATTTCTAAAAAAGCTCTAACCGCTGCCACTGGTAAATTAGTTACTTTTTGTAAACCAATCATTAATCCATCTCTTGGTCCCGCACCAAGATTAGAAACTAAATAAATGCCCCCACCTATTCCAACCATCATTACAGAAATTACTGCTAGGATTAATTGATTAAGATAATTTGACGGGGTTGGTACAAACTTAATACAAAGATCAATCATAAAGGCTATTATTAAGGCATTAAATATTGTGCCCATTCCTGGTTTTTGACCCAAAGGAATCCATAAAATTAAGACAGCAATACTTATTAAAAAAGTAATTGTTCCAATACTTAAATTAACATTTAAGGAAATACCTTGAGCTAAAACACTCCACGGAGAAGCGCCTGTAAAGGAAACAATCAATAACCCTTCACCAAGACCAAACAACGTCAGACCAAAACATAAAAAAAAGAAAGTGGAAAATTTTGGTTTAAAATTATATGGCTTGTCAGAACTCCAATTAACTTTTGGTATTTTCTTTATTTTTAAAAACATCTTAATAAGTTATTTCTATTATAGATAAAGTCCACTAATGTAATTGCCAAATGAAAAAATTTATAGCCATCTTAGTTATTGTAATTTTTCCAGTTATTTCCATGGCACATATGGGTCACTACAATAAATATAACAAAATTGAAATGGAGATTTTTAGAAATGGTGAATTAATTGGATACAATTATTATTTTTTTGAGAGAAATGGCGAAGAAACTATTATTACAAATCAATTTAAATTTTCTGTTGATCTATTAGGAGCTACAATTTTTCAAGTGGAGTCATATGGTGAAGAAAAATATATCAAAGATCAGTTGATATCTTTTAACTCTAAAACTCTTCAAAATGATAAAGAAAAATTTGTAAATTTAGAATTAAATAAAAAAAGTAAAAAATATGATATCAAGGGCTCCTCATTCAATGGCGAAGCAACAACTAATAACGTTATTGGAAATTGGTGGAATCATAAAATCTTACAAGCAGGATCTCAAATAAGCCCAATATCTGGAAGTATTAAAGAACAGGTTGTTACTTTTATAGGAAAAGAAAAAATTGATCTTTATGGAAAAATTTATGATGCTGATCATTTTACACTTAAATCTAAAGATATGAATATTCCTAAAGATAAACGATTAGACTTTAATATTTGGTACGATCAAGAAAATTTAAGAATTTTAAAAGTGACTTATTCCAGGATGGGTAATTGGGAGTACAGATTAAAAAGCTTTGAATAATTTATCTTGAAATTTTTTTAAATAAATCCCGTGCACTTATCCATCCTGACTCTAGTCTTGGCCCTACAAACCAATCAGCACAAACACCTATTTTTTTCTTTGGATCCCAATAACTTTTAATTTTGAAAGGTTTTGAATTAGAAGAGTATTTCCAACCATGATTAAGAGAGAAGTTAATTTTAGTTTTTTTAATATTTGAAAGTTTAAAGAACTTATCAATCATAATTTTTGAATTCTCTTTCTTATTTTCTTTATTTTGATTAATCTTTTTATTTGCCCAATTAAACGTACTTTGGAGAGTCCATAAATCATATTTTGATTTAAATCTTTTTTTTGAGTTTTCATTACCCGCCCAACCAAGTATTGGATCTTCGAAAAGATAGCTACTATTTGATTTCTTGTTTTTTTTTATAGCAATCATAGTAGTTATATTTGCATCCATTTTAATTGATTTTTTTAAAAAAGAATTATTTATGAATCTTTTAGAGAGTTTTTTTAATTGCGGAAAAGGACAGGTCAAAATAATACTTTTAAAAGATCTCAATTTTCCATCAGCAAATGATAAATGCCAAAGTTTGTTTTTATAATGAATTTTTTTTAATTCACTTTGATAGTTACAATTGATTTTTTTTAATAAGTACTTGCTAATATCATTGTTTCCATTTTTACCTATAATTTTCAGATGTTTTTTATTTTCTTTTTTTTTGGAGTTAAGAAAAATGTGTTTACCACCCCAAACCTTTAAAATTCTTTTTTTAATTAAATCTTTGGTAAATTTTTTAAATTCTGGGGTTTTTGGCGAAAAGTATTGAGTGCCATGATCAAAGCCTATATTACCTTTCATTCTTTTGAAAGATGCACGTCCTCCTGGACCTCTCGCTTTATCAAATAGGATTACTGAATTTTTTTTATTAAGAAGATTCGCAATTGTAGCCCCGGAAATACCTGAGCCGATTACGCAAAATTCACTCATTTACCAGCAACAACCATTCCCTCAATCATCATGGTTGGTGAATTGGTTGAATATTTAAACTCTAAATCATTTGCGAGAGTAATATTCTTAAACATGTCTTTAAAATTACCTGCAATAGTAATTTCATTTATAGGATACTTAAACTCTCCGTTTTCCACTAAAAAACCTGTTGCACCTACAGAATAATCACCAGTTACAATGTTACTTCCGTGTCCTATAGTTTCTGTAATATAGAGACTTTTTGATTTTGAATTCAATAAATCTTTAAAACTAATATTTCCATTTTCAAAATAAAGATTGCTTGTCCCTCCACATCTTCCATTTGATTTAAGGTTTAATTTTTTTCCATTGTAAGTATCAATCAAATAATGTTTTAAAATTCCTTGGTCTACTAACTTAAGAGTATCAGTTTTAACCCCCTCGCTATCAAAATTTCTTGAGCCTAAACCTTTGAGTATATCCGGTTTATCTAAGACATTAATTTTATCAGAAAAAATCTTTTGGTTAACTTTATCTTTTAAAAAAGAGGTTCCTCTTGATATCGCTGATGATGAAATCGCGCTTGCAAAAGTACTTAGCATTCCCTTAGCAATTCTTTTGTCAAAAATTATAGCAATTTTTTCACTACCTATTTTTTTGGGGCTTAATTTTCTAATTGTTTGATCAGCAGCTTGTTTACCTAATTCTCCTGCGTCATCCAAGTCTTTCAGAAAACATTTGCTAGAATATTCATAATCTCTCTCCATACTTTTTTCATCTTTGGCAACTGTGACGCTCGAAGCTGTAAACGAAGATGTTTTGTAGCCAGCACAAAAACCTTCACTATTGGCTAAAATAAAATTTGATTTATTTTGAGTAAAACTAGATTCTGTATTAACAATCTTTTTATCATTGGAAGCAGCAGTTTCTAATTTTTTCAAATAATCTATTTTTTGATCGTTTTCTATATGGGTATCGTCATAAAGATCTAAATCCTTAACTTCTTTGGCCAATAAATCTTTATCTGGTAATGAATTAAATTCATCTTCAGGAGTATTTTTTGTTGTCTCAACACATTTTTCAATCAAAATATTTAGATTATCATCAAGTAAATTAGAAGAAGATATTGATGACTTTTTTTTTCCAATGTAAGTGGTAATGCTTATTCCAAGATCATCTGATCTATTAGACTCGTCTAGTTTTTTATTTCTAAAATTAACAGTTTCAGATACAGAGTTATTAACAATCACACTGGACTCGGTTGCGCCTAATTTCTTAGCTAAACCTAAACAATATGATGCTTTTTTTTCTAAAAATTCTTGATCTTTGACCATTTAAAGTTTTGTGCCACCAACAGTCATCTTATTAATTAGTATAGATGGTTGAGCAACGCCTACGGGAACACCTTGGCCAGCTTTTCCACATGTTCCAATACCAGGATCCATCATCATGTCATTCCCAACCATAGAAACTTCTTTTAAAATTGAAGGGCCATCTCCAATAAGTGTCGCGCCTTTAATTGGAGATCCAATTTTACCATTAACAATCTCATAAGCTTCAGTACAATTGAATACAAATTTTCCAGAGGTAATATCAACTTGTCCGCCACCAAAACTCACAGCAAAAATACCTTTGTCAACAGCTTTAATCATCTCGTCTTGAGTCTGATTACCACTCAGCATCATCGTATTTCTCATTCTTGGAAGAACAATATGTCTATAGTTTTCTCTTCTTCCACTACCAGTAGATTTGGTTTTCATTAAACGAGCGTTTAGACGATCTTGCATAAAATTTTTTAAAATCCCATTCTCAATTAAAACAGTTTTTTCTGTCGGGGTTCCCTCATCATCAATCGTAAGACTACCTCTTCTGTTATCAATAGTGCCATCATCAACAATTGTAACTCCCTCACTTGCAACTTTTTGGCCCATTAAATTATGAAAAGCTGAGGTTTTTTTTCTGTTAAAATCCCCTTCTAAACCATGACCAACAGCCTCATGAATTAATATTGCCGGCCAACCAGGTCCTAGCACAACTTTCATTTCACCAGCTGGTGCAGGTTTACTCTCCAAATTTACCGAAGCTATTCTCAAAGCCTCATCACAAACACTTTTCCAGTTATCATCTTTTAAATAAGAGTCATAAGATTGTCTTCCCCCAACACCATACACACCCGTCTCTTTTCTCCCATTTTTCTCAAGCATAACGGATACATTAAATCTTATTAAAGGACGAACATCAGTTAAAGTTTCTCCACCAGATCTAATTATTTCAACCGATTTTTGTTCTCCCAAAAAATTAGCAGTAACTTGTTTAATGTTGTCATTTTTTGAACGCAAATAATTATTTACTTCATTAAGTATTTTAATTTTTTCATTAAGAGATTTTTGTTCAATAGGGTTGATGTTTTCATAATATTTCTTATTAGATTTAGGAATTTCATGATTATAGGTACCTTTGACAGATTTAAGTGTCGATTTTAAATTTTCTGAAGATTGCTTTAAGGAGTTTTTTGAAATTTCATTAGAGTGAGAATAAGCAACTACTTCATCGGAGATAGCTCTAAACCCAAATCCTAAATCTGAATTATAACTAGAATTTTTTATCTTATTATCATCTAGTAAAATTGACTCAGATTTAGAATTTTCTAAGTACAACTCACCATCATCACATTTTTGAAGAGTATCCGAAATAATATTTTCAGCCTCACTTCTTGATAGATCAGATTTTTCAAAGAAATTACTCATAGAAGACATTAAATAGATTGTTTCAAAGATTTTTCAACTAGAGTATTTTACGCATGTACATATATGGGACAAATTAGTAATAAAACATCTAATTATGAAAGTTTATTTTAATAATTCTTGTAAAATTTGTAAGGCAGAAATTGATCTCTATAAGAAGGAAGAAATAGAGGAAATTGATTGGGTTGATATTACAGATAATGAATTAGCTGAACAAGAAACCTCTAAAGATAGTAAACAACTTTTGAGAAGACTGCATGTCAAAGATGGTGAAAAAGTTATTGGAGGTGCAGAAGCTTTTTTATTATTATGGAAAAAAATGCCAAAATATAAATTTCTTTATAAATTTTTTAAATTACCAATCATCTTTAATATATTTGCAATTGTATATGAAATAGTAGCTTTTTTTCTTTACTTAAAAAATAAAAAGCAACTTAAAAAATCTAACTTGTAAAAAATAATAAAAATTTACTTAATAAAGACATAGAAGATACAAACATCACTAAGACTATTGAGTACATTAATAAAATAATTTTATTCTTTTTTCTTCTTAATCTAACAAAGTCCTTATCATCCAAATCAGAGATATCTCTCTCACCAACTACTGGATAATCATACGTAAACCGCCATGTACTATCACCAAGTCTTGGGTCCAAATTATTAAAATATGTGATCCACGCAATAATGTATCTGAAAATTAAATATAAAATTATTAGAAAGGCAGATCCTAAAATCATTACAGATAATACCTAATTTAATATAAATGTTTAATTGTTATTTTTGGCTCTTTTCCTTGCAATGAGTTGCGTTAAAGAGTCTACCATTGTATCTGACGCTTTGAAAATATCTACATTTCTAAACTCATGAGAAAGATTTTTTTCAGGATTAGTTTTATCCTCAATAACAATTCCTTCATCTGGAGAATTATTTTTAATATAAATTAATAATAACCAGTCATCATCTTGTGACTCATCCCATTTAATAAAAACTTCACCAGTTTCAAATCTTCTGTCTATACAACGAAAAATAGACATGTCGCGGGTGATATGTCTTTTATTTAACTGAAATACTAGGCTACTTGCACTTCTGTAAAAACTTTCTAATGCAAATTCAATTTTTTGTCTTGCTAAAGTATATTCTTTTTCTTTTTCTAATAAGGTTTCTCTATCTTCATCACCTTGAAGTTTAACTCCTAATGCTTCAACCCTTTCTTTAATTTTTTGATCTCGAAGTAATCGATATTTTTCCTTAAGTTTATCAATTCTTTCTTGTAAACCTGCGTAGTCTTCTCTTTTTTCTTTTAAAGAAATTTTCTCAAGTTTTTCTAGTTCCTTGACTTCTCTAATTCTGAATTTTTCAATTTGTTTATCTAGTCTTAATTGTTTTAAAAACTGTTTTTGTTTTTCAGCTTGCTCAATTCTCAAAAGTGCTTGCTCTTTTCTTAGGAACAATTTTATATCTTTTACTCGTTGTTTTTCTAATCTAGCTTCTTCTTTAAGTGTTTGTTCTTTTAGTTTAACTCTCAGAGCTTGTTCTTCCTCTTTTTGTTTAGCCAACTCAATTTTTTCTGCCCTTTCTCTTTCAATTTTTTCTATCTTAATTCTTCTTTTTTCATCACGTTTTAAAACTTTATAACTTGAAATTGTCTCTGAAATTTTGTCAAAAAAACCTTGAATATGTTTTTCTAAACTAAAATTAAATTTAAGATTGAATTGAGGTTTCAGGGATAGCTGTAATTTAACTAATTTTAAAACTATACTTTCGTTTTGGGTTTTTTTAATTTGTTTTAAATAATTAGTTTTTTTTAATTTTTTAACCTTCTTTTTCCTTTTTTTGATAACTCTTTTTTTTTTAAATCTTTTAACAACCCTTTTAGTTTTTTTACCTTTTCTTCGAAACTTATAAGATTTGGCTTTTTTAAATACTTTTCTTTTTTTTTTTGATTTTTTTTGTTTTTTTTTCATTTCTGAGAAGAAATGATTCTATCAATAATTTATTGATAAATATAGTCTCTAGTCACAGGGGTTGATCTATAATTTTTAGTGAGTTGAAATTGATAAACAACTTGATCACCCCACTTAAATGCCATTTCACAACCAGCGAGATAAAACTCCCACATTCTAAAAAATTTTTCATCAAACATTTGGATTATTCTATCTTTATTTTTTAAACAGTTTTCTTTCCAGTGTCTTAAAGTATGAGCATAGTGAAGTCTTAAAACTTCAATGTCGGTTACAATTAAGCCAGCTTTTTCAATAGGATTTGTTACTTCACTTAAGCTTGGGGTATAACCACCAGGAAAAATATATTTTGTAATCCAAGGATGAGGATCTCTTGGTGGGTTAACAGATCCAATAGTGTGAATTAACGAAACACCATCATCTTTCAACAATTTTTCAATTTGTTTAAAAAACTTTTTATAAAATTTCCTTCCAACGTGTTCGAACATGCCAACACTCACTATTCTATCAAATTTCTCATCCAGCTCTCTATAATCCATCAGTTTAAATTTTACTTGGTTCTGTAAATTCATTTCTTTTGCTTTTTGATTACAATAGTTTAGTTGATTTTCTGATAGGGTTATTCCTGTAACTTCACATTTAGCATTTTTAGCAATATCAATTGCTAATGATCCCCAGCCACATCCTATGTCTAAAACTTTTTGGTCAGGTTTAATATTTAATTTTTTAATTATATGTTGAATCTTATTATTCTGTGCAGTTTCAAGACTATCATTTTCATTTTTAAAATAAGCACATGAATATTGTCTTTTAGGATCTAAAAACAAATCATAGAGATCATCTTTGATATCATAATGATGTGAAACATTCATTTTAGATTTTTTGATAAAGTTAAAATTGGTAAGATATCGGTAAGACCCCCTTAGTTTATTTAAAAGATAACTAAAAATGTTTAACTCGTTTCTTCCAATGTTCATCAATGCTAGATCTAAAAAATCTGTAAGAGATCCATTTTCGATAACAATATCTCCATTTGTATATGCCTCCCCAAAGTAAAGATCTGGATGGAATAGTAATTTATAATGAAGTTTCTTATTTAGAATTTTTAATTTAATAGGGTCGTCAGTTGGCTGACCAATAATATAATCCTTGGAGTCAGCGTCGGTCAGGATAAACCCTCCTTTTTTAAATACTTTATTAAGAAATCTCGCTAAATACATCTCAAGCTGCCAATTGTGATTTTGTTTCAAAATTTAAATCTTTTAAACTCTGCAAAAGATTTCTCTCATCAACTTTGCTAAGTAAACTTAAAGGTGGTAATAGATTTCCATAAATTTTGTTCTCTTTTGAAAACAAAGTATGAAGAGCTGAAATTAAATTATATTTTTCAAAAGTATTTCTGACATTAACTAATTTTTGGTTTAAAGAATGATCTTTCTTTTCTTTAAAATCATCGTAAACTTTTCGAGCTAATTGAGATGTAGCATTGCAAGTTGCAGTAATAATTCCTGAACAACCACTTTCTAATCCTTTAAGTAATTTTGACTCTGAACCTGGCATAACTGAAAAATTTTCCAACTTTAGCTTTTCAAATAAATTGTAAGAACTATCCTTCACACCTACAATTTGATCAGGAAATTTGTGAACCAATTTTTCCACACATTCAATACTAAATTTATATCCACACAATTTTTCAAAATTATAAAGTATAATTTTAGACTCTGGTACTGCATCAATGATTTTTGTGTAAAAGTTTATTACATCCTTGTCTTGATATTTATAATAAGCTGGTGGCATGATTAAAAATTTTTTAAAGTTTAGAGAAACTGAAATTTTCATTAAATTAATTGTTTCATTTAAAGAATTTAATCCTGTTCCGATTAAATGTTTTTCTTTGTATTTACTTTCTGAAAGGTGATTTAGTAATTTAATCTTTTCAACGATAGGAATTAATTGCGCTTGGCCAGTGCTTCCAAATATTGCAGTGCCATGACAACCTTGGTCAATTAAATTTTCTGCATGTGATATAGTTTTTTCAATATTTAAGCTCAAATCAGAGTTCAGAACTGACATCGAAGCTGCATATATCCCACTTATTTTTGTCATAATAAAAATTTATATAAAATATAAATATTAGTAAAGTTTATAAATCGAATATGAAAATACTAGCTGTCCAAAATAGAATGGGTATTGGTGATACAGTAATCTTTTTACCCTTTATTAAGGCAATATCAAAAAAATACAATTCACCAGTAAGTCTCCTGGTAAGAGAAAATTCGAAAGCGACAGAGTTCTTACATCAAACTAATTACATTAATAAAATTCTTATCTTAGAAAGAGATAAAAAATTAAGTAATAAACATGGTGGTTTTTTTGGAACTTTAAATTTAATGAAAGAATTAAAAAAACAAAGTTTTGATAAAATTTTCATTTTTAATTCTTCTCTTAGGTTTAATATAATAGCAAAATTATCAGGAATAACTGAAATTTATCAGTATCCATTATTTAGTAAAACTGACCAGCACATTATCAATACGCCAAAAAAATTTTTAAAAGATAAATTAAATATTAAAGAAATTGAAGATCCTGAAATACATATTGATGATGAAACTATTTCAAAATCAGTTGAAAAATTTAACATTGATAGAAATAAAATTAATATACTCTTAGGAATTGGTGGCTCAGGCCCAACGAAAAGAGTTCCCTCAAGAATATTTATTAATTTTATGGAAAAAATTTCAAAAATTAAAAAATGTAAGTTTTATCTTGCCACCGGTAAAAATAGTGATGAGCAAATTATTCTTAATGAAATACTTCAGTCTAAATATAAAGACGCATGTTTTCCTTTAGATGATTTATCGATTAAAGAAATTTTGCCGATCATAAAAAACTGCAATCTATCTATTTGTAATGACTCAAGTTTTAGTCACTTATCTGCGGCATTGGGGACTAAAACGATAACTTTGATGGTTGATACTCCAATTATTTACGGAAATTATAATACTAAAATGTTCCCTGTAATTCCAGATGGTGAGGAAACTGTCAAGCATCATACCTCTGGAAAAGATAGAATAAATCCACAGAAAATATTTGATAAAGCTTTAGAGATTCTAAATTAAGAAATATCGTTCAAAACTATATCTTTTGCTTCATTTACTATTGAAGACAACCTAGCCGTCTCTGGTGAAATATCCGGATGGATTTTTTTTTGTATTTTAACATAAGCTTTATTTACATCTTCTTTTGTAATTTTTTTATTCACATCTAAATTTAATATTTTATATGCTTCAGTTACTGAAATTGAAGATGAGTTATTTAGGTTCGATTGATTAAAAGAAAATCTTCCTGATCTTCTCAATGTTTGAATTAATCTATAAAGCGATATTAATTGAAAAATAGATAGACCTTTTAATTTTAATAATGCAAGACTAGCTAATGTAAAAGGCAACGTTAATAAAAAACGCCCACCGATGGCAAATAAAATTGCTAATACAATAAATCCAAGTATTAATAAAATCCTTAGACCTTTTGATATTTTTTTTGAGGAAATCTTAGTTATAAATTTCAATAGAAAGTATAAAATAGTCAAAATGACTAATGTATAAATTATGATATTCATATAGTTCTTCTTTTTTATGAAGGTACCACAACTTAGAAAAAAACTGGAAATAAAATCTTGTCACAACACGAGTTGGGAAGATAATTACAGCTGGATACATCAAAAAGATATTCTTGAAGTCTTAAAAGACAAAAATAAATTAAATCCAGAAGTAAAAAAATACTTAATTGAAGAAAACAATCATACTGACTATCATCTTAAAGATACTAAAAACTTACAGAAAAAACTCTTTGATGAAATAAAGGGAAGAATAAAATTAGATGATGAGTCTCTTCCTTTTAGAGATCACACTTATGATTATTGGACAAAAACCACAACTGAAGGAAATTATTCTATCAAACTCCGTAAAAAAATTAATACAGATAATGTTGAAGAAATTTGGAACGGAGATAAAGAAAAAGAAAAATTAGGCGTTGAATATTTTGGAGTGGGAGATTTAGAAGTAAGCCATAACGATAAGCTACTTGCATATTCTCTGGATACCAAAGGATCAGAGTATTACAAAATCTTCATAAGAGATATTTCAACAAATAAGTTGGTCACAAAAGAAATAATGGATACATCTGGCAGTATTACTTTTAGTCTAGACGATAAATATATTTTTTACTCAAAATTAGATGAAAATCATCGTGCCCGAAAAATATATAGACATAAAATTGGAGACCATTTAAGTGAGGATTATTTGGTTTTTGAAGAAAAAAGTGAAGCTTTTACAGTTGGAATAAGCTTAACCTCTGATGAAAAATATTATCTAATAACAACTTCTGATCACAACACATCAGAGCAATACTACTTTGGTGTTGATGAAATAACTCCAAAACCAAAATTAATCATTAAAAGACAAAGAGGAATTTTATACTCTATAAATTCTTGGGCTAACAATTTTTACAATCATACAAATAATGATGCCGAAGATTTTAAGATTGATATCTCTTCAAGCTTAGAGAACCAAAGTTGGAAACCTTTTGTGCCTTCAAAAAATGAGGTTTTAATTGGTGGTTGTGTGTTTTTAAAAAATTGGATAATTCGATCAGAAACTTCTGATGCGTTAGATAAGTTATTCATAAGAAATATATCAACAAATTTTGAGGAAGAATTAATTTTTTCAGATGAAAAAGTATACGTACCAAATATTTCTCTTAAACAAAAAGATCGAAACACAGACGAAATTTACCTTGGATATTCATCGCCGAAAACTCCTTCAAGAGTTTATTCATATAATCTTTCAGATAAATCTAAAAAATTAGTAAAAGAACAAGAAATTCCATCAGGCCATAATTCAGAAGATTATATCGTAGAGAGAATTGAATATAAATCTCATGATGGAAGAATGGTTCCTTTAACAATAACAAGACATAAGAAAACCAAGATTGATGGAACTGCAAATGTCTTATTGTACGGTTATGGTTCATACGGAAATTCAATGAGCCCTAGTTTTTCATCCACACGTTTGAGTTTGATCAACAGAGATATCATCTGGGCTACAGCCCATATTAGAGGTGGAATGGAAAAAGGTATGAAATGGTGGAAAGAAGGAAAGTTAACAAACAAAAAAAATACTTTTGAGGATTACATTTATGCAGCTAAATATTTAATTGAAAAGAAATACTCTTCAGCTGGTAAGATCATTGGTATGGGTGGATCTGCAGGTGGATTATTAATGGGAGCAGTGGTAAATCAATCTCCAAAATTATTTTTAGGGATTATAATGGCGGTTCCATTTGTTGACTCTTTAACTACTAACCTTGATCACTCTCTACCATTAACAGTTGGTGAATTTGATGAGTTTGGTAATGCCAAAGATAATAAAGATCACTTTGATTATATATTTTCTTATGCTCCTTATAATAATATAAAAAAAATGGACTACCCTCATATGTTAATTACCACTAGTTTAAGTGACAATAGAGTATTGTTTGATGAGCCTGCTAAATTTACTGCCAAGCTAAGAGACTTAAAAACAGATAATAATTTATTACTTTTAAAAACAGAAATGGATGCAGGTCATGGTGGAAAATCAGGTAGAGATGGCGCTATAGAAGAAATAGCTTTAGACTATGCTTTTGCACTAAAAATTTCAAAAAAAATTTAATTTCTCAATCTTGAAAAAACTTAAATCGTTCCTACATAAACTCCGTAGGTCGCCTAATGGGGCTTATAAATAAACTTGCTTAACAAAGGAGGATATATGACAAGTAAGGATCTATCTATATTTAACTCATTAAGACCATTCTCGATTGGGTTCGACGATATGTTTGATCAATTTGAGAATATGTTGGGAAATGGTGCAATGACAATGCAATCCAATTACCCACCATACAACATTAGAAAGACTGGTAAAGATAACTACGCTATTGAAGTTGCTTTAGCAGGTTTCAACAAAAAAGATGTTGAGGTTGAGTTCGAAGATAATTTATTAACTGTAAGAACAAAACAAGTTGATAAATCTGAGGATAAAAATGCTGATGGAGAGATCATTCATAAGGGAATATCTCAAAGACAATTTGCTAGATCATTTACAATTGCTGATGACGTTAAAGTAAATGGTGCCGAGCTTAAAGATGGTCTTTTAACAATATCTTGCGAAAGAATTGTACCAGAGCATAAGAAGAAAAAACTAATCGAAATTAGATAAGTTAAAGCCTTGCTTGCGGGGCAACTAGCTCCGCAAGTAAACTAAAAACATCCTTTTGATGAAAATCCAATTACCACTGAGTTAGTGTCTACCTCAAATTTTCTTTCACAAGAAATACCATATTTTTTTGTTTTATATACAAGAACTTGATTTCCTTTTTCGTTCTTAAAATCTTCATCAGGATTTCCTAGATCAATTTTAAGTTCACTGGATAATTGACCTATATATTTACCCAATCTTTTATTTTCTTGCTCAACAATTTTGTCAGTTTTTTCTTGTACGGTCTGGCATGCAGTGACCATTAAGGAGAAACTAAGTAACAACACTATTAATTTAAAATTTCTCATTTTCATATTCTAGCTTCTAAATATGACCAAAATATAAACTTCTTAGTTGAATTATGTTGATAAAATTAGATTTAGCTAAGTATTTGTCAAAAGAATCATCTATTTAGTCAGGATAGGAGGAATAATGTTAGACAAATATTTTGAGTACAAAAAACACAAAACAGATTTTAAAACAGAAGTAATAGCCGGAACGACTACCTTTTTAACCATGGCTTATATCATGTTTTTAAATCCGTTTATTTTATCAGGTGAATTTGCTGGACCCGAAAAAGGTTTCTTTGATTTCGGCGCAGTTTACACTGCAACTATTCTAGCAACTGCTTTGGCTTGTTTCATAATGGCATTTCATGGAAAAACTTGGCCGATTGGTCTTGCGCCAGGAATGGGGATTAATGCTTTTGTAGCTTTTGGAGTTTGTGCAGGTATGGGATATACACCGCAACAAGCTTTGGGTGCTGTATTAGTTGCTGGTGTATTATTTTTAATTATATCATTAACACCAATAAGAGCATGGCTTATTAACTCTATTCCTAAGAGTTTAAAGTTAGGAATTGGTGCCGGAATTGGTTTGTTCTTAGCAATTATCGGTCTTCAAATTATGGAAGTAGTTGTTGATAATCCTGTAACATTAGTACAGCTTGGAAATTTAAGTGATCCACTTGTTTTATTAGGATGCGCAACTTTTATTGCAATAATTGTTTTAGATAAGATGAACGTTAAAGGTAATATCATTATTGGTATTTTAGTATTTAGTATAATTGCTTGGGCTACGGGTCTTGCAAAGTTTAATGGTATCGCAAGTGCTCCGCCTTCAATGACTTATCTTTTTGAATTTGATTTATCTGCAGCTATGACAGCCGGAATGTCTACGGTCATATTTACTCTATTGTTTGTAGACTTTTTTGATACTGCAGGAACTTTAACTTCAGTTGCCAATGTAGCTGGAAAAGTAGGCAAAGATGGAAAAGTTAAAGACATCAATAAAGCAATGTTATCAGACAGTGTGAGTACTGTTGCAGGAGCTGTAATGGGAACCACAACAGTAACTAGTTATGTTGAGTCTGGGGCTGGGGTAAAAGCTGGTGGAAAGACTGGCATGACCTCTTTGGTAATTGGTATATTATTTTTAGCATGTATATTTTTTGCGCCCTTAGCAACTAGTTTGCCAAAGCAAATTGATGGTGCTGCTTTACTTTTTGTTTCAGTTTTATTTATTAGAAATATTACTGACATAGAGTGGAATGATGTTTCAGAATCTGCTCCAGCAATTCTTGCGATGATCGCTATGCCTTTAACTTATAGTATCAGCAATGGTATTGCTCTAGCTTTCGTATCGTATGCTTTGATCAAGATATTCACTGGTAAATTTGCAACTACCTCACCAGCTATTTGGGTAATAGCAATTTTGAGTGTTGTAAGTTTTGCAGTTGCTTAAATATTAATTGAACAGGGCTAGTATAAACTAGCCCTGTTTATTTTTTTTCACAATCTCCTCAATAGACAATTCTTCATAATGTTCTGTAGGTTGAACAATCCACGGATCTGAGTCTAATCTGATAGGACAAAAATCAGGTTCGAAAGTTGACGATTTCTTTTTCCATAAACAAGCAGTTTTTACTTCTTTTATATAATCTTTAGTTGGGCCGTAATTTTTTAACCACTCAATGCTTTTATTAAGCGTTAAACCGGTATCGGAGAGATCATCTATTAGAAGAACCTTATTAAAATCTTTGTTATTTGCCAAAGAACTTATTTCTCTTGCAAACATCAATTGGCCCTGTTGATCCTCTAAACCTTTACCTGAATAACTTTGAATAACAATATATGCGATTGGTAATTTCAAAATTCTTGATAAAATATCAATAATAGGAGCTGCCCCTCTCATAATACCAACTAATACAGTTGGTTTATATTTTTCATGAATTTGTATTGCTAACTTTTCAACAATTTGAGTATATTCATCAAAACTGATAATTAATTTCTCTGCCATGAAGTTTATTATCATAATTAAAAATAATTAAAAAGGAGAAATCATGAAGGCTTATTGGATAAGTTTGTATACTAAAGTTAATGACCAAGAAAATTTAAAAAAGTATGCAGAGACAGTAACTCCAATTATTAAAAGTTATGGCGGTTTACCTTTGGTTAGAGGTGGCAAACATACAACTTTCGATGGTGATGATTTTTTAAGAACTGTGGTTTGGGAATTTCCAAATTACGAGCAAGCTTTAAAATGTCATCAATCTAAAGAATATCAGGCTGGTTGGGATTTAGCCAAAAAGACCACTATAAGACACATGCAAATCGTTGAGGGATTTAGTACTGAATAGGTTCAGGATCTATACTTCTCCATAAATACCATGTAGCTACTGAGCAATAAGGTGAAAATCTTTTTTGAAGTAAAGACACAAATTTTTCTGGTGGAAAATATTTTTTATTATAATTTTTAGAAATCGCTCTCAAAAGCCCAATATCTTGTATAGGCCAAATGTCAGATCTATTATAAGTAAAAAGTAAAATCATTTCAGCCGACCATCTACCTATTTGTCTTAAATTAGATAAATAAACTATGGCTTCCTCATCACTCATATTCTTTATTAATTTAGGATTAAAGGATTTATTAATAATTTGTTTTGCTAAACTTTTTATTCCTAAGACTTTTTGCCTACTTAATCCACAATTTCTAAGTTGTGTTAAGGTCAATTTAGATACAGTTTTTGGATTAATTTTATTTTTACATTTTTTCTTAAATTTTAAAAAAACTGAATTTGCTGCAGCAACACTTATTTGCTGACCAATAATACTTTTGCATAATGAAAAAAAAATATCTTTTCTTGAGGTAAGAATCGTTTCATTGGGACTTCGATAATTTTTAATTAACCTTGACATTATTTTGTCCTTTTTAGATAAATATCTTTTAGCCTTATTCCAATATTTTGGAACTTTAGTCATTGATTGTTTTAGAAGTGATTATTTTTTTATTGTAAATTTCTCTTCTAAAAATAATTAATGTTGAAATAATTACCAAAGAGGCTCCAAGAAGAGTTTTGATTGTTGGAACCTCACCCCAAATGAAATATCCAAAAATTATTGCAAACAAAAGAGCTAAATATTTTAAAGGAGTTACCAAAGAAACCTCTGAATATTTATATGACTGACCTAACCATAAATTTGCAACGCCTCCAAAAATGCCGACAAAAGATAATAAAATAAAATCCTGTAAATTAGGCATAACCCATCCTTGTGGAATAGTTAAAAAACTCAATAAGGTTATTGATAAGGAAAAATAGAATGAAATTAACCAAACTGGTTCTGTGGTCGATAATTGTCTTATTGATATCGCTACATAAGATAGACCAAGACAAAATATTATGGGAAAAATATAATAAATGTTAAGTTCACTTATCCCTGGTTCAGTGATTACTAATATTCCTATAAAACCAACTATAACAGCTAACCATCTATAAATGCCAACTTTTTCACTTAATAAAAAAATTGAAAATATAGTTGTAAAAATTGGAGCAGCAAAAGAAATACTTACCACAGTTGCGAGAGGTAATTTTCTTAAAGCAATAAAAATTGCTACTAAAGCGATTAAACCCGACAAGCACCTTAGGGCATGCAAGCCTGGTCTTTTGGTTTGATAAAAATTGTGAAGTCTATCTCTTGGTATAATGAAAAAATAAAATAGTATTCCAAAAAACCCTCTAAAAAATAAAACCTGTCCAATTGGATAATCGACTGACCACTTGACAATTATATCCATTAGTGAAAATGCACAAACAGACATAAACATGTACAAAAATCCCAATTGATTTTTACTAAGCATACGAATAATTTGTAAATTAATTTAAATCATAATCAATGGAAATAGCAGTTTTAGCACTTGGATGTTTTTGGGGACCTGAAATCAAATTCAGCAAAATTAATGGTGTTATCAAAACTGAAGTTGGCTATTGCGGTGGTAATAGTTCACAAACCACCTATAAAGAAGTTTGTACAGGAAGTACAAATCATGCTGAAGTTGTTAAAATTGATTTTGATGAGAAAGTAATTACTTATGAAGAAATTTTAAAAATTTTTTTTGAAATTCATGACCCAACCACACTAAATTCTCAAGGACCAGACTTTGGTACGCAATATAGAAGTGAAATCTTTTATTTAAATGACAATCAAAAAAAAATTGCAGAGGATGTTCTTGACCAGATCAATAAAAAGTTATCAGGGAAAGTTGTAACAAAAATTTCCCTACTAAAAAACTATTGTATTGCTGAAGAATATCATCAAAAATATTTAGAAAAGAGATAATGTCATTAGTAGAAACTGATTGGCTCGAAAATAACAAAGACAAAGTAAAAATAATTGATTGCTCTTGGCACATGCCACAAACAAAAAGAAATGGTTTTGAAGAGTATAAAACTCAACATATCCCGGAGTCCATTTTTTTTGACCTAGATGATAATTCTGACAAAAATACAAATCTTCCACATATGTTAGTGAATAAGAATGAATGGGAAAAAATAGTCTCAAAGATGGGAATCAAAAATGAGGATATGATTATTATTTATGATAATTCTGATGTTGTTAGCTCATGTCGCTGTTGGTTTAATTTTATCTATTATGGTCATGATCCTAAACTAGTTCATGTTTTAAATGGGGGTTTAAAAAAATGGTTGGAAGAAAAAAGAAAAGTAACAAATAATCTATCTAAAGTTATGAAGTCAGACTACAAAAGTTTTGAAAATCAGGAATTAGTTAAAAACAAAGATTCAATTAATCAAAATATAGAAACCCAAAATTTTAAGGTTGTTGATGCGAGAAGCAAAGAAAGATTTGAAGGGAAGGTTCCTGAGCCTAGGGAGGGATTAAAAAGTGGAAGTATTAAAAATTCTGTATGCATACCATTTGGCTCTTGTCTTAATCAGGATAGAACTTTTAGAAATAAACAAGAACTTGAAAAAATTTTTCAATCTTCCTTAAAAAACTTAAATGATAAAAATATTGTCTTTTCATGTGGATCTGGGGTCACCGCGTGTGTTTTGGCACTAGCTTATTCTTTAATAAATGATAAATATCGACCCTGTATTTATGATGGCTCTTGGGCTGAATACGGGTTAATTTAAAAAGAATGAAAAGATCGACTAAAACTATATCAATTATTTTAATATTTTTTCTAATCATTGCAGCAGTAATTATTGGTAGAACAATGATTGGAAATCATTTTAAAAAAAAATTTAGTAAAAGGCCCCCTCCAGGAATAATTGTCACCGAAGTGGTAAAAAAGGAATTTGCTGAAACAATAGAGACCTTTGGTACTGCAATCTCAAAAAAATCTGAAACTTTCAAAATAAAAAAAGATGATCTTTTTGAAGATTTAAAATTGAAAGACTTTGTTAAAAAAGGAGATGTATTAATCAAATTGAAAAGTGGAAATATTGTAGCTCCATTCAGCGGAGTACTTGGTTATACTGGTCTTACAGAAGATATTCTTGTATCTAATAATATATTCATCATAACATTAGATGATAATTCAACTATTTACTCAGACATTAAAATTCCAGAGAATTATTCGGCATCTATTAAAAAAGGTCTTCCTGTTGACGTAAAATTATCTAGTTTTAAAGATAAAACTTTTTCAGGTGAAGTTGATTTTGTATCAAGCAGGATTAACGCCGATACTAGAAGTATATTGTCCAGAATTAAAGTGCAAAATAATGATCTCGAACTAATCTCGGGATCTCTTTTAGAAGTAAGCGTTAAATTTAATCTTAGAAACTCATTAAGTGTACCTGATACAAGTGTGATGATTGAAGGCGACAAATCCTATGTTTACAAAATAAATGGCGATAATGTTGCAAATAAAACTGAGGTTAAAACAGGTCTAAGAAGTAATAAAAACATCGAGGTAATTTCTGGATTAAGTGAAGGGGAAATAATCGTCGCGGAAGGATTAAAAAAAGTAAGACCTAGAGGAAAAATAAAACCTATTACAAAATAAATGTTTATTACTGAACTAAGCATAAAAAGACCAGCTGTTTCTTGGGTAATGTCTTTAATCTTAATTATTTTTGGTTTATTTGTCTTTTGGAAATTACCAGTTAGAGAATTACCAAACGGAATACAACCGCCTGTAGTCCAAGTCCAAGTAGATTACAAATCTGCATCAGCGTCAATAGTGGATCAAGAAGTTACTCAAGTCGTTGAAGATGTTATTGGAGGTGCTGAAGGTATAAAAAATATAGACTCAAAATCTGAGAATGGAAGAAGCACAATTAATGTAGAGTTTGATACTAGTATTGATTTAGATAATGCTGCTAACGATATAAGAGAGAGAGTTGCGAGAGTTGTAGATAATTTACCATCTGAGTCTGATCCTCCTCAAATATTAAAAAGGGCAGCTGGTTTTACTACGACTATGTGGTTGTCGTTATCATCTGCAACTTGGAGTGATCTTGAATTAGGAGACTATGCAGAAAGATATTTAGTAGATCAGTTTTCTAGTATTAAAAATGTTGGAAGAATTCTTGTTGGTGGTCTAAGAGAATTAAGTATCAGAGTTTGGATAGATCCAATTAAACTTGCTGCAAATGATTTAACTATTAAGGAAGTCGAACTTGCGATGCGTGGAGAAAATATAAGTCTACCAGCTGGTACTCTTGAGGCAGATAATATTGACCTGACATTAAATTTAGATAAATCATACAATGACATAAATTCGATAAAACAATTACCAATCAAAAAAACAAATAATAAAGTCATTTTGTTATCTGATGTTGCTGATATTGAGTTTGGACCTGTTTCAGAAAAAACACTTTTTAAAGCTCAAACAAAAGATCAGGTTAATTTAAGGACAGTGGGTATTGGTATTTATGCAAGAAGTGGAGCTTCAACAGTCGAACTTTCGAATGAAATCAAAAAAAAGATAGTAGAAGTTAAAAAATCTTTACCAAATGAATTAGATTTAAGAGTTTCATTTAATAGAGCAAACTACGTTGAGGCTGCTATTGAAGAGGTATATAAAACCCTTTTGATTGCTTTTGTATTAGTGGTACTAATAATTTATTTATTTCTTGGTAATCTTAAAGCTGTAGTCGTTCCAGCGATTGCTCTTCCAGTAAGCTTAATAGCATCTTTTTTAGGTCTTTATATTTTTGGGTTATCCATAAATATATTTGTTCTTTTAAGTTTTATTTTAGCGATTGGAATAATTACTGATGACTCGGTGATTATGACTGATGCAATATATCGAAGAATTGAAAATGGAGAAACTCCACTAGTTGCTGCTTATAAAGGATCTAAACAAATTTCATTTGCAATCATAGCAACAACATTAATTTTAGTAGCTGTATTTTTACCACTAATATTTATCGAGGGAATATCAGGAACATTATTTAGAGAAACAGCAATTGCATTATCATTTTCAATAGTTGTTTCATCATTTGTTGCTCTTACCTTGTCGCCAATGCTCGCAAGTAAATTTTTAAATAAAAAGACTTCAAAAAGGATTTTTATTCAAAAATTTGAAAAAATATTTTTAGGATTTTCAAAATTTTATAAAGAGACTTTAGATGTAATTGCTCACAAAACAAAATCAGTAGGTTCTTTTATTATATTTATAATTATTTGCTCCGTATTATTGTTTAGTTTCTCTAAAAAAGAATTATTGCCAATGGAAGATCGTGGTGCTTATTTAATCATTGGCGCAACAGATGAAGGAAGCTCTTTTGAGTACACACAAGAACAAGCACAAAAAGTCGAAGCTAGATTAATTCCACTTTTACAAGCTGAAGATAGTCCATACTCAAGATTTATTATGAGAGTACCTGGATTTGGTAGTTCTGCAAACTCATATAATAGTTTTATCATAATTGCACTTTTAGATGACTGGAAAAATAGGAAAAAAGGACAGCAAGTTGTTTTAAGAGAGGCTATTGGAAAAATTGTTTCATTACCTCAAGCTCTTGCATTTCCAATATCTCCACAATCAATCAGGGTATCTAATTATAATAAGCCAGTACAAATGGTTATTTATGGAAGTACCTATGAGGAACTTGAAGAAATTCAAAAAAGAGTAATTAGAAAATTAAGATCAAATAAAAGTCTCTCAAGAATTGAGTCTGATTACAATCGAAACAAACCTGAGGTGAAATTAGTTATTAATAAAAATAAAGCTAAAGATTTAGGCGTATCAACAAAAGCAATAGGAGAAACACTTGAAACTCTTTATGGGGGGAAAAAAATTACAACTTTCAATAAATTAGGTAAAGAATACCCAATTGTAGTTCAGCAATATTTATCTGATAGAAGGAATAAAGAAGGAGTTTCAAAAATTTTTGTTCGTTCTGAAACAAATGGAAAACTAATTTCTTTATCAAATTTAGTTAGTTTTAAAGAGGAGGGTTCAGCGAAACAACTTGCAAGATACAATAGACAACGAGCAGTCACGATATCTGCAAATATTAATGAGGGATACACCTTAACCGAGGCAATAAAATTCTTTGAGAGTATCATGGCAGATTTGGCTCCAAAAAATCAGATTACCTGGAAAGGTAAATCCGAGGAAATTAAAGAGACTAGTAATGAATTATTTATAATTTTTGCCCTCGCATTGCTCACAGCTTACTTGGTAATGGCAGCAACGTTTAATTCATTCATTCATCCATTCATTATAGTTTTAACAGTTCCTTTGGCAATTTTTGGTGGCTTAGTGTTTATTTTATTTTTAAATAGTTCAGTTAATATTTTTTCTCAAATCGCTTTGATAATACTTATCGGTATATCAACTAAAAATAGTATTTTAATTGTTGATTATGCCAATCGAATAAGGACTACAGGAAAAAGTATTGAATTAGCTGTGAAAGAGGCTTGTGCAGTAAGATTTAGGCCTATCATTATGACATCATTAAGTACAATGATCGCAATGATACCTTTGGTTATAGGGAATATTGGCCCAGGTGCAGGTGAAGGATCAAGATTAGCTGTGGGAGCAACCATCTTGGGTGGTATGATAATTTCAACTTTTTTCACATTATATGTTACTCCATCAATGTATTTAGCTTTAGCAAAAAACACCAAAAGGATTGATGTAATAGACCTGGAGTTAAAAAAAGAACTCTCTAAAAAATAATATATTTATTTTTATTTAAAGAATTGCTGCAACTCAATAATTGTTTTTTATAAATATTAGATTGTTTCTCAACTTTTTTAGCTAATCCAATAACTTTTTTATTTTTTTTATAATGCTTAAAATTTCCCCAGCCCTCATGATAGGCCAAATATTGTTTAAAAGCGTCTTGTTTGGAAATTTTTAAAATTGTTTCTGATTTACTAGTATACCAACCAATGAAATCAACACTATCTTTAAATCTAGCTCTTGTTGCTAACTTATTTCCTGTTTCTTTTTTATATTGTTCCCAAGTCCCTTTTACTGCCTGAGAGTATCCAAATGAACTTGATGGGCGTTTGTAAGGGATTACTTTAAATATTTTTTGTCTAGCTGGCTTAGCTAACCAGTCAAAATCTGACTCCATTTTTATAATAGCTAATTGAATATAAATAGGAGTACCCCATTTTTGCTCTGTTTTTTTTGCATACTTGTACCAGAGATAACGCTCATTAAATATTGAACAACTATTAGCAGTATTTGATGGAATTGATGAGCATCCTGTTAAGAAAAAAATAAATAATATAACAAATTTATTTTTTAGTGATCCCATATTTATTTATAAGACTCTTAACAAAAATTACAACTATCACCCCTAATAAATTTCCAAACAGATCTGACCACTGAAAACTCCTTTCAGGAATTAATATATGAAACACTTCTAATAAAACTGAAATTACTAAAAGATAATATAAAACTAGTTTTAATTTTTCTGAATTTAAAAAAGTTAAATATCCTAAAATAGTAACTAATCCGAAAGCGTAAAAGTGGTTAGAGGATATTTGGAGAAAATCTGATGTAATTTGTGGTTGAACTTTACAATTATCAAAAAAAACACATCCTAATAAACTCCCAGGGAATAAATATAAGATGATTAATAATAAATTAATTACATAAAAAAATATTTTAAATTTTGAAAAAAAATTTATCATTTAATTTGATAGTTTTATTTATAAATTTAATTTAAATATAATTATATGAGTTTTTTAATATTAGTGAGGCATGGACAAAGTACTTGGAATTTAGAGAAAAAATTTACTGGTTGGGTTGATGTTGATTTGACCGAAAAAGGTATTTTGGAGGCAAAAAAAGCAGGATTTTTATTGAAAAACAAAAACATCAAAATTGATTTTTATTACACTTCTCTTCAATTAAGAGCAAATAATACTCTTAAAATAATTCAACAAGAATTAGATGATAAAAAAAATTTTACTAAAGCTTGGCAATTGAATGAGAGACATTACGGAGCACTAACTGGTTTGAATAAAGTTGAAATGAGTAAAAAAATTGGCGAGGATAAAATTTATGAGTTTAGAAGATCATGGGATCTAAGACCAGATCCACTAAAAAAGGAAAGTCCATTTCATCCACTTAATATTGATACATATAAACAAATTCCAAGAGAATTATTACCTGACACTGAGTCTTTAAAAGACACTTATGAAAGAGTTATAAATTTTTTTGAAAAACACGTGAAAGAAAATTTAAAAAAAAATAATGTTTTAATATCTGCACACGGAAACTCTATTAGGGCTCTATGTAAGAATTTATTTAATTTAGATAATAAACAAATTTCTAATTTAGAAATACCCACTGGAAACCCTATGTTGATAGAATTTAGAGAAAATTTTGCAATAGCAAAATGTGAGTATCTTGATAAGGAAAGAGCTAAAGATCTTTTAGTTTTTTGAAGACATCTAAATTTGTTAAATGATAAAATTTTTTTTTACTTTGAAAACCATTTAATTTATTTTCTTTTCGTAAATTATCCCATATTTTTGTAATAGAAAAATTTGAGACTCTATATTCTTTAAATAAACTTTTGTTCAGAATTTGACAACCAATATATATCAAATCGTTTTTTTCATTTTTTTTTATCAAATTATTTTCCAATGTGAAATCACCTAAAAAATTTTTATCAAAACTCAATTCTTTATTTGAAAGCAGGAGAACATTATTTAGTTTATTAGAAAAATAAAAATTTTGCATTTGAGTAATTTCATGAAGATAATCTTTGTGCCATAAAGTATCAGGGTTAAAAATTATAAAATCGTTATCATCTGAATTATTGATCAAATTTAATATTCCTCCACCTGTATTAAGTATCTCATTTTCCTCTTTGATTATTTGAATATTTATTGGAAACTTTTTATTTTCAATAAATTTTGAGATTTGATCACCTAAATGAAATGTGTTGATAAATATTTTTTGAACACCCAATTTTAAAGTTAAATTTATGCAGACTTCTAACATTGTTTTATCATTTAATTTCAAAAGAGGTTTAGGTGTCTTTAAAGTAAGCGGATTTAACCTCGATCCGAAGCCTGCGCATAATATCAAAGCTGTTTTAATTCTCATTTAATCTTTTTAAAATTTTGACTTAATAAATTTTTCAAATCAATGAATGTCCGATTTTGATCAATTCGCATATTAATCAGTTGCCATGTATAAGGAATAAATCTTAAGTAATTTTTTTTTCTATCCCTGAGTGCTAGGCGGGTAAATATTCCAATAATTTTAAGATTTCTTAAAACTGATAATATTTCAAAATCATTCTTAAATTTTTTAGTATCCAAGTTTTTTTGTTTTTTTATATAAAACTTAAAAATTTTCTCCTTAAAAGAGTAAGAAGTTTTTAGTCTCACGTCATCTATTAAAGAAGCTAAATCATAAGCTTTGTTACCAATTAACGCGTCCTGACTATCAATAAGACCTATTTGGTTTTTAACTGACATTAAATTTGAAACATGAAAATCTCTGTGGACGAAAATATTATCTTTTAATTTTAATTTCAAAGTTAGTTCTTTAATGATCTTTTTAAATTTTTTACAGAATCTTTTTTTTCTTAATTTTGATAAATTATTTTTTGCATACCAATCACAAAATAAGTTAGCTTCATTTATTAAAATCTTTTTATCATATTTTGGAATTATATAATTTTGATTTCTAAAATTTTTTACTTTTCTATGTTTGATAGACTGTATTTGTATTAACAATTTAATTATTCGATTAAAATAGCTTAGTTTATTTTCGCCCTTTTTTTTTAATGTTTTGAAAACAGTTTCATTTCCAAAATCTTGAATTTCAATGAAATTTTTATCATATCTCTGGGTATATAAACGTGGTGCTAAAATTTTGTTCTTGTTTAAAATTTTATTTATTGCATCGTATACAAGTAAATTTTTAAATTTTTCTTTTTTGGCATAAACAACGATAGAGGATTTACCATTTACTTTTTTTCTAAAAAAACTTCTAAAAGATGCATCTCCCTTTATTTTTATTAATTTTGGCATTCAGGAATAGAAGCTATAAACCTTTAATTTGAACAGATCTAGTTTTGTGATCTTTTCCATACTCGAAAACTAATTCTATCAAATTTTTTGGTTTTTCTTTAATTATTTGTGGCCATTCTACTAAAGTAATTGTGTTTTTATTATCTTCAAATAAATCTAAATTTTTAATTTCCTCAGTAGATTTTAATCTAAATAGATCATAATGATTTATCTTGAAATCATTTATTTGATACTCATTTAACAAATTAAAAGTGGGACTCGTAACTTCTGTTATCTCCAATTTATTAAGTTTTTGAAATTGATTAATAAGATATCTAATAAAAGTAGTTTTTCCTACCCCGATTTCACCATATAAAAAAATGAAGCATCCAGGCTTGATTTTTTTTAAAAATGTACTGGCGAGTTCCTCTGTTTCTTTTTCTGAAGATAAATCTATTTTATCACTTTTAATAGCGGTAGGCATTAGGTTTAAAAGGACCTTCGACTCCGACACTTATATAGTCCGCCTGTTCTTTTGATAATTTGGTTAATTTTGCTCCAACTTTCTTAAGATGAAGTGTGGCAACCTTCTCATCTAAATGTTTTGGTAAAACATAAACTTTGTTCTCATAGTTTTTATGATTATTCCAAAGCTCTATCTGAGCAATCACTTGGTTAGTAAACGATGCGCTCATTACAAAACTTGGATGACCTGTGGCACAACCTAAATTAACTAATCTACCTTCTGCTAATAAAATAATCCTTTTTTTACTTGGTAATTCTATCTCGTGAACTTGAGGTTTTACTTCAGTCCATTTATAATTTTTCAAAGCTTCAACTTGAATTTCGTTATCAAAGTGTCCTATGTTACACAAAATTGCTCTATCTTTCATTTCTCTCATATGATCAGCTGTAACAATATCTTTGTTACCAGTTGCTGTAACAACGATATCAGCTTTGCTAATTGCCTCTTCCATCAAAACCACTTCGTAACCCTCCATTGCTGCTTGTAATGCACAAATTGGATCGGCTTCTGTAACTAATACTCTAGCACCACTTTGTCTTAAAGATGCGGCACTTCCTTTACCGACATCTCCAAATCCAGCAACTATAGCAATTTTTCCAGACATCATAACATCTGTAGCTCTTCTTATGCCATCAACTAAACTCTCTCTACATCCATAGAGATTGTCAAATTTAGATTTGGTGACAGAATCATTTACATTTATTGCAGGCACTAACAAAGTTTTATCTTTTTCCATTTTATTAAGAGCTTTAATGCCTGTTGTCGTCTCCTCTGAAACACCTTTCACATTTTTAAGTAATTCACTATACTCTTGATGCATCATTGCAGTGAGGTCTCCTCCATCATCTAAAAGCATGTTAGGCGCCCAATCTTTTTTACCCTCAATAGTTTGTTTAATACACCAAATATATTCCTCTTCAGTTTCTCCCTTCCAAGCATATACTGGAATCCCAGCTTTGGCGATTGCAGCTGCTGCATGATCTTGGGTCGAAAAAATATTACAAGATGACCATCTTACCTCCGCACCTAAAGCAACTAGTGTTTCAATTAAAACAGCTGTTTGAATAGTCATGTGCAGACATCCAATAATTTTTGCTCCTTTTAGCGGTGACTTTCCAGAGTATTCTTCTCTTAAAGCCATTAAGCCAGGCATTTCACTCTCTGCTATTGAAATTTCTTTTCTTCCAAACTCAGCTTGGGTCAAATCTTTAACTTTGAAATCTTCCATGGTGCGTCTTCTAGCAATAAAGAATTAATTAATCAATATAACTCTTTAGGCATTTGGAAATATAATTTCCATACTTGCTCCTTTTTTGTCTAATCTGTTAGATGCTCTTATTGTAGCATTATGTAAATCGACTAAATTTTTAACTATATTTAAACCAAGTCCAGAATGTTGTCCAAATTTATCAGGTCTATTACTATAAAATCTTTTAAATATTTTATTGGTATCTTTTTCTTTAAATCCTTGTCCTTCATCTAAAATATTGATTGAAACTTTATCATTTTCTAATTTTGAAACCTTAACAATTACATCTTTATTATCACCACTGAAAGATATTGCGTTATCCAAAAGATTAGCAACTATTTGTTCAATTCTATTTTCTATTCCATTTATCAAATATTTGTTTTTTCCATCGTTCGAATAAGAAATATTTATTCCTCTTTTTAATTTATAAATATTATTAAAATCATCTACGACTGATTTAATAATTGGCTCGATATCAAGTTTTTTAATTTTTTCTCTACTTAATGCAACTTCATCTTTTAGCATTTGTGAATAATCTGTAATTAATCTTTCAATTCTTTGAACATCATGACTCAAAATATCAATTAATTTAATCCTTTGCTCAACATCAGTCGTATCATGTAAAATTTCAGACGCACTCTTGAGAGAAGCTAGAGGATTTCTTATTTCATGAACTAAATCTGTTGAAAAATTTTCAGCATGTGAAATCCTTTTAGTTAATTCATTTGTCATATCATCTAGTGATTTTGAGAGTAATCCTAGTTCATCATTTCTTTTTTTTAAAATATCAAGATTAGTAACTTTCGGATCTTTATTTCTGATTGTTTCAGTGTATGTTACTAAATTTTTAATTGGTTTTAAGAAATATCTATTTAAAACAAAGGAGAAAATTAATATTACTAAACCAATAGCTAAAGCCGTTCTAATTACAAAAGTCTTTCTTTCATCTATAGCTGCTTTAACATCATTTGCATTTTCTGTAATAGCTAAATAGCCAATGTTTTCACCTTTTTGCATTACATTTTTAATTGTTGTCAGCTTAAATTTATTGAACTCTTCTTGGGTAAAAGTAAAAGGTGTTCCAAAATTTTTAGAAGATGCGTAATTTAAAAGTACATCATTAAGAGAAATAACGTTATTATTTCCAACATCAATATTTTTTTTCTCAGTGATTTCTTTAGTTTTTTTTTCAGTTAACACTTCAAATTCAACAATATCTAATCTTTGTGAAAACGATCTAGGATCAAGATCTAAGGTATCTGTATCACCAATTAAGTTTAGTTGATTATCAAAAAATATCACTCTATCTAAATTTTGAAAAAGAAATCTTGTGGAAAAAAGAAATTTCCTGATATCATCTTCTACAAATTCGACATTTAGTCTTGTCAAATTATCAATAGTATTATTAATCACTTCAATGTGATTAGATGATTTTTTTTTTATTAAATTTGGTTGAACATTTTTTAAGTAAATAAAAAGAAAAATTCCAATAAATGTAAAAAAAATAAAATTAATAAATAAAAATTTTTTTAATATAGATAAGTTTTTAAGAAGGTTGCTTAACATCAGCTAACATTCCACCTATATCCACTTCCATATCTAGTTTCTATAGCTGAAAATTCAGGATCAACCTTTTTAAATTTTTTTCTTATTCTTTTCACATGACTGTCTATTGTTCTGTCCTCTATATCGGTATCTTCTCTGTAGGCTATATCCATCAACTGAGCTCTTTCTTTGATTATACCTGGTCTTTTTGCTAATTCCTTAACTAATAAAAATTCGGTCGTTGTAAGTTTATCTGGCAATTGTTTACCATTCCATTCACACTCTAATTGTGAAGGATCTAGTTTTAATTTACCATGAGATATTATACTTTTGTTTTCCTCTATAATTTCTTTTGAATCTTTCTTTCTGAGTTGCACTCTTATTCTTTCAATCAACACTTTAATTGAAAAGCCTCCAGATTTTTTTATGAAATCATCTGCTCCTAACTTCAATCCAAGCAATTCATCAATTTCATCATCTTTAGAGGTCAAAAAAATAACTGGTAATGAAGTTTTTTTTCTTAGCTTTTTAAGTAGCTCTTCTCCATCCATTTTTGGCATTTTAATATCAACGATTGCAAGATCCGGTGGGGTTCTAGTTAAGCCAATTAAAGCGCTTTCACCATCAATATATGTTTGAACTTTAAATCCCTCTTTCTCTAAAGCTATACTCAGACTTGTTAAAATATTTCTATCATCATCGACAAGGGCAATTGTTTGTTTCTGCATACTCGATTATAAAAATACTAAATTGTTCTAATTTGGGCAATTAAATTAATGAAGTGTACCCCAATTTTCTCCGGTATTTAGATCAACTGTTAAAGGTATGGAAAAAGAATGCTGTTCACTCTTAACAACACTAGACATTTCATCAATTATAATTTTACTGATTCTTTTTGCTTCTTCTTTAGGAGTTTCAAAAATTAACTCGTCATGGATTTGCAACAACATTTTTGTATTTTGATTTTTTTGATCACTTAATTTTTTATCAAGTCTTATCATAGCTAATCTCATTATTTCTGCAGCTGAGCCTTGAATTGGAGCATTAATTGCTGCGCGCTCTTGGAAATTTCTAATATTATAGTTTTTATCATTGATATTAATAAAATGTGATCGTCTTCCAAAAATATTATTCACAAATCCACTTTTTCTACAAAACTTTATTGTTCGGTCCATATAAATTTTTATTTCAGGAAATTTCAAAAAATAAGCATTAAGGAATTCCTCAGCTTCATGATTTGTGACATTAATTTGTTTTGCTAATCCATATTGTGAAATCCCATATATTATTCCAAAATTTATAGCTTTAGCTTTTCTTCTCTGATCCTGATTTACTTTTTTTATATCAACATTAAAAATTTGACTAGCTGTGAGTGAATGAATATCTTCGTTGTTTTTAAAAGCTTTTTTTAATCCTTTGACGTCAGCTAAATCAGCTAAAATTCTCATCTCAATTTGATTATAATCTGCAGAAATTAAAACATGATCTTTTTTGGCTATAAATGCTTTACGAATATCTTTACCATCCTCAGATTTAATCGGAATATTTTGTAAGTTTGGATCGCTTGACGCTAATCTGCCAGTTGTAGTAGCTGCTAATAAAAAAGAGGTATGAACTCTTTGTGTGTTAGGATTGATATGTTCCGGCAAGGAATCTGAGTAGGTATTTTTCAATTTAGATACCTGTCTCCAATCCAATACTAATTGGGGAAACTTATGACCTTTAAATGCTAAATCTTCTAAAACCGAAGCGCTTGTTGCAAAACTCCCTTTTTTTGTTTTTTTTAAATCTGCAATTTTAAGATCATTATATAATATTTCCCCAAGTTGTTTTGGTGATGCAATATTAAATTCTTTTTTAGATATTTTAAAAACTTCATTTTGAATTTTAACAATCTTTTTTTCAAATTTAGTGGATAATGATTTTAAAAATTTATTATCTATTTTAACTCCCTCAATTTCCATAAAAGCAAGAATTTTTAATAAAGGCTTTTCAAATATCTCGTAGATATTTTTCATTTTTTCATCCTTTAAACTTTTTTGAAATTTTTTGTATAATCTAAATGTAATATCAGCATCTTCGGCTGCGTAATCTTTGGCTTTTTCAACATCTACTTCACTGAAATTAATCTCCTTTTTTCCTGTGCCAACTAAATCTTTAAAAGATATTGTTTTATGGTTTAAATGAATTTCTGACAATGTATCCATATTATGTCTATTTTTTCCTGCATCTAGGACATAGGACATCAGCATAGTATCTTCCATTGAAGTCATATTAATTCCGTGTTTGAAAAAAACTATAAAATCAAATTTTATATTTTGACCTATTTTTTTGATACTAGGATCCTCAAGTAAAGGTTTTAACTTTTTTAAAACTAAATCTTTTTCGATGCATTTGTTAGATTTATGACCGATAGGAATATAACAAGCTTTTCCAATTTTTGAGCTTAATGAAACACCGACTAGATCTGCCTGATGAGGATCTAATGAATTTGTTTCGGTATCTACTGCAACTTCACCTAACTCCTCAGCTTCAGTTATCCAGTTGTCGATTTGTTCCAAATTTTCAATTAGATAATATTCTTTTTTATTGATTGCTTTTTGATTTTTTTCAATTTTAACCTCGTTTTTGATACTTGTTAAATTTGGTTCTCCATATGCAGAGATAGCTGAACTCAACAATCTATTAAATTCCATCTCCCTCAAAAATTTATAGAGTTTATCTTTATCAATACTTTTTAATTCAAGATCAGTTAGATTTTTATTTACGGGAGCATCACTTTTTAATGTCACTAGTTTTTTACTTATTATAGCCTTATCTTTATTCTCAATGAGTGTTTCTCTTCTTTTGTTTTGTTTAATTTCATGAGCAGATTTTAAAAGTTTTTCAAGGTCTCCATATTTATTAATTAATTCTGCAGCTGTTTTAACACCAATTCCAGGAACTCCTGGTACATTATCGCTGCTATCACCAGCTAAAGCCTGGACATCAATTACCTTACTTGCACCTACACCAAATTTATTTTTAATATCTTCCTCTGAAATAAACTTATTTTTCATTGGATCATAAATTCGAACGTTTTTTTTATATAATTGCATTAAATCCTTATCTGAGGACACTATTGTTACTTTTGCACCTTCTTTTAAAATCATTTCAACATACGTTGCAATTAAGTCATCAGCTTCATAATTTATCAATTCCAATGAAGGTAAATTAAAAGCCAATACTGATTTTCTGATGTAATCAAATTGAGGAGCTAAATCATCAGGTGCTTCAGCTCTATTAGCTTTGTAATCACTATAAATTTCGTTTCTGAAAGTTTTTCTAGCAGAGTCAAATATAACTGCAAAATGTGTTGGTTTTTGTAAATTTTGATTTGACTTTGAGTCCTCTAGAAGTTTAAAAAGCATACTGCAAAAACCACTCACTGCACCCGTCGGTAATCCATCACTTTTACGCGTTAATGGTGGTAACGCATAATACGCTCTAAAAATGTAACCTGATCCATCAATTAAATAAAAATGATCTGTTTTTTTAATTTTTCCCATTAGAAATTAATATAGATTATAGACAGAAATAAGAGTATTATTTTTTATGGAACTTATAAAGCAAAATACACAAGCCCAAATAATTAAATCAATACTTGTAATTTTTTTAGGTTCTGTGTTACTTGCTGTCTCGGCAAAAATTAAAATTCCTTTCTATCCAGTTCCAATGACAATGCAAACTTTTGTAGTTCTTTTTATTGGAATAAGCTTTGGATATAAAATAGGTGTTGCGACAATTGGTTTATATTTGATTGAAGGAATTGCAGGTCTTCCTGTGTTTTCAAATTCCCCAGAAAGAGGAATAGGTTTAGCTTATTTTACAGGTCCAACAATGGGATATCTAATTGGATTTCTTTCAGCTTGTTTTTTAGCTTCTTTTGTAAAATTAAAAGATAATTATTTAATCATTTTCTCAAAACTTATACTTGCTGTATCAACAATCTATATTTTTGGTATTTTGTGGTTAGGGACACTAATTGGATGGGACAAACCTATATTCGATTTAGGTGTTAAGCCTTTTCTATTAGCTGAAATATTTAAGATAGTTTTACTTGTACTTATTGCCAAGAAAATTTTTAAATTAAGAAAACTTATTTAGGCGATCTTTTAGATAAAATTCTTTGAAGAGTTCTTCGGTGCATTTTTAGTCTTCTTGCTGTCTCTGAAACATTTCTGTTACACAATTCAAAAACTCTGTGTATATGTTCCCATTTTACTCTATCTGCTGACATTGGATTTTCAGGTGGAGCCGCTTTTTTAGCAGGATCAGCTAAAAGAGCTTTTTCAACATCATCTGCATCTGCAGGTTTAGCCAAATAATCTATTGCACCCTCTTTTATTGCTGCAACAGCAGTTGGAATATTTCCATATCCTGTTAACATTATTATTCTACTTTCAGGATTAGAGGTCTGTATTTGTTTTACAACTTCTAAACCATTGCCATCGCCCAACCTCAAATCAACAACAGCGAATCCTGGTTTTTTTGCTTTGACTGTATCAATTCCTTTTTGCACACCTTCAGCTTGAATAACTTCAAAACCCTTTTTTTCCATAGCCCTAGCTAATCTTTCTCTAAATGGATTGTCATCATCAACAATTAATAGTGATTTATTGTTGAAATCAGCTAAATTTTGTAATGCGCCTTCGTTTTTCATAGGTCCAATATGGGAATTTTTTTCCACAATTCAATAGGTCATTATTTGCTTTACATTAGGTAAGTATTGAATTAATTGCTCGATTCATTAAAGTTTTTTTAAATAAAAAGACTTTTTTTTGTTAAATTTTTTTTGGGGGGCATGAAAAATGCAAAAATTTAAGTCGGTTGAAGAACTAGTTAATCAACTGAGACCAGACAAACCGGTTTATTGTATTAGAAAGAAATCAATTCTTTCAGCTTCCAAATTTTTTCAAAAAAACTTTCCAGGTAAAATTCTATATGCTGTCAAAACAAATCCTCATCCTGAGGTAATTAAAACTTTATTAAAAAGCGGTATTAATCAATTTGATGTTGCCTCGGTGGAGGAGATAAAAGCAGTCAGAAAATTTGATCAAGTATCTAAGTGTTCTTTCATGCACACAATTAAAAGTAGAGAAGATATAAGTGAAGCATACTTCAAATACGGAGTCAAAACATTTGCACTTGATACTAAAGATGAATTGATAAAAATTATTGAGAGCACCAGCAATGCAAAAGATTTAGAATTATTTGTAAGAGTAGCTGTATCAAATGAACATGCTGAAATTGACTTGTCAAAAAAATTCGGTGCTATAAATTCAGAGGCGGCAGGACTTTTAAGATTAGTAAAACAACATTCAAAAAAGATTGGATTAAGTTTTCATGTAGGATCGCAATGTATGCATCCAATTTCATACTCAAAAGGGATTTCCGAAGTTGCAAATATAATTAAGAAAACGAAAATTGTTCCTGATTATTTAAATATAGGAGGCGGCTTTCCAACTATCTATCCAGATTTAATTCCACCCTCTTTAGAGAGTTATTTTGATGAAATTAAGAAAGGTTTAGAAAATTTAAAGATTGAAAAATTACCAGAAATAATTTGTGAACCAGGTAGAGCCTTAGTTGCTGAAAGTGGCTCAACTATAGTTCGGGTTAACTTAAGAAAAAAACAAAAACTTTATATAAATGATGGAACTTATGGAACACTTTTTGATGCAGGAACACCGAATATTGTGTTTCCATCTAAAATGATAAAAGATAATTCAAACAAAATTATTTCAAAAAAATTAACTGCATTTGATTTTTATGGACCAACATGCGACAGCATGGATTACATGAAAGGTCCTTTCCTTTTACCTAATAATATTAAAGAAAATGATTATATAGAACTTGGTCAATTAGGTTCATACGGCCTTACCTTTAGAACACAGTTTAATGGTTTCTATTCTGATAAGATTTATGAAGTTGAAGATAATGCTATAATGAGCCTCTATAACAAAGACAGCAACAAAGATACTTTAGTTGCTTAATGTCAAAAAATAAAAATCTAGGACATAATAGTAAAAAAGACTTTCTTAAAAATCCAGTTGAACATATAGATATTACATCTTTCGACTCCAGAAAAATTATTTCATCAATGGAGAAAATGTCATTTGTATCAAGAGAAACTGCAAATGCAGCAAACATCTATAATGAAATGTTAAAAGATAAAAATTGTACAATTTTTCTAACTTTAGCTGGTTCGACCTCAGCAGCTGGTTGTATGAATATTTACAAAGATTTAGTCAAATACAACATGGTAGATGCAATCGTTGCAACTGGTGCTTCGATAATTGATATGGATTTTTTTGAGGCATTAGGATTTAAGCATTATCAAGGCTCTCAATTTCAAGATGATACTGAACTTAGAAAAAATTATATTGATAGAATATACGATACGTACATTGACGAAGATGAATTGCAAATTTGTGATAAGAAAATTTGTGAAATAGCTGATAACTTGGAGCCTAAAAGCTATACTTCTAGAGAATTTATTCACGAAATTGGAAAATATCTTAAAAAAAACTCAGTAAAGAAAGAATCTTTAATTGAAACTGCTTATGATCACAATGTGCCAATATTCTGTCCTGCTTTCACAGACTCTAGCGCTGGTTTTGGTTTAGTAATTCACCAAGAAAAAAACCCGAAGTCTCATATTACAATAGACTCTATAAGAGAATTTCGAGAATTAACTGAAATAAAAATTAAATCAAAAGGTTCTGGATTATTTATGATAGGTGGTGGAGTGCCAAAAAATTTTATTCAGGACACAGTCATATGTGCTGAACTTTTAGGTAAAGATGTTGAAATGCATAAATATGCTGTGCAAATTAGTGTAGCAGACTCAAGAGATGGTGCGTGTAGCAGTTCAACTTTAAAAGAGGCAAGTTCATGGGGTAAAGTTGATGTCACGAAAGAACAAATGGTTTTCGCTGAGGCAACAAGTGTATTACCTTTGATTGCAAGTGATGCATATCATAAAGGTGAATGGAAAAATAGAGATAGAAAAAACTTTACAAAAATTTTTGGATAAAACATTGCAATATCTTTCAAATAAAAAAGGGTTTCTTGGAATAGATAATAAATTCAATTTCAAAGAAAAAGTTGTAATTGTTCCTTTTGGTCTGGAAAAAACTGTGAGTTATGGTGGTGGGACTAAAAATGGCCCAAAAGAGATAATTAAAGCTTCACATCAAGTTGAATTATATGATGAGGAACTAAATTGTGAACCTTACAAAAAAATAGGAATTAAAACTTTAAAACCTTTTAAGATTGATAAAAATATTAAAAAAGCTTTAAAAAAGATAGCTAACGTAAATAAAGAAATTCTTAATAATAAACTTTTTCCAATGACTTTTGGTGGTGAACATTCAATCACACCAGGATGTATTGTTCCATTTGTTAAAAAACATAAAAATATTTGCCTCTTACATTTCGATGCTCATGCAGATTTAAGAGAAAGTTATAATGGTGAAAAATTTTCACACGCATCTGCTATTAGAAGATGTTTAGATTATAAAAACGTTTCAATAATCTCATTTGGAATTAGAAATATTTCTAAAGAGGAGATACCTTTTTTAAAAAAAAATAAATCTAGAATTAGTATTTTTTGGGCAAAAGATAAGGCAAAATGGGATTTAAAAAAATTTAAAAAACTAATTAAAAATAAGACTGTTTATCTAACTTTCGATGTAGATGGTTTAGATTCGAGTATTATGCCTGCAACTGGAACACCTGAACCTGGTGGTTTACTATGGGATGAAGTTTTAGATATAATTAAGATTGCAGCCAAAAACTCAAACATCGTTGGCGCAGATATAAATGAGCTCGCACCGATCAAAGGATTTAATTCCTACAATTTTCTAGTAGCAAAACTGGCTTATAAAATATTATCTTATAAATATTTATATTAAATCTAAACCGGTTTAAGTGTTTTTAGCAGTAGTCTGAAAGGGATTAACATCATTAAAGCAACAAAAATTTTTACACTTAAATCTCCTAAAGACAACGTGATCCAAGGAATGCCTGTTCCATAAAAAGAGATTGAAAAAAATATAAAAGTATCAATTGTTGAACCTATCAAAGATGACGTTAAAGGTGCAACAAACCATTCTTTTTTTCTCAATTTATCAAAAATTTGAACATCTAAGAGTTGAGCAACTAAAAAAGCCGTACCCGATCCAATTGCAATTCTTATAGATATCAAGTCTGTGAAGTTTGTTGAGAATAAAAGTGTAAAGCTAATACCTATAGCAAAACCAATATAGACAATTTTTCTAGCAACTATCTTGCCAAAAGATCTGTTGGCTAAATCTGTGATCAAGAAAGCAATTGGATAGCTAAAAGCTCCATAAGTTAATATTTCTTCTAAACCATAATGTTTTATAGGGAACTGAACTAAATAATTAGATGCCAAAACAACTGCTCCCATTAAAAATGAGAGTATAAAAAAAATTTTATTCATTAAGCTGTCTTAGATTGAACTGATTTTTTTTGAAATGGAGACTTTATTAATAAACTTTTTTTCATCTTCTTTAATCTTGGAGATAAATTTTTATTTTTTACAGTCTTTAAAAACTCGTCAAAACTTCCTTTTTTATCTACAGATCTTACACCAGCATTACTTACAGTAAGTTTCATGCTTCTCTTTAAAAGTTCACTGGTAAATTTTACTTTTTTTAAATTAGGTAAAAATCTTCTCTTTGTCTTGTTATTAGCATGACTAACATTATGACCTTTAAGGGGAATTTTGCCGGTAAGTTCACATTTTTTTGACATAATATTTTCGACTATATAAAGTGAGTTGATGATTGCGTCAAGTTTATAAAATTTAAGAAGTTGTTTTTTTCCCTATGATTTCACTATAATGTTTAACTCCATCTCTTATCAATAATTCCTTAAGCTCTTTTTTAATAAGGTTTACAATATTTGGTCCTCTGTATACCATACCTGTATAAAGTTGAACATAACTCGCGCCAGCTAAAAACTTATTGTATGCACTTATTCCAGAGTCCACTCCACCAACTCCAATAATTTTAATTTTATTACCAAGAGTTTTATAAAATTTATTAATCAGTATCGTAGATTTTTCCTCTATTGGTTTACCTGATAAACCTCCTTTTTGATGCTTTTGAATGTCACTTAATTTATCTCGAGTAGAGTCAGAGGTGTTTGATAAAATGACTGCTTTAATATTATTGCTTAAAAGAACATCAGAAATTTTGGGTATTTCCTTATCTTTAATATCTGGTGAGACTTTTACTACAATTGGAATTTTTGAATTTAGTTTTGTTTTTTCACTATTGATTATATTTAATAAACTATTCAATTTTTCCTGATCATGGAAATTTCTCAGCTCTTCAGTGTTGGGAGATGAAATATTAATCGTAATATAGTCTGCAAATTCATGGAAGGTTTTTAAACATTCAACATAATCCTTCAATCTATCATTTGTATCTTTGTTAGGACCTATGTTAATTCCAAGTAAACCAATTTGTTTATTACTTGAGATCCTACCAACAATGTTTTTTGCACCTAAGTTATTAAAGCCCAATCTATTAATTAATGCCTCGTCTTCAACTAATCTAAAAACTCTTGGCTTGGGGTTACCATATTGTTTGAGAGGTGTAACTGTGCCCACCTCCACAAAACCAAATCCCAATTTAAATAAAGAATTATAAACCTCAGCATTTTTGTCAAATCCTGCTGCCATTCCAATTGGATTTTCTATTTCTTTTTCAAATAATTTAGTCTTGAATAAATGGCTATTTTTATTTTTATCCAAAACATTTGGCACAAAATTAAATTTTAATGACTTAATTGCCAAACCATGGGCTGTCTCTGGATCAAGTTTAAAAATTAAAGATCTTAAATTTGAAAACATTATTTAATTTTATTTATTATAAGATCTTTAGTTTCTTTAACACCAAAAAAACTTATAAAAAAACCCATTCGAGGGCCATTTTCGACTCCAAATACAACTTCATAAATTAATTTAAACCAGTCTCTCAAATTTTCTGAATACCCATTTTCTTTTCCTGTTGAATAAATTAAAGTTTGAATTTCCTCAGGAGACATCTTGTCATTACATTTATCTAAGGTTGATATTAAAGCCTCTAGTGCTTTTTTTTCTATTTGATCAGGTGTTTTATATTTTTTTTTGGCTTTTATTACATCATTAAAATATTTAATAGCATAACCAACTAGATTATCAAAAATGGGGTGATCTTTTTCAGAAATATTTTCCTTATATTTTTTTACGAACTTCCATAATAATTCTTTGTTTTCGGCATTACTTGTTTCTACAAGATTTAATAACATAGAAAATGACATAATCATTTTTTCTTTTGGAACACTACCATTATGAACATGCCATACTGGATTCATCAGTAACTGAAGCTCATCTTGGGTTTTAGCCTTTTCAATAAATTCCAAATATTCATCGACCGCTTTTGGAACTATCTCATTATAAAGTTTTTTAGCTCTCTTCGGATTTTGATACATATATAATGATAAACTTTCTGGTGAGGCGTACTCCAACCATTGCTCGATTGTTATTCCATTCCCTTTTGATTTAGAAATCTTTTCCCCTTTCTCATCTAAAAAGAGTTCATAAGCAAAACCAGATGGGTTTTTTTTTCCAATTAGTTTGATAATTTTAGTGGATAATATTGCACTTTCTATCAGATCTTTTCCGTACATTTCAAAGTCAACATCTAACGCATACCATCTCATGGCCCAATCTACTTTCCACTGAAGTTTACAATGACCATCTAATATGCTTGATTCTAAATCTTGACCTTTATTATCAAACACAATTTTAGACTTAGAATTATCAATTTCTTTAACCGGAATTTCCAAAACATGTCCTGTTTCTGGACAAATAGGAAGAAATGGACAATAAGTTTTTTGACGTTCTTTTCCTAAAGTAGGCATAATGATATTCATTATTCCATCATAATTATCTAAAATAATTTGAAGTGTTGGATTAAAAAAACCTGATTTATACAATTGAGTAGAGCTTTTGAAATTATATTTAAAATTAAAATTATTTAAAAACTTTTTTAATTTCTCATTATTATGTTCACCAAAACTATTATATTTTTCAAAGGGATCTGGTACGTCTGTCAAAGGTTTATGAAGGTTTTTTTCTAACAATTCTTTGTTGGGTACATTGTCTGGTACTTTTCTAAGACCATCCATGTCATCAGAAAAAGTGATAATTTCAGCTGGAAGATCAGTTAATTGTTTTAACGCATTAACCATCATAGAAGTTCTAGCAACTTCTCCAAATGTCCCTATGTGAGGAAGTCCACTTGGGCCATATCCAGTCTGTAGTGTAATTTTACCTTTTTTTTCTAAAAAAGATTTTCTTTCTCTAAGCATTTTTTTTGCTTCAACGATTGGCCAAGAGCTTGTTTTTTCTAAGTTTTCTTTTTTTATCATGAATAATTCAACAAAATCTTTAATTAGCGAACTACTTAATTCTTATAGAGTTGAAATTTATTTACCATAAAATAATGTTCTTTCAAAATGTCTAATTATAAAACAGTTTTTTTCACTCTTGGAATTCTTCAAATAATTCTCGGTATTTTTATGCTTGTTCCAATAATTGTACAATTTATTTATGGTCAAATAGACTCTTCTTTTTTTGGTGCAGCAATTGTTACAATCATTTTTGGAACCTTATTTTTTCTCTCCAATCTAGATCATGAAAAAAAACTTAATTTACAACAAGCATTCCTTCTAACTGCATTAGCATGGTTAAGTATTGCTATATTTGGTTCACTACCCTTTATATTCTCTAATTTGGAATTTTCAGTCACAAATGCCTTTTTTGAAAGTATGTCAGGTATTACAACAACTGGTTCAACAATCATATCAAATTTAGAAAATATGCCTAAAGGGATATTATTTTGGAGAGCAATACTTCAATGGTTGGGGGGTATTGGTGTCATAGTGATGGCGATTACATTAATGCCCATAATGAATGTTGGAGGAATGCAATTATTCAAAATTTCAAACAATGATTCATCTGAAAAAATTCTTCCAAAGTCTAAAGAGGTTGCTCTAAGATTAATTTATATTTACTCTGGATTAACAGCGCTATGTGCAATCACTTACAATATTTTTGGAATGAATATTTTTGATAGTATTACACATTCAATGACAACTATAGCAACTGGTGGATTCTCTAATTATAATCAATCCATTGGTTTTTTTAATAGCATAGCGATAGAAACTACGGCTATGGTATTTATTATTTTAGGAAGTGTTCCATTTATCGTGTACATTAAATTTTTGAATGGCAATAGGTCTATTTTTACATCAGATTCTCAAATCAAAACTTTTATTAAAATAATATTTATATCAATTTTCATTTTATCGATTTATCTTACTTTAAACAATTCAAGTTCATTTAATTTAAGATCAATTTTCTTTAACGTTATTTCTATTCTAACCGGAACCGGTTATGTCAATGCTCAATTTGACAATTGGGGTAGCTTTCCTCTAGTATTATTTTTAGCTTTGATGTTCATAGGTGGCTGTGCTGGTTCAACAACATGTGGCATAAAAATTTTTCGTTTTCAAATTCTTTATTCATTTGTAATTAATCAACTAAAAAAAATTATTTACCCTAAAGGTGTTTTTGTGTTGAAATACGATAAAAATCCAATTGATGATAAATTTATAGCATCGATCATTTCTTTTATTTACATGTACTTAATAATATTTTTTTTATTGTCTGCGTTATTATCTTTAAATGGACTTGATTTTATAACCGCAATTTCAGGTGCTGCGACCTCTATTTCAAATGTTGGTCCAGGTTTAGGTTCAATAATTGGACCTAATGGTAATTTCTCCTCATTACCAGATTTTTCCAAATGGATTTTAACAATCGGTATGATCTTGGGAAGACTGGAGTTATTTGCTATATTAGTGTTATTTTTACCTTCATTCTGGAGGAATTAAAAAATGATAGAAATTAAAAAACAATCCCTTTCAGAAACATTTTCAGTTTATTTCGATAAAAGAATGTTAAAAATATTATTGCTTGGTGCTATCTCTGGTTTTCCTTGGGTATTGATAGGTAGTAGTTTAAGTTTATGGTTAAAGGAAGATGGATTAAGCAGATCTACAGTCGGTTGGGCTGGTCTTATATTTGCAGTTTATGCATTTAATTATTTATGGGCTCCTTTAATAGATCGTATTCAAATACCATACCTAACAAAAAAAATTGGACATCGAAGAGGATGGATTGTCCTAATGCAGATATTAATCTTAATCTCGTTATTTTTGTGGAGTGTAATTGATCCATCAGAAAATTTAGCCCTTGTAATAACAGTAGGTTTACTGATTGCAATTGCTTCAGCAACACAAGATATTACTGTGGATGCTTTAAGGATTGAGCAAATTAGCGAAAACGAAGGTAAATCAATGGCTGCGGGCGCAGCAATGGCTGTCGTTGGGTGGTGGAGCGGATATAAATTAGGCGGAGTTTTGTCATTGTTTTCCGCAGATTTTTTAGAAAATTTAGGTTTTCAAAATTATTGGCAACTAACTTTTTTAATCTTAGGAATTTTAATAATTCTAATGAATATTGGATTAATGTTTGTCAATGAAACTGACTCGACTGAAAGACAAATTAATCAGAAAGAAAATGATCAATTAATTGCTGGTAAATTCCAAAATTCAAATTTTCTTACTAAAACTATAACTTGGATCAGTGGAACAATCAGTGGACCTATAATAAGTTTTTTTAAAAAAAATGGCTTTCAAATAGCTTTGGGGATCCTAGGGTTTGTTTTTTTATTCAAAGTTGGAGAGGCTTTTTTAGGGCGTATGTCTATTATCTTTTATAAAGAAATTGGTTTTAGTAAATCAGATATTGCTATTTACTCAAAAACTTTAGGATGGATAACAACTGTCATCTTCACTCTGCTAGGTGGGCTATTTGTAATAAGATCTGGTGTTTTAAAAGCAATGTTTTTAGCAGGAATTTTAATGGCGAGCACAAATCTATTGTTCAGTCTTTTAGCGTGGAGTGGTAAATCTGAGATACTATTTGCAATTGCTGTAATCTTTGACGACATTGCAGCAGCTTTTGCCACTGTTGCATTTGTTGCATTCATATCATTGCTAGTTGATAGAACTTACACAGCAACTCAATATGCTCTATTAGCCTCAATAGGTACTGCTGGAAGAACCACATTAGCATCATCATCGGGTGCTCTAGTTGATTGGCTTAATGGGGACTGGGGGGTATTTTTTATCTTAACTGCTATAATGGTAATACCATCTTTAATTATATTATGGATAATAAGAAATAAATTAAAGATTAATGAAAAATAATTTTTTTTATAATTTTTCACTTGGAAATATAAATGCAAAACCTTCTAATAACTCTGAAACTTTATCGCAAATTTTGTATGGTGAAAAATTTAAAGTATTAAAAAATCAAAAAAACTGGGTTAAGATTAAAACTAATTTTGACAATTATATTGGTTATATTAAAAAAAATTATTTTTATAAAAATTTTAAGCCGACTTTTAAGATAAAAAAAACAAAATCTAGAATATTTATTAAAAAGAAAAATAAGTTTTTACCAACAAAAAATTATCTTTTCTTTGCATCTGGCATATCGGTTTTAAATAAAAATAAAAGACTAATTGAGTTTAAAAAGGACAGATGGATAAAAAAAAGTGATATTGTCAAAATTGATCATCTTGAAAAAGATTTTTTGAAAATAATGAAATTATTTAAAAGTAGTAAATATCTATGGGGTGGAAAAACATCTGATGGTATTGATTGCTCTGCTTTGATCCAAATTTACTTTTATTATAACAGAATATTTTTTCCAAGAGATACAAAAGATCAGATAAAGTTTTGTAAAAGAAAAAAAGGTAAAAATTTAAGTAAAGGAGATATAATATTTTGGAAAGGACATGTCGGTATATGTTTAAGTAAGTCTAAATTTATTCATGCTTATGGACCAAAAAAGAAGGTGGTAGTAATGCCGACTAAACAAACAATTGAATTAATTGATAAAACTGCAAATCTAAAAGTAAAAAAAGTAAGTAATATTGGTAATTATTAATCTCTACCAAAGTCAGGTTTATTTACATCCTGTTTTAATTTGATTATTTTAGACCTAACTTTTTTTGTTTGAATTAATTTTTTAAGAATTGATTTATTATTTTTTGAATTAATGTCTGTCTTAAAAGATCTTAAATTTTTGATAAATATATCAATTGCTCTTGAAACATTTTTTCTATTATCAAAAAAAATGTCTCTCCACATAATTTCATTTGATGCAGCGATTCTTGAAAAATCTCTTAATCCACCTGCACTATATTTAATTAAGTCATATTTTTGCTTTTTCTCAAAATCTTGAGCTGATTTAACCAAATTGTAAGCTATTAAATGTGGTAAATGGCTTGTAATTGAAAATATTTTATCGTGTCTTTCCGCATTCATGATTACAGTTTTTGAACCCATTTTTTTCCAAAAAGAATTTAAAAATTTTAAATGTTTCATATTTATTTTCTTATTTTTAATCAATACACACCACTTATTTTCAAACAGATTTTCCTTACCATGCTCAGGCCCACTTACTTCTGATCCAGCTATAGGATGACTTTGAATCCAGGATATTTTCTTTTTTAAATTTCTTTTGATTATTTCTGAAGATTCTATTTTTGACGAACCAACATCAGTAATAATTTGTTTTGAATTAAAATTATTGTTTAATCTTAATATCATCTTTTTGTATTCACTCATTGGCGTACAAAAAATAATTAGATTTGATTTTGCAACTACCTCTTGTAGTTTATTTACAAGAATTCCTGGCAACTTTAGTCTTTTGATCTTTGATATATTTTTTTTAGATTTTTCAAAAATGAAAATTTTTTTTGCTAATTTTTTTTTTGCAATTCTTTTTACTAACGAAGATCCTAACAAGCCACAGCCGATGATGAGCACATTTTTCATTAATTAAACATTCCTTTTACTGCTCGCATAAATTTTAAATTATCTGTTTTTGATCCAATGGTTAATCGTAACATATTTTTTATATTGTAGCCATTTTCCGTTGATCTTAAGATAATTCCTTTCATCTTTAATTTTTCATAAAAATATTTCGCTTTAAATTTACATTTCTCAAAATTTAATAATAAAAAATTGGCCGATATATTATTTGAATTAATTCCATATTGGTTAAGAAAATTTTTCAATTTTTTTGCATAAATAATATTGTGTTTAACTGAACGAGCTATAAACTTAGTATCCTTAAGAGACTCAATGGCAGCTTTTTGTGCTACCTCATTAACATTAAAAGGTGGCTTAATAACATTCAGTGCTTTAATAATTTTTTTTGAACCATATCCCCACCCTACTCTTAGAGAGGATAAACCGTATATTTTAGAAAATGTTCTTAAAATAAAGACATTTTGTTTATTTTTAAATAATTTTAATCCACTTTTATAATCATTATTTTTCATATATTCTGCATATGCATCATCCACTACTAGCAGAATATTTTTTCTCAATTTTTTTCTAAGTTCTAAAAGCTCAGAACTTGTTAGGTATGTTCCAGTTGGATTATTAGGATTTGCTAAAAAAACAATTTTTGTTTTTTTTGAAACATTTTTAATAATTTCTGGAATTGACACTTTGAAATTATTTTCTTTAGCAAAAATAACTTTTGCACCAACTATTTTAGCATAAATCCTGTACATTAAAAAACTATACTGAGGAAGAATAACTTCATCCTTGGGATTCAAAAATAATTGACATAGCATTTGAATAACCTCATCAGATCCAGCGCCACAAATAATTCTATCTTCATTGCATTTAAACTTTTTAGATATTTGTCTTCTTAAGGCATTAGACTTGCCATCTGGGTACCTAAAAAAACTTAAATTTTTATTAGACAAAATCTTTTTAGCTTTTGAGCTGACACCTAAGGCTGACTCATTCGCAGATAACTTTACAACTTGATGAAATCTCTTAAGACTGGATTTACCAGGCTCATAGGTTTCAATATTTAATTTCTTAAATCTCATGGTAGCCAACTTTTATAAATTTTAAGCTCTTTATAAATAAAAAAACATTTTTTTATATAGTTTAAGTGTAATTATTTTTAAAAATTGACATACTAAATAACTTCTAGTACAAAATTTATGCGCTGATTTACCTGAATTGCGAGCGCTTTAAAAAAACCGCTAAAAAAGTTTTTTTTCTCACAATTCAACTTTCAGCTTTAATTATGAATATAAAACAAAATATAAAAACGTTGATTGTTGAAAAACCACTCAAATTAGATTGTGGTCAGACTATTAATAATTTTCCTTTAGCGTATGAAACTTATGGCTCACTCAATAATGAAAAAGATAACGCAATTTTAGTATTTCATGCTTTAACAGGTGATCAATTTGTAACAGGTATAAATCCAGTGACCAAAAAGGATGGTTGGTGGTCTTATGCGGTAGGCTCTGGCAAGTCGATAGATACAGATAAGTATTTTGTAATCTGTGCAAATGTAATAGGTGGGTGTATGGGATCTTTTGGGCCTAGCCATGAAAATCCCAAGACAAAAAAAATTTATGGAACAAATTTTCCAGTCATCACAATTAATGACATGGTAAATGCACAAATTAATTTGTTAGATTTTTTTGGAATAAAAAAACTTTTTTCAGTTGTAGGTGGTTCAATGGGTGGAATGCAAGTCCTACAATTTATTAGTAATTATCCTGATAAAGCTAAAACAGCAATACCAATTGCTTGTACTTCAAGCCATTCTGCGCAAAATATTGCTTTTAATGAACTTGGCAGACAAGCCATTACGGCAGATCATAATTGGTCTGATGGAGATTATAATTCAAAAAATATTGTACCCGATAAAGGATTAGCTGTAGCTAGAATGGCTGCACATATTACTTATCTCTCAAAAAAAGGGCTTCAAGAAAAATTTGGTAGAAAACTTCAAGAAAGAGATGATTTAAAATTTGGTTTTGATGCTGACTTTCAAATTGAAAGTTATCTTAGATACCAAGGTTCGGTATTTGTAGATCGGTTCGATGCGAATAGCTATTTGTATATTACTAGAGCAATGGATTATTTTGATTTAGTAAAACAATTTAATGGAAATTTATCTGATGCTTTTAAAAATACAAAAGCAAAATTTTTTATAATATCTTTTACCTCAGATTGGCTTTATCCAACACAAGAAAATAAAGACATTGTAATTGCCTTAAACGCAGTTGGTGCAAATGTAGGTTTCGTCGAAATTGAGTCTGATAAGGGGCACGATTCTTTTTTGCTTAATGTTCCCGATTTCTTAAAAGCTCTAAAAAATTTTTTAGATAAATCTTATGCAGAAAAACTTTCATGAAACCAGAGTATAAAATTATTTCAAATTTAATTGAAAAAGATGCAAAAGTTCTTGATGTAGGATGTGACGATGGAACTTTAATGGAATTTTTAAAAAAAAATAAAAATGTCAATATCAGAGGAATTGAGATTTCAAAAGAAAAAGTACAAACTTGTATTGCTAAAGGGCTAACTGTTATCGAAGGAAATGCAGAATTTGATTTAAAGCAATTTCCAAATGACTCTTTTGACTATGTTGTTCTTGGACAAACTTTACAAGCTTTTATAAATCCAGAGATTGTAATTAAAGAACTTTTACGAGTTGGCAATAGGGCTATAGTAACTATTCCAAATTTTGGGCATTGGAAAGTAAGATTAAATTTATTATTTAAAGGAACAATGCCAATTACAAACTCTTTACCTCATGATTGGTATAACACACCGAACATTCATATGTGCACAATAAAAGATTTTGTAGGATTTTCTAAGATTATAAACTTTAAAATTTTTAAATCTTTAGCGTTAATTAATGAAAATGTTTCTGATATAAATAAATCAAATCTTATTTTTAAAAATTTATTTGGAGAACTTGGTATATTTTTAATAGAAAAATAAATGAAAATTGAAATTATTAAATGTTTACAGGATAATTATAGCTACCTAATCATTGATGAAGAAAATCAAACCGCTTGTGTCATTGACCCTAGCGAGTCTGCACCAATAATCAATTATCTTGATAATTCGAAAATAAATTTAAAATTCATACTTAATACACACCATCATTACGATCATGTGGGTGGAAATCTTGAGTTAAAAAAAAAGTATAATTCTATGGTGGTTGGGTTTATTGGAGATAAAAATCGTATACCCGAGATTGATATATCTCTAGAGGATAATCAAATATGGAAACAAGATAATTTTGAGGCAAAAATTTATCATGTTCCAGGTCATACATCTGGTCATATCGCTTTTCATTTTTTTAAAGAAAAAAAAATTTTTACTGGTGATACTCTATTCTCTTTAGGGTGTGGCAGAATTTTCGAAGGTACTTACGAGCAAATGTATAATTCACTTAAAAAAATTAAATCATTACCAAAAGATACAGAAATATATTGTGGCCATGAATACACTTTACAAAACTCAAATTTTTGTATCGCCAATGACTCTGGTAATTTAAAATTAAAAAATAAAATACTAGAGATTAACAAGAAACTTAAAAATGCATTACCAACAATACCAAGTACTTTAGCTGATGAATTAGAATGTAATATATTTCTTAAAGCAAAAGATTTAAAAAGTTTTTCAAAATTGAGAGATTTAAAGGATAATTTTTAGTTAATAAGCTTGACTAAAGAAATGCCCTGACTATATTGCCAGATAAAAAAATCTATTTTTATGTCATACGCAGTTATACAATCAGGTGGAAAACAATATAAAGTGAAGTCTGGTGAAATTTTAAAAATTGAAAAATTACCAAATTCAAAAACCGACACTAAAATTGAGTTTAATGATATATTGGCATATGGCGATAATAAAGTAATAGAAATTGGTTCGCCAACAATTCAAGGTGCCAAAGTTGAAGCAAACCTAATAAAAAATAGTAAAAATAGAACTGTACTTATTTTTAAAAAGAGAAGAAGACAAAACTCAAGAAGAAAAAATGGTCATAGACAAGAATATTCTATGATTAGAATAAATAAAATTTTTTCGAAAGATGGTAAAATTTTATCTGAGGCTGAGAAGATTTCTAAACCAACAAAAAAAGATTCTGAAAAAAAGGAATTGAGTAAATAGAGGAATAAAATATGGCTACGAAAAAAGCTGGTGGATCATCAAGGAACGGCAGAGATAGTGCGGGCAGAAGACTTGGTGTAAAAAAATATGGTGGTCAAATAGTTATTCCTGGCAACATAATTGTTAGACAAAGAGGCACTAAGATATTTCCAGGAGAAAATGTGGGTATGGGTAAAGATCACTCAATTTTTTCAGTAATAAAAGGTAAAGTTGTTTTTAAAAAAACAAAATCCGATAGAACTTTTGTTTCAGTAAAACCCAATTAATATTACAACTCAAAATAGCGTTGTATTATGAAATTCTTAGATCAAGTAAAAATTTATATTAAAGCTGGCAATGGTGGTGATGGCTCCCCAAGTTTTAGAAGAGAAAAATTTATTGAGTATGGTGGACCAGATGGTGGCGATGGTGGTAAAGGTGGTTCAGTAATTTTAAAAGCTGAGAGAAATTTAAATACTTTAATCGATTTTAGATATCAACAACATCATAAAGCAAAAAGAGGTAACAATGGTGCTGGACAAAACCGGACTGGTAAAAGTGGAGATGATCTCATTCTTAAAGTTCCATTAGGTACTCAGGTTTTTGAAGAAGATAATAAAACCTTAATTTTCGACTTTATAAAAATTGGTGAGGAGTTTGTGGCTGCTGCAGGTGGTAAAGGTGGTTTAGGCAATACAAGATTCAAAAGTTCAACAAATAGAGCTCCAAGAAAATTTACTAAGGGTACTCGTGGTGAAGAATTTACTATATGGCTTCAATTAAAAACAATTGCAGATGTTGGAATAATAGGATTACCTAATGCTGGAAAATCAAGTTTACTAGCAGCTATTACTAATGCTAATCCTAAAATTGCAAATTATGAATTTACAACACTAAATCCTAATCTTGGTGTGGCAAGCTATGATGATAAAGAAGTTACAATTGCAGACATTCCTGGATTAGTAGAGGGAGCACATAAAGGAACAGGTTTGGGAATACAATTTTTAAAACACATAGAGAGGTGTAAATCTCTTTTACACATGATCGATATAACAAACGATGATATAAAAAAAAGTTACAATCAGGTAAAAAAAGAATTAAAGAGCTATAGTTCCAAACTTGCAAAAAAAAGAGAGCTTATTGTTTTAAATAAAACTGATTTAATTGACGATAAAGAAATGAAAAAAATTGAGAAAAATTTGAAAAAAATCACTAAATCAGAAATTATTACAATTTCTACAATAAAGAAGAAATATATTTCCAAAATTAAAGCAAAATTAGTTGGTTATGCATCTTAAAAATTCGAAAATTATAGTAATAAAAATTGGATCATCGCTGATTGTAGATAATAAAAAAAAGATAAGAAAAAAATGGCTTTCTTCTTTTGCTAAAGATATTCAAAAACTAAAATCTAAAAAAAAAAAGATTATCATTGTAAGTTCTGGAGCAATTGCACTTGGATGTAAAAAAATGAATTACAATAAATCGAATTTAAAGCTTGATAAAAGTCAAGCGATAGCCTCTGTAGGTCAAATCGAACTTATGAATTTATTTTCTCAAACTTTTTCAAAATTAAAGATTAATATTTCACAAATTTTGCTAACTTTGGATGATACCGAAGAGAGAAGAAGATCAATAAATGCTAAAAGGACATTTGAGAACTTATTTAAGTTGGATTACATACCCATCGTTAATGAAAACGATACAATTGCAACGTCAGAAATAAAATATGGTGATAATGATAGACTTGCCTCTCGGGTTGCACAGATAACTAATGCCGATACTTTAATATTATTATCTGATGTAGATGGACTTTTCACAAAAAATCCAAAATTATTTAAAGACGCAAAATTAATAAAGAAAGTGAATAATCTAGACAAAGATATGAAAAAAATTTACATAAAAGGGGTTACAGAGTTTGGTAAGGGTGGAATGAATACCAAAATTGAAGCTGCTAAGATTTGTAATTTGGCAGGATGTAATATGATTATTGCAAACGGATTATACTTAAATCCTATACAACAAATTGAAAAAAAGAATATTTGTACTTTATTTGAATCAAGAATATCTAAATTACATGCGCGAAAAAAATGGATAATAAGTTCTGTTTCACCAAAAGGGACACTTGTCATAGATGATGGTGCTAAAAAAGCACTAGTTGGTGGTAAAAGTTTATTGGCAGCAGGGATTATTAATTTATCAGGGAAATTTAATAAAGGTGATCATATAAAGATTCTTGATACTAAAAACAAAGAGTTTGCGAGAGGTTTAAGCTCTTTTTCTTCTGAAGAAATAAATAAGATAATGGGTTGTCACTCAAATGAGATTGAAAAAAAACTTGGATATATAACAAAATCTGAAGTTGTTCATAAAGATGATATGGTCGAGGTTTAATGCAAAAGCTACTAACTGATATTGGAAAAAAATCAAAAAAAGCTATTAATAAAAGTTTAAGTACAAAAAAAAAAGACAAAGTTCTAAAAGATTATCGTCTTCTAATCTTAAAGAACAAAAAATTAATAATTAATGAAAATAAAAAAGATATTAAGAATGCCTACAAAAAAGGTATTAAAAATAATTTAATCGAAAGATTAATATTAAATGACAAAAAAATAATTGCGATAACCAATTCTATTAAAAAAATTATTAGTTTAAGGGATCCTACAAATGTCATTTTAGAAAAATGGAAGAGGCCAAATGGTTTAGTAATATCAAAAGTTTCGATACCTATTGGTGTAATTGGCGTTATATACGAAAGTAGACCCAATGTTACAGCAGATGTTGCATCGTTATGTTTTAAGTCTGGGAATGCCGTCATTTTAAAAGGTGGATCTGAAGCTTATTATTCTAATCTTATTCTCACAAAATTCTTTAGAAAATCACTAAAGAAAAATAGTGTTGATGAAAATTTTGTTCAGTTTTTAAAACCTAAAAAAAGAAGTGTTGTTGATTTTCTTCTGCAAAAAATGAGTAAATTTATTGATGTAATAATTCCAAGAGGTGGGAAAGGTTTAGTTAAAAAAGTGCAGGATTTGTCATCTGTTCCAACAATCGGTCATTTGGAAGGTGTTTGTCATTCTTATGTAGATAAAAATGCAAATCCTAAGATTGCAAATAAAATAGTTCAAAATGCTAAAATGAGGAATACCGCAATATGTGGAGCAACCGAAACAATTCTTTTACACGAAAAAATAATCAAGAAATTTGGAAATAAAATTTTAAAAAATTTAGAAGAAAATGGATGTAAAATTATTGGTGATAATAAGATAAGAAAACTTTATGATAAAAAAATTCAGAAAGCTTCAATAAAAGATTGGTCAAAAGAATATTTGTCGCCTGTTGTATCTGTGAAATCAGTAAAAAATATAGATGAAGCTATAGCGCATATTAACAAATACGGAACCATGCATACGGATTGTATTATTACTCAAAACAAAAAAGCAGCAAAAAAATTTTTAGGTGAAGTAAAAAGTTCAATAGCTATGCACAATACTTCAACACAATTTGCTGATGGAGGTGAATTTGGGTTTGGTGGCGAGGTGGGAATCTCAACCAACACACTTCCACCTAGAGGTCCCGTAGGACTTAATCAACTTATTTCCTATAAATATCAAGTCACCAGCAAAGGCCAAGTAAGGAAGTAATTTGAATTTAAAAAAAAAAAGAATTGGAATTTTAGGTGGTTCATTTGATCCTGCTCATAATGGTCATCTAGCTATATCTAAAGAAGCAGTTAAAAGATTTAAACTTGAAAAGATTATATGGGCCATTACAAAAAAAAATCCTTTTAAAATAAAAAGTTCTTTAAGCCTGCAATCTAGAATTAAAGGATGTAAAAAGATTATTAAAAAAAATAAATTTATTGAAGTCAAATTTTATGAAAATAAAATTAAATCAAACAAAACAATAAATCTTATTAATTACTTCAACAAAAATAAAAAAAATGAAATTTTTTTCTTAATGGGTGCAGATAATTTAGTTAATTTCCATAAATGGCATAAATGGAAACAGATTTCAGAAAAATGTAATATTTTAGTTTTTGATAGATATGGATATAAGAAAAAATCATTAAATTCAAAGACATATAAAACCCTTAAAAGTGAGAAATTTAAATTTGTTTATTTTAATAAAGTCAATATTTCATCTTCTCAATTAAGGAAAATTTGATAGTCTAAAATTAATTAATGGATAAAATTTCAGATTTAAAGAATTCTATCATCAAAACATTGGATATAAACAAGGCTCAGGACATAATAAGCATAGATCTCAAAGACAAAAGTTCTATGGCTGATTTTATGATTATTGCGAGCGGCACTTCATCTAGGCACATACAATCTTTGTCTGAGCAAGTTTTGGAAAAATTTAAAGACAATGGCATAAAAAATTCAAAAATTGAGGGCGCAGATAGTAGTGAATGGAAATTAATTGATGGTATAGACTTAATTGTTCATATTTTTCACCCAGAAAAAAGAAAATTTTATGAACTTGAAAAAATGTGGTCTGAGCTAATACCTAAAGAAAAATTAATTATCTAATGAAAAAAATATTAACATTATTTTTATTTTGTTTTCTATTTCAGCAAGTGAATTCAGCTGAAAATGATATTTACAAAAAAATCGATTTATTTGGAGAAGTGCTTGAAAAAATCAATAAAGAGTATGTAGATGAAATTAATCAATCTGAGAGTATGGACTCTGCAATCAATGGCCTTCTACAATCTCTTGATCCTTACTCGGCATACATGTCTCCAGAAATATTTAATGAAATGCAGACTGAGACTAGCGGTGAATTTGGGGGTCTTGGTATTGAGGTAAGTATGGAGTCAGGTGTTGTAAAAGTCATTTCTCCTATAGATGACACGCCAGCATCTAGAGCAGGGATTAAAGCAGGCGACTATATTGTTAAAATTAATGATGTTCAAGTTCAGGGCAAATCTCTCAGTGAAGCTGTTGATTTAATGAGGGGGCCAGTTGGATCAGGAATTGAACTCACAATTCGAAGACGTGGAGAGAGAAAAGCTCTAATATTTAATGTTGTAAGAGAGATTATACAAATTCAATCTGTTAAAGCTGACATTTTAGAAAAAAGTATAGGTTATTTAAGACTAACCTCATTTAATGAAAATAGTGGTAAACAAATAGAAAGAGAAATTAAAAAATTAGAAAAAAATAAAGATGTTAAGTCATACATTTTAGATTTAAGAAACAATCCTGGTGGACTACTTTCTCAAGCAATAAAAATCTCCGACTTTTTTTTAGATAATGGAGAGATCGTATCCACAAAAAGTAGAAAACCTTCTGAAAATAGAAAATGGTTTGCAAAAAAAGGTGACCTTACAAATGGAAAAGTCTTGATTGTTCTTATTAACTATGGATCGGCTTCAGCATCAGAAATAGTTGCGGGAGCCCTCAAAGATCATAAAAGAGCAATTTTATTAGGTGAAAATAGTTATGGTAAAGGGTCAGTACAATCTATCATTCCCCTTAAGAATGATGGAGCAATTAGGCTCACAGTAGCTAAATATTATCTTCCTTCCGGAAAATCTATTTCTGAAGTTGGTGTATCTCCGGATATAGAAATTGATGAGGAAAATGATGATTTCAGGATCAAAACTGAAACCGACAATCAGTTAGAATACGCCATTAAACTTCTCAAAGGCTAATATGGAAGAAAAATTCAGAAATCTGCCACTTAGAAGTGGAGTGGGAATTGTTGTCCTTAACAAGGAGAATAAAGTTTTTGTAGCAAAACGAATTGATAATCCAAAAAATTTTTGGCAGATGCCACAAGGTGGAGTAGATGATGGAGAAGATTTTTTAGCTGCCGCTTATAGAGAATTAGAGGAAGAGACTAGTATCAAAAATGTAGAGCTTGTAACAGAAATAGCAGGCACAATTACCTACGAGCTACCAAAAAATTTATTAGGTATTATTTGGAAAGGTAAATATAAGGGACAAAAACAAAAATGGTTTTTAATGAGATACCTGGGCAAAGATGAAGATATAAATATTAAAACAAATAAACCAGAATTTTTAGAGTGGAAGTGGATTGAATTAGATAAAATAACTGAAGTAGTAGTAGATTTCAAATATCATGTATATAAAGAACTTAAAGAAAAAATAAAAATAATAATTAATTGATAGACTTTAAAGTTTCAACTTTTTGATCAGCCAGATATTTCAATTGATCACTAATTTCTGGTTTATTAGACTCTTCCTCCGCATTTTTTAATAATTCCAGCAGTTTATTTTTCTCAATGTCTTTTAAATTAAGGATGTAGCTAGTTAAAATTGATAAAGTATTATTTTTAAATTCGATAATTCCATCCTCAACATAATACTTTTCTTCACCAGATTTTGCTTGAATTGTAATGATACCTGGTTTTAAAAATGAAATTATAGAAATATGATCTTTTAGTATCCCCATTTCTCCTTCAAATGCAGGAACAACTACTTCATTAACATCCTCTTTTGATAAAAAGGATTTCTCTGGATTAACTATTTCTATTTTAAATTCATCACTCATTAAGCTGCTGCATCTTTAGACATTTTTTCAGCTTTTTCGATGGCTTCTTCAATGGTTCCAACCATATAAAATGCTGCTTCTGGAAGATGGTCATATTCACCTTTGCAAATTGCATCGAAACCCTTAATTGTTGACTCTAAATCAACTAGTTTTCCTGGTGATCCTGTAAATACCTCAGCTACAAAGAATGGTTGAGATAAAAACCTTTGTATTTTTCTAGCTCTCGCTACGACTAATTTATCTTCCTCTGATAATTCATCCATACCTAGAATAGCAATAATATCTTGTAATGATTTATATGTTTGTAATATTTTTTGTACCTCACGAGCTACTCGATAATGCTCATCACCAACAATTCTAGGGTCAAGAATTCTTGAAGTTGAGTCTAATGGGTCAACTGCAGGATAGATACCTATTTCAGCTATTTGTCTTGAGAGTACAGTTGTTGCATCTAGATGAGCAAATGAGGTTGCTGGTGCAGGATCCGTTAAGTCATCGGCAGGTACATAAATTGCCTGTACTGATGTAATAGAACCTTTATTAGTTGTGGTGATTCTCTCTTGTAAATTTCCCATATCAGTTGCCAATGTTGGCTGATATCCTACTGCAGATGGAATTCTCCCTAATAATGCTGATACTTCAGAACCTGCTTGAGTAAACCTAAATATATTATCAACGAAAAAAAGAACATCTTGTCCTTCTTGATCTCTAAAATATTCTGCAACTGTTAATCCTGTAAGTGCCACTCTAGCTCTTGCCCCAGGGGGTTCATTCATTTGTCCATAAACTAAAGCGGCCTTAGAACCAGGACCCTCAGATTTTATTACCCCTGACTCCATCATTTCATGATAAAGATCATTCCCTTCTCTAGTTCTTTCACCTACACCCGCAAAAACTGAAAAGCCTCCATGAGCTTTAGCAACGTTGTTGATTAATTCCATAATTAAAACAGTTTTTCCAACACCCGCACCACCAAACAAACCTATCTTTCCTCCTTTTGCATATGGAGCTAAAAGATCAATTACTTTAATTCCAGTTACAAGTATTTCTGTTTCTGTGGATTGATCATTAAATTCTGGCGCTGGTCTATGGATTGGCCAATTTTCTTTAGTTTTTACTTCTCCTCGTTCATCTATCGGTTCCCCAACAACATTTATAATTCTTCCTAAAGTTTCAGGTCCTACTGGTACTTTAATTGGAGCATTTGTATTTATTACTTCATCACCTCTTTTTAATCCTTCAGTAGCGTCCATGGCAATTGTTCTTGCAGTAGACTCTCCCAAGTGTTGAGCTACTTCAAGCACTAATCTATTATTTCCATTTTTACATTCTAAAGCTGTTAATATTTCGGGTAAATCACCTTCAAACTTTACATCAACAACTGCTCCTATAACTTGTGTAATTATTCCCTTGCTCATAATTATAAACTTTCTGCTCCTGATATTATTTCTATTAGTTCTTTTGTAATTGCTGCCTGACGACTTCTATTATATTCAATAGTAAGTTTATCAACCATTTCACCTGCGTTTCGAGTTGCATTATCCATTGCACTCATTCTTGCGCCTTGTTCGCTAGCTGAATTTTCTAACATCGCTTTAAATATTTGCGTCGAAATATTTTTTGGTAATAAATTACTTAAAATTTCATCCTCATCTGGTTCAAATTCGTAATTATCTTCTGAATTATTTTGATCATCGCTTTTTGTATTTAAAGGGATAATTTGTTGAGCTTGAGGTATTTGAGTTATTACGTTTTTAAATTGATTGTAAAAAATAGTACAAATATCAAATTCTTCTTTTTCAAACTTTTCAATAACTATTTTTCCAACTTTTTCGGCATCAAAATAATTTGCATTTTTCGAATTTTTAAAAGAGATGTTCTCAATAATTTTATTTCCATAAACCCTTTTCAACTGATCATTTCCTTTAGAACCAACTGTAATAATCTTTAATTCCTTACCCTCTTTATTTAACTTGGCAAAATAACTTTTAGCTTTTTTAATTATATTTGCATTAAAACCTCCACATAAACCTCTATCTGATGTCAGCACAACACAAAGGTGAACTTGTTCTTTCCCTGAGCCCGATAGTAATTTAGGAGCTGCTTCTTTATCGGAGATACCACTAGATAAATTTAAAATTATATTATTCATTTTTTCAGAATATGGCCTTCCTTTTTCAGCGCTATCTTGAGCTCTTTTTAATTTAGCTGCGGCTACCATTTTCATAGCTTTTGTAATTTTTTGTGTAGATTTTACACTTGTTATTCTTTTTTTTAAATCGTCCAAACTTGCCATAAATTAATTAAGATTTAAAGTTTTTCTTAAGATTGGTAATTACTTCAATTAAAGTTTTTTCAGTTTCTTCCTCTAACTTACCAGAACTTAAAATAGATTGTATTAACTCTGGTTTATCAGATTTACATCGTTCAATAATTCTATTCTCAAAGTCAGCAATATCTTTTAAATCAATATCATCTAAATATCCTTTTACTCCACAAAATACAGATATCACCTGTTCAGCAACAGTCATTGGTGAATATTGTTTTTGTTTTAATAACTCAGTTAATTTAGATCCTCTATTTAAAAGCTGTTGAGTTGAGGCATCTAAATCAGATCCAAATTGAGCAAAAGCTGCCATTTCTCTATATTGTGCCAATTCGAGCTTCATTGATCCTGATACTTTTTTCATAGCTTTTGTTTGCGCTGCTGATCCAACCCTAGAAACAGAGAGTCCAACATTAATTGCTGGTCTTATACCTTGGTTAAATAATTCAGTTTCTAAAAAAATTTGTCCGTCAGTAATTGAAATTACGTTAGTTGGAATGTAAGCAGAAACGTCTCCACCTTGGGTTTCAATGATCGGAAGAGCTGTCAATGAACCTCCACCATGTTCATCACTTAATTTAGCAGCTCTTTCCAGTAATCTACTATGAAGATAAAATACATCACCCGGGTATGCTTCTCTGCCTGGTGGTCTTCTTAAGATTAGTGACATTTGTCGGTAGGCAACTGCTTGCTTTGATAAATCATCATATATAATTAGAGCATGCATGCCATTGTCTCTAAAATATTCTCCCATTGCACACCCCGTGTAAGGAGCCAAAAATTGAAGTGGAGCTGAGTCTGATGCTGTTGCTGCTACTATAGTTGTATATTCCATTGCACCAGCTTCTTCTAAAGTTTTTTGAATTTGTCTTACAGTTGATCTTTTTTGACCAACCGCAACATAAATACAATAAAGTTTTTGTTTTTCATCTCCAGACTCATTAATCTTTTTTTGGTTGATGATTGTGTCAACTGCGACTGCAGTTTTGCCAGTTTGACGATCTCCAATAATTAATTCTCGTTGACCTCTTCCAATTGGAACTAGACTATCAATTGATTTTAAACCTGTTTGCATTGGTTCACTTACAGACTGTCTTGGAATAATACCAGGAGCCTTAACTTCAACTCTACTTTTTTTAACACTTTTATCTAATGGTCCTTTTCCATCAATTGGATTTCCCAATCCATCAACGACTCTTCCTAATAATTCTTTTCCGACAGGAGTATCAACAATACTTCCCGTTCTTTTTACTACATCTCCCTCTTTAATATTTCGATCATCTCCAAAAATTACAACACCTACATTTTCACTTTCTAAATTTAAAGCCATACCTTTTGAACCGTCAGAAAATTCTACCATTTCACCAGCCTGGACATTGTCTAAGCCATAAATTCTTGCTATACCATCTCCAACTGACAAAACTTGACCAACCTCAGAAATTTCAGCCTTTTCACCAAAATTTTTGATTTGTTCTTTTAATATCTTTGTAACTTCTGAGGGATTTATATCCATATTATGCCTCTATCATTCTATTTTCAATTTGTTGTAATTTACTTTTTATAGAAGTATCAATCATAGTACTTCCAACTTGCACAATCAAACCTCCAATTAAACTTTCATCTTGTTTATAATTCAATTTAATCTTTGATTTAAAATTGTTAGATAACTCATCTGTAATTTTTTTAATCTCATCTTGAGTTAAGGATTTTGCAGATTTAATTTCAGCTTTCAACTCACCTCTTTTCTCTGAACATATTTCAATAAAACTTTTTAGAATTTTTTCAGTATAAAAATATCTTCTTTTTAAAATTAAAAAATTTAAAAAATTTTTAAATAAATTTTCTAATTTAAAGTTATTAGAAATCCTATTATTAATATCTGTTAGAATATTTTGACTTAAAGTGGGGTCTTTTAAAAAACTATTAAATTCTTTACTTTGATCGATTAAATGTAAATATGCCAAAGAATTTTCCTCGATTTGTGGAAGTAAATTTGCCTCTTCGGCAAGCTCGTATAAAGCTAAAGAATATCTACTAGCTGAAGTGCTGGAAAATTCTTTATTTTTACTCAAATTTATACCTATTAAATATTGAAGATTTATTAATAATTCTCGAGTTAATTAACATATGACCAACTGGTCTTCAAGTAACACGTTTGTCAAAAAAAGCATTTTTTTTGGATTAATTGAAGCTTATTGGATCAACATCAACTGAAAGTTTTATTCCTGAGGTAAATTTAAATTTTGGTATTAACTTTGCTAATGAATTCTGTAACTTTAATGTTTTAAGCCCTCTTATTAAAAGCCTAACACGATATTTTCTCTTCAATCTAAATATTGGTGCATTCACTGGACCTAATATTTTTCCACTAATCTTATTTTCTAAAAAAAATTTAAATCTTAAGGCCTCTTTTTCTAATTTATTTTCATTATCACCAGTCAAAATTAAAGAAATAAATCTTTGAAATGGAGGAAGATTATTCATTTTTCTAATTCTAATTTCCTTTTCCAGAAAATTTTCAGGATTTTTATTAGTAATATCCGAAATCATATTGTTATTTATATTATAAGATTGAAAATAGATTGTGGCTGATTTTCCAGTTCTACCCGCTCTGCCCGATAATTGGTGATAGAGTTGTAAATTTTTTTCTGCACTTCTTAAATCATGACCATTAGATGATAAATCAATATCTATTACTACAATGCAATTTAAATTTGGAAAATGAAACCCCTTTGAAATCAATTGAGTGCCAACTAAAATTTCAATTTCATTATTTGTGATTTTTTCCAACTTATCTTTTGAACTTTTTTTATTCATAGTGTCACTAGAAAAAATTTCTACTATTTTGTTAGGGAATTTTTTTTTTACTTCCTCAGAAATTCTCTCTACACCTGGACCACTAAATATAAAGTCACATTTTCCATCTTTTTTACAATTTCTTTCTAAATAGGTTTTGTATCCACAATAATGACATAATAAATTTCCCTTTATCTTATGGTAAACTAAATTTATAGAACAATTTGGACATGAAAATGTATCATAACATTTTTTACATAGCACATTAGGTGAAAATCCTCTTCTATTTAAAAAAAATAAAATTTGATCTTTTTTTTTTAAATGAATATTTACTTTTTCAATAATTTCATTTGATATCCAAGATTGTTTTTCCATCTTAGCGTTATTTAAATCAATTATTTCATAGTTAGGCAGAGATGCGTTTTGATATCTATTTTCTAGCTTTGATAATTTATATTTTTTTTTTTTTATATTCTGAAAAGTCTCAACTGATGGAATAGCTGTTATTAAATTTACGGGTATATTCTCAAAAGATGCCCTTGAAATTGCCATATCACGTGCATTATAAATTACACCTTCATCTTGTTTGTATGATTGATCGTGTTCCTCATCAACGATTATTAATCCTAATTTTTTAAATGGTAAAAAAAGTGCAGATCTAGCACCAATAACGACTTTTATTTTTCCTGTTACTATACCGCTCCAAATTATTTCTTTATTTTTTTTTGAAATACCAGAATGCCAGATTGCCGGCTCTATACCAAAAAATTCTAAAAATTTTTTTTCAAATTGGTTGGTTAAACCAATCTCTGGTAACATAATTAAACCTTGATAACCTTTTTTTAAAATAACTTTTAACGCTTCAAAATAAACTATTGTTTTTCCGGATCCAGTAGTACCTTGCAACACATGAACATTAAAATTTTGATTTGAATTATTAATTTCATTTAGAGAGACTTTCTGATCCTTTGTTAGCCGATATAAATTTTTTTTTTTTTCAATTTGAAATTCTTTATAAAATTTATCTTCAAATTTCCCAATAGGTTTGCCACTTAACAAAGTCATTTTTAAAGCCATACCCTTAGATATAAGATTGTATTCTGAAAACCAGTTTAAGAAATTTAAAGTTTTTATATTTAGTTTTGGAATGTCTAATTTCTTAATTATTCTTTTTATCTTAAAATTTTTTTCGTTTTTTTTTTCAAATTCATTCCATACAACGCCAATCTTTTTTGAAGTCCCAAATGGTACCTCTACAAAATCTCCTACACTTAAATTTAAGTTACTTTCATATGTAAAAGGATAATTAAAAATATTAGGCAAAAGAATCGGAAATTGCATAGTTTATTATATAACAACTTATAAATATTTATTATTTAGTTTTATTTTTTTGAAGTTTTTAAAAAGTCTAAAACTAAAAGACCATTAGAAAAATTGTATGTATGCGTGCCTTCAATATCTTTTAAAAAATTAGGTGAAACTTCAAATTTACTCTGTTCTTTATAATTATCTTCATTTAATTCTTCAATTTTTGCTACCCCCAATGATTCGCCATATCTATTGAAACCCGGTTTTTGATAAACTCTATAAAAATTATTATCTTCAATTATTAATCCAGCATTTCTTGCAAAAAAAGGATCAAATATTACTGGATTTTTTTTATGAGGCTTCCAATCATCAGAAAGAATATTTTCACAGCTAAAAACGTGTAATTGAGAGTTATGATCTAATAAAGAACTATTTGATAAAGTAGTAAGCAACCACCATTTTTTATCTTTATAAAAAATATTAGTATCTACTGCTGAAACATTTTTTATTAGAGTTTTAGCAAATTTCCACTTTAGAGGAAAATCGACACATTTATACAATCTTATATCTTTGGCCTCATGTGTTTCTGGACACATATACAATTCTTTTTCGTGATGAAATAAAAATGGATAAGAAAGATGAAAATTTTCTTCTAGCACTACCCCCAGTTCTTTGAATGAGTCATTATTAATTTCGTAAACAGAAATACAACCCTTATTGGTCTTACAATTATAATCCTCAACAAAACAATAGTGATTATCTCCTTTTTTGATAATAAAAGGGTCTGCAAGGTATCGGCTTGGAGGATTAGGTATTATTTTTGCTTGGTGAAGATTTACACCCTGCCATTCATTCGTAAATTTATAGGCAATATTCCATTTGTAATTATTTAAAAAATTTTTATTTAAAATCTTAATTAAAATTTTTTTTAAAGTAGAAAATAAATAGGATAATAAAATATAAAGTGAAGGTATTGAATAAATTTTCCCTGTAGTTTTTTTCTCAAATTTAAGTCTTTCCTTAGGGTTATGTGATGTTATTTCATCCACTATGTGATGAAGAAAAATATTAGATTTTTCCAAGAGATTAATTAAATTTATTGTATAAATCCAATGAGTAGTAAAATAACCTTTAAATAATACTTCACCATTATCAAGCTCATTTCCAAGTCTTTGTATTATAAATCCGGTTCTTGTTTCTTTATTGATTATTTCCCAAAATCCCGGCGGTCCACCACGATAAAAATCATTATCACCATGATGAAATGAAATTATGCCATTTTTGCAAAGTTCTAAAATTTCTCCTTTTAAAATTCCAGATCCACCACGTATTAAAAGATTTAAATTTAGTGATCTAATTTTTTGTAAATCAATTTCAGTATAAGTATAAAAAAGACCATTTTCTGATATTTCTGGTTCAACTTCAATTGATTCAATATTAAATTCTTTAAGAGAATACTCATCAAAGAAATCTGAAAAATCTTTAAATCTCTTTAAAATCATTGACTCTAATATGGTCAACATTTTAAATCCAGCAGCAGATACAAATTTTTTAAAACCTCTTCTTTTTATATACTCTGATGATTTTTCTAAAAAATTTTGATTTTTTTTTGAACTAACTTTTTGAATTATAATATGGCTTACTTCATAATTATTTGATTTTTGTGACGCCGTAATAAAGTCAAAAATTTGTTTCGATGAGTTTAGGTTATCAACAATTATACCTACCCTAGCTTTTTTCATTATTTTTTTACCAAAAATTTACCAATTAAGAGTGTATAGCTCTTTTCTCTACTGATAAAGCTGCTTCTTTTACTGCTTCTGAAAAAGTAGGATGAGCATGACATGTACGCGCTATATCTTCTGAACTTGCTCCAAACTCCATCGCAATTCCAATCTCAGCAATTAATTCTCCAGCGTGTGGACCTATTAAGTGTGCTCCCAATACTTGATCAGTTTTTTCATCAGCAAGAATTTTTACAAAACCCTCGGTGTCATCAATGGCTTTTGCTCTAGAGTTAGCCATAAATGAAAATTTTCCAATTTTATAATTTATTTTCAGCTCTTTTAATTGTTCCTCTGTTTTTCCAATAGAGGCAACTTCTGGACTTGTATAAATCACACCAGGAATAGTATCATAGTTAACATGACCTGATTGCCCTGCTATATTTTCTGCAACTGCAATTCCCTCATCTTCAGCTTTATGAGCTAACATGGGACCACTTATTACATCTCCTATCGCATAAATATTATTTTGATTAGTTTTAAAATTTTTGTCTGTTTTTATTCTTTTTTTTTCATCTAATTCCACTCCAATTTTTTGAAGATTTAGTCCCTCTGTATTCGGCTTTCGACCAACAGATATTAATACCACATCACATTCAAAATCTTTTTTGGTACCATTTTCGTTTAAAGTTGAAACAATTGCATTGTTGTTATTCTTTTTAATTTTTTCTACTTTATGCTGCATATGAAAATTGATACCTTGTTTTTTTAGAATTTTCATAAACTCACTTGAAATCTCTTTATCCATACCTGGTGTGATATGATCTAGAAATTCTACTACATGGACTTCTGAACCAAGTCTAGACCATACAGATCCCATCTCTAAACCTATGTATCCTCCACCAACTACGACCATTTTTTTGGGGACTTGTTCTAATTTAAGTGCTCCAGTGGATGAAACAATTACTTTTTCATCAATTTCAATGCCTGGTAATGATACTGGAACTGAACCAGTAGCAATTATAGTATTTTCAGTTTGTATAATTGTCTCTTTATTATCGTTATCTTTGATTACAATATCATTTTTAGATTTGAAACTTCCGGTACCTTTAAAATATGTGACTTTATTTTTTTTAAGAAGGAATTCTACTCCTTTGGTCAAAATCGTAACTGCTTTATCCTTATTCTTCATCATTTTTGACAAGTTTAATTTTACCTCACCAATTTCAATTCCTTTATTTGATAGACTTTGTGCATTATGAAACTCCTCAGATAAATTTAATAAACTTTTAGAAGGTATGCATCCAACATTCAAACAAGTACCACCCAGTGAACCCCTAGACTCTATACATGCAGTTTTAAGGCCTAATTGTGCCAATCTTATTGCACAAACATAACCTCCAGGTCCTCCGCCAATTACTACTGCTTGAAATTTATCTGTCATTTAAATATCTAAAAATAGCCTTCTTGGTTCCTCTAAATTTTCTTTGATCATTTTTAAAAAAGAAACAGACTCTTTACCATCAACAATTCTATGATCGTATGATAATGCCAAGTACATTATGGGTCTGATCTTGATTTCTCCATCAACTACGATTGGTCTATCAACTATATTGTGCATACCCAAGACACCTGATTGCGGAAGATTAAGAATAGGAGTTGAAAGCATTGAACCATAAACACCTCCATTACTGATGGTAAAAGTTCCACCTTGAAGATCTTCAATTGTCAATTTCCCATTTTTTGCTTTTTCAGAAATTTCTTTAATATTTTTTTCAATATCTGCAAAAGACAATTCATCTGCGTTTTTGAGGACTGGTACGACCAATCCTTTTTCAGTACCAACTGCAAAACTTATATTATAATAATTTTTATAAACAATTGTATCACCTTCAATTTCAGCGTTTATCGCTGGGAAATTTTTTAATGCTACTATGCTTGCTTTAACAAAAAAAGACATAAAACCTAATTTTACACCATAGCGATTTTGAAAATCATCTTGATTTTCTTTTCTCATCATCATTACATTTGACATATCAACTTCATTAAATGTTGTCAGTAGAGCTGCATTATCCTGTGCTTGTTTTAATCTTTTAGCAATGGTTTGTCTTAACCTGGTCATTTTAATTCTTTCCTCTTGACCATATTTTATTTTTCTTTCAGATGGAGGAGGATTGACGCCCATTAAATTAATTAAATCACCTTTTAAAACTCTGCCATCTTTTCCTGAACCTTTGACTGAACTGATGTCTATTTTATTCTCAGTTACAATTTTTCTTACAGCTGGAGATAAAGTTTGATCGATTTTTGTCTCAACTTCTGCTTTTGTTGGTTCGACCTCTTTCGTAAGAATTAGTGGTTTTTCTTCTTCAACATTATCTTGAAAAACTTCCATCTCCTCATCTTTATCATCTTTATCATCTTCATCTATCAAATTTTCCTTATCAACTTTCACAGTGGGTTGTATCTTTTTAATTTCCTGATTTTCTCTAGATTTAGTCTCACTCTCGGAAACAGATCCTAAATCAGCACCAACTTCAACGACCGATCCATTTTTTGAATTTATTTTTGTAAGAATACCAGACACCGGTGAAGGCACCTCTAAATTTACTTTATCAGTTTCTAGTTCAACAAGTGGTTCATCAGCTTCAACGGGGTCACCTTCATTTTTTAACCACTTAGAGACTGTTGCCTCTGTGATACTTTCCCCAAGAACTGGAACTAATATCTTTTCACTCATTAATATTTATTCAAAAACTTTCTTTATAATTTCTTGTTGTTGAGAAACATGTCTCTTGGCATATCCTGTTGCAGGTGATGCATCTGGACTTCTTCCAATATAAGAAATTATATTATTTTTAGCCCTTATATTATCTAATGTCCATTGGATATAATCTCTGACTGAAAACCAAGCACCCATATTTTTAGGTTCTTCTTGACACCAATAAAATTTTGCATTTTTTGCATATGGTTTGAGCTCATTAGCAAGTGCTTTTGCAGGAAAAGGGTAGAGTTGTTCAATCCTATATAACACTACGTTGTTTTTTTTTATTTTTTCTCTTGCTTGAAGTAAATCAAAGTAAACTTTTCCTGAACAAAGAATCACTTTTTCAATTTTTTTCGGTTTTTTTAGTTTAATAAATCCTTTTACTTTTGGATCAATAGCATGATCCCATAAAACTCTATGAAATGAATTTTTTTTACTAAAATCATCCAAATTAGAAACACAATGTTTATGACGTAATAAAGATTTAGGTGTCATAATAATTAATGGTTTTCTAAAGTCTCTATGCATTTGTCTCCTCAAAGCATGGAAATAATTTGCAGGAGTTGTGCAATTCATGACTTGCATATTATCATTTGAACATAATTGCAAAAACCTTTCTAACCTCGCTGATGAATGTTCAGGTCCTTGACCCTCATATCCATGTGGTAACAACATTACTAGACCAGAGGCTCTTGACCATTTTCGTTCACCAGAAGCTATGAATTGATCGATAACTACTTGCGCACCATTAGCAAAATCTCCAAATTGAGCCTCCCAGATAGTAAGAGTATTAGGTTCAACTAAACTATATCCATATTCAAATCCTAGAACAGCTAATTCCGATAAAAAACTATCTACTATTTCAAAATTTTTTTGTTTATTTGAAATATTATTTAAAGGGATATATCTCGAATTATCTATTTGATTTCTTAAAACAGAATGTCTTTGACTAAATGTACCTCTTCCTGAATCTTGACCTACAAGTCTTACTGGATAACCTTCCTCCAATAATGAACCAAAAGCTAATGACTCCGCAGTAGACCAATCTATGCCTTTACCATTAGAAACTGAAACTTTACGATTTTCTAAAATTTTTGTAATTGTTTTGTGAATGTTTATTTCAGTCGGTATTGTATTTATTTTATCAGAAATATTTCTTAATTTTTTAGTGTCAGAGCCTGTAACTCCTCTTTTATCTTTTCCTCGCTCTGGTCTATATCTTGACCATGTCCCCTCAAACCACTCTATTTTTGGTTTATAATTTTTTGCATTTTTAAATTGGTCATCTAATAAATCCTTAAATTTTTTAATGGAATTATTTAAATAATCATTTGTAATTGATCCTTCACTTACCAGTTTTTCACCATAAACTTTGATAGTTGAGGGATGAGATCTTATCTTTTTATACATTAAAGGCTGAGTGAATGAAGGCTCATCTCCCTCATTATGTCCAAATCTTCTATAACAAATCAAATCAATGACAACGTCTCTATTAAATTTTAACCTAAAGTCTGTTGCAATTCTTGCTGCATAAACAACCGCCTCTGGATCATCACCATTCACATGAATAATTGGTGCTTCAACCATTTTTGCTATATCAGAAGGATATGGTGAAGATCTTGCAAATCTTGGGCTTGTTGTAAAACCTATTTGATTGTTTACTATAATGTGAATTGTGCCACCTGTATTATGTCCTGGAAGACCAGACATTGCAAAACATTCAGCTACCACTCCTTGTCCAGCGAAGGCTGCATCTCCATGAATAAGAATCGGAATTACTTTTTTTCTCTCTTTATCTTTATGAAAAAATTGTTTTGCTCTAGTTTGACCTAAAACGACTGGATTAACTGCTTCTAAATGTGAGGGATTATCTGTCAAACTTACATGAACTGAATTTCCATCAAACTCTCTGTTAGATGAGGCACCTAAATGATATTTAACATCTCCAGTATCATCTTTAGACTTTGAACTTATTTCTCCTGCAAACTCATTAAATATTCTTTTGTAAGATTTTTGAAGAACATTGGCCAATACGTTTAGTCGACCTCTATGAGACATTCCAATTTTTACTTCTTTGACATTTGACTGACCACCAATTTTAATTATTTGTTCAAGTGCAGGAATTAAGCTTTCACCGCCATCAAGACCAAATCTTTTAGTCCCAACATATTTTGTATGAAGAAATTTTTCAAAACCCTCAGCTTGTATTAGTTTGTTAAGAATTGCCTCTTTACCGTTTTGTGTAAAGTTAAAATCATCTGTCTTTTCAACACGATCTCTAAACCATTTTCTTTCAGTGGGATTTGAAATATGCATATATTCATAACCTAAAGAACCGCAATACTTATCCTTTAAGAATTTTAATATGTCATTAATATTTGAGTATTGCTTATTAGTGACATTGTCTAAAAAAATTTTTTTTTGATAATCTTCTTTTTTAAACCCATAAGACTCTGGATGAAGTTCCTCTAAATAATCTGATTTTAACAATCCTAATGGATCAAGCTTTGCAATTAGATGACCTCTTTGTCTATATGATCTGATCATCGCAACGGCTTTAATTGAATTTGTGTTTGATTTAATTATATCATCATTATTTTGTTCTGTGATTTGACTTTCAAAATTTTCCTTTTTATTTATTGAAACTTTCTTAGAAGGACTCCACGAAGGACCATTGATTTCATTTACAATTATATCATCTTCATCTCCAACTTCTTTAAAATATTTTCTCCAGCTATCAGGTAATTCAGGATCATTATTTACAAATTTTAAGTACATTTCTTCGATGAAAGCGCTGTTAGATTTATTGAGAAAGGCTGTTTTTTTAAATTCTAAATTTTTAGAGGAAGACATTATGTTTAATCAATATAAACTGACTAAGAAATTTTTCAATCAGACAATTTATCGAACAGTGTTTTTCCAATTTTAGAAGGAGAATTCGCCATTGTTATTCCACAATCTTCCATCTTTTTAATCTTATCTTTAGCCCCACCTTTGCCCCCAGAAATGATTGCACCAGCATGGCCCATCCTACGACCTGGTGGTGCTGTTATACCCGCTATAAAGCCAACAATTGGTTTTTTTATTTTATGATTTTGAATAAAATCTGCTGCTTCTTCTTCAGCTGTACCTCCTATTTCTCCTATCATTAAAATAGACTCTGTTTCATCATCATTTAAAAATAAATCTAAACAATCAATAAAATTTGTGCCATTTATTGGATCTCCACCAATACCTATACAAGTGGATTGACCTAATCCATTTTCAGTAGTTTGAGCAACTGCTTCATAGGTTAAAGTCCCAGATCTAGAGACAATACCAACTGAACCTTTTTTGTGGATATTGCCTGGCATAATACCAATTTTACATTCATCAGGAGTTATTATTCCTGGACAATTAGGTCCAATTAATCTGGAATTTGATTTTAATAATTTCTGTTTGACTCTCAACATATCTTGAATTGGGATTCCTTCAGTAATGCAAACAATTAACTCGATTGATGCTTCTATTGCCTCAAGGATTGCTGCAGCAGCAAATTTCGCTGGTACGTATATCATCGTGGCGTTAGCACCCTCAGAGTTTTTAGCCTCTTTGACTGTGTTGAAAACTGGTAATCCTAAATGTTTCTGTCCTCCTTTTTTAGGAGTAACTCCACCAACTAATTTTGTTCCATATTTAATTGCTTGCTCAGAGTGAAATGTTCCATGTGACCCCGTGAAACCCTGACAAATTAACCTAGTTTCTTTATTTACAAGAACTGACATTACTTTATAGCCTTAACAATTTTATTTGCTGCATCATCTAGATTTTCAGCAGAGATAAGTTTTAATCCAGAATTGTCTAATATAGTTTTTCCTTCTTTAAAATTTGTACCAGCTAATCTTACTACCAAAGGAACATTAATATCGATTTCTTTTGCTGCATCAACTACACCTTGAGCAAGAACATCACATCTCATAATGCCACCAAAAATATTGATTAAAATACCTTTAACATTTTTATCTGATAAAATTATTTTAAAGGCTGCAGAAACTTTCTCCTTTGACGCTCCTCCACCAACATCTAGAAAATTCGCTGGCTCTTCTCCGTATAACTTTATTATATCCATTGTAGCCATTGCTAAACCAGCTCCATTTACCATACAACCAATACTTCCATCTAATTTTATATAAGCTAAATCGTGTTTACTAGCTTCGATCTCTATAGGGTCTTCCTCATTTAGATCTCTAAGATTTAAAATCTCTGGATGTCTAAATAAAGCATTGCTGTCAAAATTTATTTTTGCGTCTAGACAAACAATCTTTTTTTCTTTTGTTAAAATCAATGGATTAACTTCAACCATATTTGCGTCCGTTTTAACAAACATTTTATAAATAGATTTAATCAAAGAAATAGCCTCCATTTTTGAACTATCCTCTAGATCGAAAATTTTGATTATCTTTTCACACTCTGCATCAGAAATTTCTTCTGTAAAATCAACTTTGTTAGTCAAAATTTTGTCTGGGGATTTTGCTGCTACTTCTTCAATATCCATCCCTCCCTCATTGCTAGAAATAAATGCAATTTTAGATGTGGCTCGATCAATTAAACATGATAAATAAAATTCTTTCTCTATATTAGAGGAAGTTTCAACATAAAGTCTTTTTACTTCTCGACCTTCTGGCCCAGTTTGATGCGTGATTAATTTTTTCCCAAGAAGTTCATTGGCCGATTTTTCTAATTCATCTAAATTATTTAAGATTTTTACTCCTCCTGCTTTCCCTCTTCCACCTGCATGGATTTGTACTTTTAAGACATATTTATCAGTTTTTAGTTTTTTACATTTTTCAATTAAATCTTTAACAGTAAACGCAAAAACTCCCTCTGGGACAACTGCACCAAACTCTTTTAAGATTTGTTTAGCTTGGTGTTCGTGAATATTCATTTTTTAGCTAAATCAGGATCGATTTTAGAAGCCGCTTCCCATAGTTTTTTTACCGCTTCAACTGAATGTAAAAATTCAGACTTTTCTTTTTCATCTAAGTTAATTTCCTCTATTTTTTCAACTCCACTTTTTCCAATGATAATTGGCACACCAGCATAAATATCTTTTATTCCATACTCACCATTTAATTGAGCTGCACACGGAAGCATTTTTTTTTCATCATTGAGATAAGCTTTAGCCATTTCAATTCCCGAGGCTGCAGGTGCATAAAAGGCAGAACCTTTTTCTAAAAATTTTACTATTTCAGCTCCACCATCTCGAGTTCGCTGATTTATTTCTTCTAATCTTTCTTTTGAAATTTTTCCATCATTAACCAAATCTAATAAAGGTTTTCCAGATACTTTGGTAAATCTTGGAAGAGGAACCATTGTATCTCCATGTCCTCCCATAACCATCGTATCTATCTCTTTTACTGGTACATCAAATTCTAAAGATAAAAATAATTTGAATCTCGAACTATCTAAAATACCAGCCATTCCAACAACTTTGTTAGATGGTAAACCCGAAAATTTTTGGAATGCCATTACCATTACATCAAGTGGATTAGTTATACAAATTACAAAGGCATCAGGAGCATTTTCTTTTACTCCATTTGCAACTTGTTTAATTATCTTTAAATTAATACCTAATAAATCGTCTCTACTCATACCAGGTTTTCTCGGAACTCCAGCAGTAATTATTACTACATCTGATCCCTCAATATCTTTGTAATTATCAGTTCCAGAAAATTTCACATTAAATCCATCTACAGATGAGGACTGGGCAATATCCAAAGCTTTTCCTTTGGCAATTCCACTTGCTACATCGAATAAAACTACTTCATCAACCAATTCTTTTGTTCCTATTAAGTGAGCTAATGTTCCTCCAATTTGACCTGCACCAATTAATGATATTTTACTATTTTTTTTTGTCATTTTTTTTATTTCATCGTAGGCATCACAAATTCTGCATTTGACCTGATGCCTGAAGGCCATCTTGAAGTTATTGTTTTTAATTTTGTATAAAATTTTATACCCTCCATACCATGCATTGCACTGTCTCCAAATAAAGATCTTTTCCATCCACCAAAACTGTGAAAGGCCATTGGTACAGGAATTGGTACATTAATGCCTACCATTCCAACTTGAATCTTGCTCGCAAAAGTTCTTCCAGCATCTCCATCTCTTGTGTAAATGCTCACCCCATTTCCATATTCATGATCATTTATTAACTTTGCTGCATCCTCAAAAGTTTTTACTCGAACTACAGATAACACTGGTCCAAATATTTCCTCTTTATAAATCCTCATTTCTTTTTTAACATGATCGAATAAACAGCCACCAATATAAAAACCATTTTCATATCCTTGTAATTTTAGGCTTCTTCCATCTACAACAAGCTTAGCTCCCTCTTTTACTCCTAAGTCTACATATCCTCTTACTTTTTCTAAATGCTCTTTTGTTACTAAAGGGCCCATTTCAGAATTTTTATCCATTCCTGGTCCTACTTTTAAGGCTTCTGCTTTTTTTGAAAGTCTTGAAACAAGTTCATCACCTATATCTCCAACTGCTACTGCAACTGATTGTGCCATACATCTTTCTCCTGCAGACCCATATGCAGCTCCCATTAAGCCATTCACTGCACCATCTAAATCACAATCAGGCATCACTACCAAATGATTTTTAGCACCTCCCAAAGCTTGAACTCTTTTTTCATTCTTGGCTGAATTTTCATAAATATATTTTGCAATTGGAGTAGAACCAACAAAACTAACTGCCTTTATATCTGGGTTTGTTAAAATTGCATCGACAGCTTCTTTATCTCCATTGATCACGTTAAAAACGCCATCGGGTAAACCTGCTTCTTTTAAAAGTTCAGCTAATTTAATGGAACAAGAGGGATCTTTTTCAGATGGCTTCAATATAAAAGTATTTCCACAAGCAATTGCAATTGGAAACATCCACATCGGTACCATTGCTGGAAAATTAAAAGGTGTAATACCCGCAACTACACCTAATGGCTGTCGCATAGACCAGCTATCAACATTTGTACCAACATTTTCTGAAAATTCACCTTTCAGCAAATGAGGAATACCACAAGCAAATTCAACAACTTCTAAGCCCCGAGTTAGTGAACCTTTTGCGTCCTCATAAACCTTTCCATGTTCATTCACAATTAGTTGTGTGAGTTCATCTGAATTTTTTTCAATAAGTTCCTTGAATTTAAACATGACTCTAGCTCTCACTAAAGAAGGTTTTACTGACCATTCTTGAAAAGCTTTTTTTGCTACTTCTACCGCACTATCCAAATCTTTTTTAGATGCGATTCTTACTTCTTTTTCTTGATCACCAGTTGCTGGATTAAAAACTTTACCCTTTTTATCTGATGTTCCGGGAATTATTTTTCCACCTACAAAATGTTCAATTAATTTCATGAATAGGAACTTTTAGATTAAAAATTGTTATTAGTCTATTGTTTAAATATTAGCTGTTGCTAACATTTTTTTTATTTCGGCAATTGCTTTTGCAGGATTCAAACCTTTTGGACAAGCGCTAGTACAGTTTAAAATTGTGTGACACCTATAAAGTTTAAGTTCATCTGCCACCTTTTTTAATCTTGAATTTCTCTCTTCATCTCTACTATCTATGATCCATCGATAGGCTTGTAAAAGTACTGCTGGTCCTAGATATTTATCACCATTCCACCAATAACTTGGGCAAGAAGTTGAACAACACGCACACATTATACATTCATATGCGCCATCTAGTTTAGCTCTATCTTCTTTAGATTGAAAAATTTCTTTAGTTTCTGATTTTGAATTTGATTTTAACCATGGCTCAATTGATTGATATTGTTTATATAAACCATCCAAGTCACCTATTAGATCTTTTTTGACCTTAAGGTGTGGTAATGGATAGATATTGATATCACCATTTATTTCTTTGTGAGGAGTAGTACAGGCAAGGCCATTTTTTCCATCCATATTCATCGCACACGAACCACAAACTCCATGAGCACAAGATCTTCTATAAGCCAAAGTTGGATCTATTTCATTTTTAATTTTATTTAAAATATCTAAAACTTTCGATGGACAACTATCCATATCAACTTCGTAGGTATCAATTCTAGGATTTTCCTCTGTGGACGGGTCCCATCTATAAACATTTACTTTTCGAAGATTTTTTGAACCAGTTTTATCCTTAAAATATTTACCTTTCTTTACTTTAGAGTTGTCAGGTAAACCTATTTGAGCCATCAATAAACTCTTTCCTGAGGTGGAAAATATTGCACTTCATTAGTTAATGTTGATTTGTGTACTTCTCTATAACTAATTTTTGTATCTTTTCCGTCACACCAGGCAAGAGTGTGTTGCATAAATTTATTATCATCTCTTTTTGGAAAGTCCTCTCTTGCATGTGCTCCTCGACTTTCTTTTCTGTTATAGGCTGAATCAACTGTCACTACAGCTTGTCTGATTAAATTATCAAATTCTAAAGTCTCAACTAAATCAGTGTTAAAAATTAAAGATTTATCTTTAACTGATAAAGAGTCTAGCCCGTCATAAGTTTTTCTTATTTCATTAACACCTTCTTTAAGAGTTTTTTCAGTTCTAAAAACAGCACATTTAGACTGCATAGTCTTCTGCATTGACAACCTTAGTTCAGCTGTTCCGATATCACCTTGTGAATTTCTTATCTTATCAAATCGATCTAAGCATTTTTGGGTTTCTGTTTCACTGATTTCCTCATGTGGAGTTCCTGGTTTTATTAGTTCTGCTGCACGTTTAGCGGCTGCTCTACCAAAAACAACTAAATCAATTAATGAGTTTGAACCAAGTCTGTTTGCGCCATGAACTGAAACACACGCTGCTTCACCTATTGCCATTAAACCTGGAACAGTTTTTTCTGAACCATTTACAGTTAATACTTCTGCTTTATAATTTGTTGGTATTCCACCCATATTATAATGCACTGTTGGAACAACCGGAATCGGTTCTTTAGTAACATCTACATTTGCAAATAATCTTGCAGCATCAGTTATACCAGGCAACCTACTTTCAATAATATCCTTATCTAAGTGACTTAAATTAAGATGCACATGATCTTGATCTTTTCCCACTCCTCTTCCTTCATTAATCTCAATTGACATTGATCTACTCACAACATCTCTTGATGCTAAATCTTTTGCTTTAGGGGCATATCTTTCCATAAATCTTTCACCCTTAGAATTAGTGAGATATCCTCCTTCACCTCTTGCGCCCTCTGTGATCAATGTGCCATGACCATAAATTCCTGTTGGATGAAACTGCACAAATTCCATATCTTGCAATGGTAAACCTGCTCTTAATACCATCGCATTACCATCACCCGTACAAGTATGGGCTGATGTTGCAGAATAATATACTTTTCCATAACCACCTGTTGCAATTATAACAGTGTGAGCTCTAAATCTATGAATAGTTCCATCATTTAAATTCCAAGCAATTAGACCTTTGCAGGCTCCATCTTTCATTAATAAATCTAATGCAAAATACTCAATAAAAAATTCTGTATTATGTTTTAAAGCTTGTCCATACAAAGTATGTAAAATTGCATGACCTGTTCTATCAGCGGCTGCACAAGTTCTTTGTACAATTCCGTTGCCGTAATTTTTAGTCATACCACCAAATGGTCTTTGATAAATTTTTCCATCTTCAGTTCTGCTAAATGGAACACCGTATTTTTCTAGCTCTATTACAGCCTTTGGTGCCTCCTTACAGAGATATTCAATACTATCCTGATCACCTAACCAATCAGCTCCTTTAACTGTATCGTACATATGCCAACGCCAATCATCCTCACCCATATTTCCTAAAGCAGCAGAAATACCACCTTGCGCTGCAGAGGTGTGGCTTCTAGTTGGAAAGACTTTTGAAATACAAGCTGTTTTTAAACCAGCCTCACTTAAACCAACCGCGGCCCTTAGACCAGAACCACCTGCTCCCAAGACTACCACATCGTATTCATGATCGATTATTTTGTAAGAACTCATAAGTTAATTAATAATATAATTGTAATTAATGGAATTACCACAGCTGATACGTACAAAAAACCATTTGCGACATTTTTGATTTTATAATCTTTTATATAATCCTCAAAAACCTCACTAATACTTAATGCTGAAAAGAAATATGCAGTAATAATAAATAAGCTAAATAAAAACTTAGATAATGGATTCGTAAAAAATTCCAATACTTCTGAATAGCTCTGATCATAAATACTTATAAAACTTAGAATAAACCAGACCATTAACGGAACTAATATTGCTCCACTAATTTTTAAAAAAATCCATTTTTTTGTTGCAGCAATCATTTCAAAATAAATTTTTTCCAATCAAATATAAAATTATAGTTAAAAAGATTGACCCTATGATTACTAAAAGACCAGTTATTTTAGTTGTCTTAAGTTCAAATCCATAACCTAAATCCATTATCAAATGTCTAATCTCACTTAAAATTTGAAAACAAAAAGACCAGGTCAAACCTAAAGTAATAAATTTTCCAATTTGAGAATTAAATAGTAAATTAACAGCCTCATAACTATTTTCACCTAATAATAATAAAGATGCCCACAAACAAATTAATGTAATCCCAATTATATTTATTATGCCCGTAATTCTGTGTGAAATAGATACTAAAGACGAAATATGCCATTTATAAACTTGTATGTGAGGGGATAATGGTTTTTTATTTTCCATGGTAATTGTTTTTAATTACTGTTTCTGCAATTTCTACTGCATTCAAAGCCGCGCCTCTCAAAAGATTATCTGAAACGATCCATAAGTTTAATCCATTTTTAATTGTTTTATCTTCTCTTATTCTTGAAATAAAAGTTTCATCCATTCCCTCTGCTTCAATTGGAGTTGAATAACCGCCATCATTTCTTTCATCAATAACTTTACAACCTTCAAAATTATTCAAAGCATCTCTTACCTTTTCCAGAGTAAAAGGTTTTTCGAATTGTAAGTTGACTGACTCAGAATGAGAAACAGAGATTGGTAATCTCACACATGTTGCCGTTAAATCAATTTTGGTATCTAAAATTTTTTTGGTTTCGTTCATCATTTTTAACTCTTCCTTAGTATAACCATCATCTGCAAATTGATCGATATGAGGGATGGCATTAAAAGCTATTTGTTTTGTAAAATTTTTAGATGATACTTTTTTACCATCTAAAACTAGTTTAGTTTGCTCAATAAGTTCATCCATGGGAGCTTTTCCACCTCCAGAAACTGATTGATAAGTAGACACGACAATTCTTTTGATAATAAATAGATCGTGTAAAGGTTTAAGAGCAATCACCAATTGAGCTGTTGAACAATTCGGATTTGCAACAATATTTTTTTTAATTTTTTTTAGATCATCTGAATTTACTTGTGGAACTATCAAAGGTACGTCTGGATCCATTCTAAAAAAACTAGAGTTATCAATTACCAAACAATTTTTGGCTGCTCTTTCTGCAAATTTTTCAGAAATTTTTCCACCAGCTGCAAAAAAAGCAATATTAACTTTTGAGAAATCAAAATTTTCTAAATCAAGGACATCCATTTCCTTACCTCTAAAACCAATTTTTTTTCCAACACTTTTTGAGGACGCAACTAAATATAAATTATCTATAGAAAATTCTTTTCTCTCCAAAATTTCCAATGTTTTTCTACCAACATTTCCTGTTGCTCCTACAATTGCAATATTCATGATCTAAGTTTTATACTAGATGAAAGGTAAATCGCAAACTTTAAGAGCTAAAGAATTTCCATCAATTTCTATTGTTCCGGACGAAGATGCTTTGCAATATGGTTCTTTTATCATTGCAATACCAATAACTTTTTTAAAATGAGGCGAGTAACAAGCGGATCTTAGTTCTCCAATTATATTTCCATCATTATTCTTGATGTTTAAAGAACTAGTTAAAAGAATCTTGGTTAAATCTATCTGAACACCCATTAGCTTTCTATCAATTCCTTTTTCTTTAATTTTTTTAAGTTTATCTTTACCTAAAAAGTTTATATCGGTCTCTAAATCGACATATTTATCAAAACCACATTGAAATGGATTGTCATTGTTATCAAAATCATTCCCATAAGAAAGTAAACCACTCTCAATCCTTTCGATTAAATTTGGACATCCAGGTCTAACATTGAATTCTTTACCAATTTCAAAAAGATGATCGTATAACTTCAAACCTGAGTTGGTGTTTTCAACATAAATTTCAAAACCACCTTGTTTTGACCAACCAGATCTAGCTATTAAATGTTTTGCCCCATTAAAAGTGAAATAATCAAATCCAAAAAATTTTAACTCTTTCATTTTTTCACCAAAAACTTTTTCCATTAAATCAAAAGATTTAGGACCTTGAACTGCTAAGATATCTACGATTGGTTCAAAAATTTTAACATCAAATTTATTTCCTGAAGCAAGACCTTTTGCAAAAAAAATTACATCAGAGTCAGCAATTGATATCCACCATCTATCTTCAGATAATTTTAAAATAACAGGATCATTTACCAAATTTCCATTTTCATCGATTAAAGGACAATAATAACATCTTCCTACTTTTGATTTCGATAAATCTCTACAAGTCATGAGTTGTACAAGTTTTGCAGCATCTTTGCCTGAAATTTCAACCTGTCTTTCTGCAGCTACATCCCAAATTTGAACATTCTTTTTTAAATGATCACAAGACTCCTCCAAGGAACCGAAAGCTGCTGGTAAAAGCATATGATTATAAACAGTATAAGCGGTAACACCTTGTTTCTCAATTCTAGAAGTATAGGGTGTACTTCTAACTCTTCTTGATTTTGCTATCGGATAACTTTTCATTTAATTAAAAATTCTAAAATCTTTTCTCTCATTTCAAATGCTTTTTCAATCATTATCATATGACCACAACCTTTAATTACATGAGTAGATGAGTTTTTTACTAAATTTGAAAATTTTTTCCCTGAATCTAAATTGATCATTTTATCTAACTCTCCGAAAATAAGTAATGTGGGAAGATCTAAAACTTTTGTTGCCTCTAACCCATTTGAGTAGTTATTACACGCATTTAAATCAACTGCTAAAATTTCACTAATATCTCTTGGGGACTGAATTATTTTTTCTACTGGATTACCACCAATAAATTTTTTTGAACCTTCATAACCCCATTTCATCATTAATCTTACAGCATCAGAGTCACCATTATTTGCAAGTTCTATTAAATCAGGATGAACTGGCATTTTATTTGAGCCGCCAACTAAAACTATTTTATTTAACCTGCTTTTATATTTAAAAGTATATTCAAGTATTTCTAAACATCCTTGAGAATGACCAACTAAAATCAAATTTTTTAATTGCAATTTTTTAAATACACTTTCTAGCCAATCAGCAATTTTTTCTATGGTATCTAAACATGGTCCATCTGAATTTCCATGACCAGGAAGATCGATAGACAATACATTGAAATTCTTATTCGAAAAAAATTGTTCAGTTAATGACCAAACTATGTGTGAAAGGCCACTTCCATGAAGAAATACTATTGTTTGTTTTTTTGGATCTATGCCTTGACCTGCATCAGATGCATGAATAGTTTTATTTTCTATTTCAAATATCAATCAATTACCTAAAATTTTTTTCTCAATTCAAATTTTTGAATTTTTCCTGTCGATGTTTTAGGTAGTTCACAAAAAACAACTTGTTTTGGCACTTTGAAACCTGCGAGGGTTTCTTTACAAAAACCAATTAATTCTTTCTCGGTTGTTGGTTTATCCTTTACCATCTCAATAAATGCACAAGGTACCTCTCCCCATTTTTCATCTGGTTTAGCTACAACGGCTGCAATAGATACTGAGGGATGTTTTGCAAGAGTATTTTCTATTTCTATAGAGGATATGTTTTCACCTCCAGAAATTATTATATCTTTAGACCTATCCTGGATTTTTACATATCCATCTGGATGCATAACAGCTAAGTCACCAGAATGAAACCAACCACCAGCCATTGCTTTATTTGTAGCATCCTTATCCTTAAAATAACCCTTCATGACTACATTTCCTTTAATCATTATTTCACCAATCGTCTTTCCATCTTTTGGAACTTCAGTCATTGTTTCTGGATCCATCACAGCAATCCCTTCTGTATTTGGATATCTAACTCCTTGTCTTGCTTTAATTTCGTTCTGCTTTTCCTCATCGAAGTCATTCCAAGCATCATTCCACGCACATTGAGTTACATGTCCATAAGTTTCAGTTAATCCATAAACATGCATAACTTCAAAACCAAGTTCTTTCATTTTTTTGAAAATTATACTTGGCGGTGGAGCTCCTGCAGTAAGGACGTATACTTTTTGCTTTAATTTTTTTCTATCAGACTCTGGTGCACCAGTTATCATATTTAGTACAATAGGCGCTCCACCAAAGTGAGTAACATTATGTTTATCTATTAATTCAAATATTTTTTTTACATCTATATTTCTTAGACAAATTGTTCTTCCATTTAACATGGGTATTGTCCAAGGATAACCCCATCCATTACAATGGAACATTGGGACGATAGTTAAAAAATTAAGTCTGTTTGGCATGTTCCAGGCAACTGCACTACCTGTGGACATTAAATATGATCCCCGATGATGGTAAACAACGCCTTTAGGGTTTCCGGTAGTTCCAGATGTATAGCTCAATGATATTGCTTGCCACTCGTCATCTGGCATTTTCCAATCAAAATTTTCATCACCGGTATTTAAAAAACTTTCGTATTCTAGATCACCAATTTTTTCACACTTTGATTGGTCTGCAAATTTATCAACTATATCAATAATTGTGATTTTCTTTTTTAAAGTACTTAACGCTTTTTTAACTTCTATGTGTAATTGTCTATCAACAACAAGAACTTTAGCATCACTATGTTCTAAAATATAAGCAATAGTTTTAGCATCTAATCTTATGTTAATTGTATTTAATACTGCACCAGACATGGGAACAGAGTAATGTCCCTCAAAAATTTCAGGGGTGTTGAAAGCTAAAAATGAGACAGTATCTCCTTTATTTATTCCAATTTTATTAAGGGCGCTTGCAAATTTAATAGTACGTTTGTAAACATCAGCCCAGGTGTATTTACGATCTTCATAGATAATTGCTTCATAATCAGGATAAATCTCTTTTGCTCTCTTCAAAAAAGTCAAAGGAGTTAAAGGAACATAATTTGCACTATTCTTATCTAAATTAGTATCGTAATGACTCATTTAATTGAATTTAAAATTCATAATATTGGAGCTTCCAGAAATTGCTGATTTGTAATGTTGTTCAGCTCTTGGTAGAACTTTATCAAAATAAAACCTAGCGGTATCGATTTTGTCATCATAAAAGTTTTTATTTTCATTATAATCTTTAAAACTTACCTCTAGTACTTTTATCCATGCATAAGCAATCGAAACAAATCCGAGAGTTTTAAGATAATCATTAGCAGCAGCACTTACATCATCTTTATCTGTTTTAGATTTCTCAATCATCCAATCACTAAATTTTTTTAATATATCTAAATAATTATTAAAATCTGAGATGAATGGTCTTATTTTTTCGTTGTTAGAATTACATTCATTTTTAACCTGATCTAAAAATTTATTAATTACATCCCCGTTCTTATTTGATAATTTTCTAAAAACTAAATCAGCAGCTTGTACAGAATTCGTACCCTCGTAAATTGGTGTAATTCTATTGTCTCGATATAACTGTTCTATTCCTTGATCTTTAGTATAACCATACCCACCATAAATTTGCATTGCATCGCTAGTGATTTCCATTGCTAAATCTGTAAACAAGGATTTTACTACTGGAGTCATTAATGAGACATAATCAGATGCCTCCCGCCTAGCTTTTTCATCTGGATGATATAGGCTTACCTCAGTTTGTTGAGATAACCAAAAACATAAGGCTCTCTCGCCCTCAATAATAGATTTCATATTTAACAACGATCTTCTAATATCTGCATGCTCAATTATAAAATCAGCACCATTTTTAGATTTTGAATTATTCGACTTACCTTGCTTTCTTTCTTTTGCGTATGAAAGTGAATTTTGATAAGCAATCTCTGATATACCCAAACCCTGTATCCCAACAACGATCCTCTCAAGATTCATCATCGTAAACATTGCACTCAAACCTTTTTCCTTATCACCAATCATGTAGCCAGTTGCTTCATCAAAATTAAGAACACAAGTTGCTGATCCTTTAATTCCCATTTTTGTTTCGATAGAACCAGTTGATATTCCATTTCTTGGACCAACATTCCCATCTTCTTTTACAATAAACTTTGGAACTAAAAACAGACTGATACCTTTAGTGCCAGCCGGAGAGTCATCCACTCTTGCTAAAACCAAGTGAATAATATTTTCAGTTAAATCGTGATCACCAGAGGTAATAAAAATTTTCTGTCCAGTTAATTTGAATGTACCATCAGATTGTTTTTTAGCCTTTGTTTTTAGTAGCCCTAAATCAGTACCACATACTGGCTCAGTTAAGCACATTGTTCCACTCCACTTACCTTCTACAATTTTTGGTAAATATTTATTTTTTATTTCATCGCTAGCATGATGATTAATACAATTATAAGCACCAATACTAAGTTCACTATAGAGTTTAAAAGAAAGGCTAGCAGAGGATAGCATTTCATCAAAAAATGCGCTCACTGTTTTTGGCATACCTTGACCCCCATATTTTGGATCACATGATAAAGATGTCCAACCATCCTCAATATATTTTTTATAAGCCTCTTTGTAACCCGGAGGCGTTCTAACAACTCCATTTTCTAAAATTGCAGGATTTTCATCTCCAACTTTAGCTAATGGTAAAATTAAATTTTGATTTATTTTTGCTGCTTCCTGTAGAATGTCTTTTACTAAATCTGGGGTAACTTCTTTGTATTTTTCCAATTCATTATACTCTTTGTTGTTTCTTAGTTTTTCAAAAAGAAACATCATATCTTCAACGGGTGCAGTATAAGTTGGCATAATTTGATTTTAAAATAATTAATTAATTATTGCAATTTTGAAATGATCGCATCACCCATTTGTGATGTAGTCACCTCTTTTGTACCTTTTGATAAAATGTCTTTAGTTCTTAAACCATCATTTAATACATCCTGTACAGCTTTTTCCAGAGCTTCTGCCTCTTTATCTAAATCTAATGAATATCTCAAAGCCATAGCAAAACTTAAAATTGTAGCTATTGGATTAGCAATACTTTTACCAGCTATATCTGGAGCCGAACCATGAATAGGTTCATACATAGCCCTCATCTCTCCATCTTTATTTTTTGCACCTAAAGATGCAGAAGGTAAAAGACCTAATGATCCAGTCAACATTGAGGCTTGGTCAGATAACATATCTCCAAACAAATTATCTGTTACAATTACATCAAATTGCTTTGGATTTCTCAACAACTGCATAGCACAATTGTCTGCAAGCATATGACTTAGTTCAACGTCTTTAAATTCTTTATCGTGTAATGTCTGAACCTCTTCTTTCCAAAGTTGGCCTGCCTCCATAACATTTGATTTTTCACAAGAAGTTACTTTGTTTGATCTTTTTTTTGCTAAATCAAAGGCAACTCTAGCAACTCTTATAATCTCATTGCTTGTGTAGGTGTGAGTATTAATCCCTTTTCTTTCCCCATTTTCTATTGGTTTAATTCCTCTAGGCTCACCAAAATATATTCCTCCAGTTAACTCTCTTACAATCATAATATCTAAACCTGAAACAATTTCAGGTTTTAATGTTGAGGCATCAACTAATTGTTTAAAACATATTGCTGGTCTCAAATTAGCAAATAGTTTTAATTCTTTTCTTAGTTTTAAAAGTGCTCTCTCAGGTTTTTTTGAAAACTCAACATTATCCCACTTTGGTCCTCCTACAGCACCTAACATAACAACTGCACTTTCTAATGCTTTATAAAAAACCTCATCTGTAATCGGTGTACCATGCTTATCGTAAGAGCATCCTCCCGCTAAATCTTCATCCATCTCAAAATCTAGAGACTTTTTATCATTGAACCAACTGATAATTTTTTTTACTTCACCAATAACTTCGGGACCAATACCATCTCCGGGAAGTAATAGTATCTTTCTCTTTTTTACCTTAATCACTTATAATCCATGGCTTAGAGCTTTTTAATTTTTGCTCAAAACTTTTTATCTTATCAGACTTATTTAAAGATAGCGCAATATCATCTAAACCTTCGAGAAGACATTTCTTTTTAAAGGAGTCTATTTTGAATTTAATTTCATTATTACCATAAACTATTTTTTCTTCTTTAAGATCTACTGAAATTTCCTCTTTTCTATTAGCATATTCAGATAATTCTTTTATTTTTTCCTCATCAACAATAATTGGTAAAATTCCATTTTTAAAACAATTGCTATAAAAAATATCAGCAAAACTGGAGCTAATTACACATGTAATACCAAAATCTAATAATGCCCAAGGAGCGTGTTCTCTTGAGGATCCACAACCAAAGTTTTTTCCTGCTATCAATATTTTTGAATTTGTAAATGGATCTTGATTTAATATAAAATCGCCTATTTTATTTCCATTATCATCATACCTCATCTCAAAAAACAAATTTTTTCCAAGTCCAGTTCTTTTAATTGTTTTTAAAAACTGCTTTGGGATGATCATATCAGTATCAATATTTACGATTGGTAAATATGCTGGAATACTTTTTAATGTAGAAAATTTTTGCATTAATTTTGATACTTTCTTACATCATCCAAATTCCCAGAAATTGCTGCTGCTGCTGCCATTCCTGGGCTCACAAGGTGTGTTCTTCCACCTCGACCTTGTCTTCCTTCAAAGTTTCTGTTTGATGTTGATGCACATCTTTGCTCTGGTTTTAATTTATCAGCATTCATTGCTAAACACATAGAACATCCTGGTTCTCTCCATTCAAAACCAGACTCTTCAAATATTTTATTTAAACCTTCTTGTTCTGCTTGTTCTTTCACTAAACCAGATCCTGGAACAACCATTGCATGAACATGAGAGGCAATTTTTTTATCTTTTAAAATCTTTGCTGCTTCTCGTAAATCCTCAATTCTTCCATTTGTGCAACTACCTATAAAAACCTTATCTATCTTAATATCTTTAGCAGCCATATCAGGTTTTAAACCCATATATTTTAGAGCTCTTTCAATAGAATTTTTTCTATCCTCATCCTTTTCATTGTCTGGGTTTGGTACTTTATCCTCAATAGTAATGACATCTTGAGGTGAAGTTCCCCAGGTAATCATCGGTGAAATTTCATTAGCTTGAAGACTTATTTCTTTATCAAAATTTGCACCATCATCAGATTTTAAACTTCTCCAGTACGCTAAAGCTTTGTCCCATTTTTCACCTTTGGGTGACATAGGTTTTCCCTCCAAATACTTGAAAATTTTTTCGTCTGGTGCAATCAAACCTGCTCTTGCTCCACCCTCTATAGTCATGTTGCATATGGTCATTCTTTGCTCAACACTCAATGATCTGATTAAATCACCAGCATACTCAATAACACATCCTGTTCCACCTGCTGTTCCTATTTTTCCAATTATTTGTAAAATTACATCTTTTGAAGTAACACCTAACGGAAGTTTTCCATTAACATTTATTCTGAAATTTTTTGCTTTTTTTTGCACTAAAGTTTGTGTTGCTAGCACGTGTTCAACCTCTGAGGTGCCTATACCAAATGCTAAAGCACCAAACGCTCCATGTGTAGCTGTATGACTATCTCCACAAACTATAACTGTTCCAGGTTGTGTAAATCCTTGTTCAGGACCAATTATATGAACTATACCTTGACGCTTATCCTCCATTCCAAAGAGTTGGATATCAAATTCCTTACAATTCTTTTCTAATGTATCAACTTGAATTTTAGATTCTTTATCTGAAATACCATTGGTTCTATCAGTGGTTGGAACGTTGTGATCTGCAACGGCCAATGTAAGTTTTGGGTGTCTTACTTTTCTTTTAGAATTTCGTAAGCCTTCAAATGCTTGTGGACTGGTCACTTCATGAACGAGATGCCTATCAACAAATAATAAAGCTGTTCCATCATCTTGCTGATCAACTAAGTGTTCTTTCCAAATTTTGTCGTAAAGAGTATTAGGCATTGAAAAAAAAATTATTTTTTTTCTGGAGAAGTTTCAAGTTTTTCTTCAGTTTTAGGTTTTGTTTTAACTTTGGCTGTTTCTTCTTTTTTTGGCTCTTCGTTAAGAGTTTCTTCTTTCTTAGCCTCTGCCTTAGTTACATCTTCTTTATTATCAGATGGTTCTGTTGAAACAGGAGCTAAATTTTCTTCAGTTACTGTTTCTGGTTTTACATCTATATCAATACCAATCTTCTTTCTTATTTTTTCGGCAATTCTAGCTGATTTACCAGTTCTATCTCTTAAGTAATATAGTTTAGCTCTTCTAACTTTTCCTGAACGAATAACTTTAATTGAGTCGATTACTGTACCAAATAGTGGGAATGTTCTCTCAACACCTTCACCAAAAGAAATCTTTCTAACTGTAAAAGAAGAATTTAAATCTCTGCTTTTTTTCGCAATACATACTCCTTCAAAATACTGAATTCTCTCTTTTTTTCCCTCTGTAATTCTTACACCAACTTTTACAACATCACCTGGAAAGAATTCTGGAATCTTTTTTTCCGAAAGAATTTTTTTTACATTATATTGATTTATTTCTTCAATCGTTTTCATTTCAATATTTATCAAGTTAATCCTTCTTATATTTTTGCCACAAATCTGGTCTTCGGACGCGTGTTATAGCCTCAGATTGAGATAAACGCCAGTCTTTAATTTTGCTATGATCCCCTGATAATAAGACATCTGGTACTGATTTTTCCTCCCAAATTTGAGGTTTTGTATATTGAGGATACTCTAAAAGACCATTTTCAAAAGTTTCCTCCGAAGATGATTTATCATTACCTAAAACTCCAGGCAAAAGTCTTAACACACTATCAAGAACTACAAGAGCAGCTGTTTCCCCTCCAGAAAGCACATAATCTCCTATACTTATTTCCTCAATATTTCTTGTGGATAATACTCTTTCATCAACACCTTCGAAATGTCCACAAATTAAACTGAATGATTTTTCTTTTGATAAATGTTGAGCAAGTCTTTGATCAAATTTTTTACCTTTTGGCGAAAGATAAAAAATTCTTTCCCCCTTCTGGATATTTTTATCAATTGATTTTGCTAGTATGTCTGGTTTTAACAGCATACCTGATCCACCACCATATGGAGTATCATCAACAGTTTTGTGTTTATCTGTTGCTGCATCTCTTATGTTTACTACATTAAGACTCCATATCTTTTTAGCCATGGCCTTTCCATATAATCCTTTGTTTAACGGACCAGGGAAAATTTCTGGATAAAGTGTTAGCACTTGTGTCTTTAACATAAGTAAACCTTAAATTACTTTTTTTCCTCTTTTGGAGCTTCTGCTTTTGGAGCTTCTTCCTTTTTAGCTTCTGCTTTTGGAGCTTCTTCTTTTTTTGCTCCATCTGTCGGTGCTGCGTCTGCTTTTGCTGCCTCTTCCTTCTTAGCGTCATCAGACCCTTCTTTTTTTCTATCTTTTTTTGGAATAGCTTTTTGAGGATTATTACCATTAGCAGGCATTGGCATTAACTCATTTTCACCCAAGATTCTTGCTACTCTTGTAGTCGGTTGTGCACCTTGGCCTAACCAATATTTAATTCTTTCAGCCTCTAATCCTATTCTTTCTTTTTTTTCTTTAGGTAATAGAGGATTAAAAAAACCAACTTTTTCTATGAAACGTCCATCTCTTGCAAAACGACTATCAGCTACAACAACTTTGTAAACTGGTCTTTTCTTTGTTCCACCTCTTGATAATCTAAGTTTTAACATTTACTCTCCTTTTTTATTTTAATTGATTAAATAATTCTGGTGGTATTCCTTTGTCAGACATACCTTTCAGATTTCCTTTAGACATCTTTCTCATCATTTCAGACATCATTTTAAATTGTTTTAACAATTTATTGATAGTGGCTGGATCAGTTCCAGAACCATTAGCAATTCTTTTTTTTCTAGAACCATCAATTATTTTTGGGTTCTCTCTTTCTTTTTTTGTCATCGATAAAATTATAGCCTCGTTCTTAGTGATAACACTCTCGTCAATACCCGCAGCATCCATTTGTGATTTAACTTTAGAAATACCTGGCATAAAAGACATGATTCCCTCTATTCCACCCATTTTTTTCATCTGTCTTAGTTGAGTTAAATAATCTTGCATTGAAAATTGTCCCTTTTTTAAATTCTCTTCTGTCTTTTTAATATTTTCTTCACCTAAATCTTGTGCTGCTTTTTCAACTAGAGATACAATATCTCCCATTCCAAGAATTCGGTTTGCAATCCTATCGGGATGGAACACCTCAAAATTTTCAATTTTTTCTCCTACCCCTAAAAACTTAATTGGAACCTCTGATACAAATTTCATACTTACCGCGGCCCCACCTCTGGCATCACCATCAGCTCTTGTTAAAATAATTCCTGATAAACCTACAGTATTTTTAAATTCTTTTGCAACTGATGCTGCTACTTGACCAGTTAAAGAATCTGCAACTAAAAAAGTTTCGGCAGGATTGATTATATTTTCAATCTGTTTTATTTCACTCATCATTTGAAGATCTATTTGTGTTCTGCCAGCTGTATCAAACAAGATAATGTCGGCACCATTTAAATTTGCAGCACTTATTGCTCTCTGACAAATATCTGCTGGTTGTTGACCTTCTATAATCGGTAAAGTTAAGATATCATTTTGCTCACCTAAAGATTTCAACTGTTCTTGTGCAGCTGGTCTATAAATATCTAAGCTGACCATCATTACCTTCTTTTTCTTTGTATTTTCTAGATATCTTGCAAGTTTAGCAGTAGTGGTAGTTTTACCTGAACCTTGTAGACCAACTAACATCATTGGCACGGGCGGAACGGCGTTTAAATTTACATCAATGTTTTTTTCACCTAATAAATTAACTAATTCGTCATAAACGATTTTTACAACCATATCACCAGGAGATGTAGATCTGATAATTTCTTGACCTAAAGCTTTAGGTTTAACTTTTTCAATAAAATCTTTTGCGACCTCAAGTGATACATCAGCCTCTAGTAAGGCTTGTCTAATAGCTCTGAGGCCTTCATCAACTTGGCTCTCATCAAGCGAAGGGGCTTTTTTCAAAGAGGAAAAAACTTCCTCAAATTTATTTGTTAAATTTTCAAACATATTTATTTCACACAGCAGTAATCGCACTAGTGGGCGAACCCTCGCTGACTAGTGTCGATCTCTTTGTTTCCAAAGACACCGCAAATTTAACGTTTTTGCGGAAACTGCCACAAACTATAATAGAGGTTCAAAAAGTCAATAAATAAGTTAAATAACTATATATGGATATAAGGGCTTTTAAAATGGATGGATTAGGTAATGATTTTGTAATAATTGATAATAGACAAAAGATTACCAATTTGACTAAAGATCAAATCATAAAAATTTGTGATAGAAATTTTATTGGCTGTGATCAATTAATATTTATTGAATCTAGCAAATCAAGTGATGCAAATTTAAAATTTTTTAATTCTGATGGAGGAGAGTCTGGTGCGTGCGGAAATGGTACTAGATGTGTTGCAAAATTAATCTCCGAGGAGACAAAATCTGAAAATATCATTTTATCAACTTCAAATGGAAATTTAGAGTCAAAAATATTAGATAAAAACATTGTTACGACTGAAATTGGTAAAGCTAAGTTACAATGGAACGAAATTCCTTTATCAGAAAAACTAGATACGAAAAATTTAAATATTAAGATTATTGATTCAAATAACAAAGAACATTCAGGTGGGACGGCAGTTAATGTTGGAAATCCACATATTGTTTTTTTTGTAAACGAAATTGAAAATTTTAATATTGAAAAAATTGGACCCGAAATTGAAAATCATAAAATTTTTCCAGAAAAATGTAATGTTACAATTGCTACAATAATTAATAAAAATTTAATTAGAGTGAAGGTATGGGAGAGAGGAGCGGGGCTGACCAAAGCATGTGGAACAGCTGCATGTGCAACAGCATTTGCTGGTAAATTAAATGATCTTACTGAAAATAAAACAGACATAGAATTTCAAACAGGTAAATTATCAATTCTTATAGATGATAAAAATTCAATCCACATGAAAGGACCCGTTTCAGAAATAAAAGAAATTGAGTTCAAACTATAATGGGAATTTTTGATAAATTTAAGATAGGCTTTAAAAAAAGTGCATCTGCACTGACATCTGGACTAAAAGAAATAATTATAAAAAAAGAGATTGACGATAAAAATTTAAATAAAATTGAAGAATTTTTAATTGAGTCAGATGTAGGTGTCGAGGCTGCGTCTGAGATCAAGGAAATCATTTCAAGTAAAAAAATCGATCCAAATAAAGATTTATCAACCGAGATAAATCTTATTTTAAAAGAATATATTATTAATCTAATGAAACCTTTAGAGAATAATTCTTTTTTCGAAAAAAAAGATAAACTCAATGCAACATTAATCTCAGGTGTGAATGGTGTTGGCAAAACAACAACTATTGGTAAAATAGGTAAAATTTTAAAAACTAATGGAAACAAAGTTATGTTTGCCGCTTCTGATACTTTTCGAGCAGCAGCAATTGAACAATTAGAAAACTGGGCAAATAAAATTGACGTTAAAATAACTAAATCATCTCAAGGTTCTGATCCAGCGTCAGTCGCATATAAAGCTGTTGAAGAAGCAATCAAAAATAATTTTCACCAAGTATTAATCGATACTGCTGGAAGACTACAAAATAAAAAAAATTTAATGGAGGAATATAAAAAGATAGCCAATGTAACAAAAAAAATTGACCAGGATGCCCCTCACAACATTATTTTAGTTTTAGACGCAACATCGGGACAGAATGTAATTAATCAAGTAGAAGAATTTAACAAAATTATTCCATTAACTGGTTTAATCATGACCAAGTTAGATGGAACTGCCAAAGGCGGTATTCTACTGGCGATAGCAAAAAAATATCAATTACCTATTATTGCTTTAGGCTTGGGCGAAAAAGAAGACGACTTACAATTATTTAATGCAGAAAAATTTGCTGAGGCTTTTACGCAGGTTAATTGATTAAATTACTCGAGATTAAAGGTTTATAAATACTACACTTATAATTATCTTTAAATTCATAATGCCCACAATCCTTAGAAAAAGACGAAATAATAAAATCAAATTTTCCTGTAGTGGGGTAAAGTTCAAGTTTCTTATTAAAAATATCATACTTAAAGTTTGCGTTTAAACTTTTAACTGCACTAATCATCACCAGTGTTTTATCATCTTTTAAAAGATAATAAGCAAAGTCGTCTGGAAATACAGGAAAGTCATATTCCTCTAAATGAAACTTGGCTTGAGAGGGAAACCAATCATAAGAGATCAATGGTGAAGAAGACTTTGTTGAATAATTATAGATATAAAGATCTTTTGGATAATCATTTATATAATTACTTTCTTCACCTCTAGCTAAAATCGATTTCTCTCGCCCCTTAAAATATAGCGCAAATTTTTTGTTGTGAGAGTCCATATGATCTATGTGAAATAAATCGTCAGGATAAAATGAATTATCTTTCGAAAAAGCAAAGCTTTTTAAAGTTATGAATAAAATTATAATAATAAAAACATTTTTCACTTTTTAAACTTAATCTTAAATCTTGAAAAATATTTGTTTAGAATATGGCTTAATTTAAATTAATCAAAAAAGAGTTTAGTGCTTTTACAAGACTCTCGTCATACTCCATCATATGATTGTCATATTTGGTAAAATACGAATATTTGGGTTCATTAGCTATCTCAAACATCTTTTTACCCATCTCAAAAGGAACAATTTGATCTTTTTCACCATGCATTATCAAAATTGGAGATTTAATATTTTTAATTTTATTTTTATTTTCAAATTTATCTTTGAGTAAAAGACCAACGGGTATATATGGATAAAATTTTTTAGCTGCATCAATCATTGATGTGAATGGAGTTTCTAAAATAACACCTGCAAACTCTTTGTTCTGGGATAAATGTGTTGCAACTCCTGTTCCTAATGATTCTCCATAAATTACTATATTTTTTTCATCTACACCTTTTTTGACCAACCATTTAATTGCACTTTCACCGTCCTCATATAATCCAGACTCTGATGGTTTACCCTCGTTACCACTAAAACCTCTCCAAGCAATTATTAAAAAATTAACACTCATGTCTCTAAAATGATTTAATTTATGAATTCTATTTTCTAAAGATCCAGCATTTCCATGGAAAAATAGAATTGTTTTATTTTTCTTTATATCTTTTTCATGATACCAACCCAATAAATCTAATCCATCTTGGGTTGGGACTTTTACTTTTTCAATATAAACTGAGAGTTTGTCATCAAAATAATTATTTTCATCAGGATGATACATTAAGTTCCTTTGATAAAAATAAAGAAATACTAAGAGAAATAGGTAAACTAAAATTGTTAGTTGTAAAAATAATAACAAACTATTCCTAAACCTTTTTAACATTATTTTTCTTTGCTAAATATACGCCAAAAAATACCAGAATAGTCCCAATAATATGGTAATTTTCAAATTTTTCGTCAAATAAAAAGTATCCATAAATTGCACCGTAAACTGTAAAAACATAAAGCGTAAAGCCAGTTAAAGATGCACCTAATTTTTTTTGAGCTATAGTATAAAGTGTAAAAGCAATTATCCCTGGCGATATAGCAGCAAAAATCACCCATAAATAAAATTCTGTTACAAAAATAGTCTCTTTATAAAATAATTCCTCGCCAACATAAAAGGGTAACAAACTTAAAGCACCAAAAAAGGAAATCATGGCAAATCTATCGAAAATTTTTAATTTTGATTTCCAATAAAATAAATAAATAGAATATAAAGCCCAACCAACTGCAGCAGCTAACATCCATAAATCACCAATTGTAAATCTAAGATTAATTAATAAATCAATATCGCCTTTAATAATAATGACAAAAACACCAATCAAACAAGCAATTAAACCAATTACCTTTGTCAAATTTATTTTTTCTTGAAAAAAGAAATATGAAATCAAAATAATAAAAACTGGAGAGGATGTGTAAATTATCCCCATATTAGTTACAGTTGTTGTCTCACCAGCTAAAAAAGGGAAAGCGCCACATACACCACATCCCATTGACCCTAAAAAAAATAATTTTTTATATTCCTTTTTAATTATGTGAAAATTATTTTTTAAAGTTACATAAGTGAATGGTAATAAAATCAAAAAAACTACTGTCCAACGCCAAAATGCAAGTGAAATAGGCGGAACAAATTCAACACCGCCTCTAGCAACAACTAAGTTACTAGCCATAAAGATTGGTTGTATAAATAGTAATGATAATGGAAATATATCTGTTTTAATATTTTTCAATTTAATTGATATTAATCTTTATCAAAAAAGGCTTCGTATATCATCATGATGATAGCTGCACCCATTAAAAGATAAACTGGAATAACATCCAAGAAGCCTATCATCATTGATCTTGTCAAAGTTGTAGCTAAACCAATTAAAAAGAAAACTGCAAAAGATAATCCTATGATTGTAGTAATTTTATTCATTTTATTCCTGACATTCTTTTTCTAACCAATTAGCAACTCCTAGAAATCTATGATCATCATATTTATTGCCAATTAATTGAACCCCTAATGGTAAATTATTTTCTCCTTCAAGTAAAGGTAACGAAATACATGGTGTACCAAGATAAGACCAAACTTTATTAAATTCTGCTGTTCCTGTACTTTTTAAACCCTTTGGTGCAACACCTGGGCTAGCTGGTGACAAAACTCCGTGATAATCCTCAAAAACTTCCTCGTAAGACTCATAGCCTCTTTTCATAAAATCAATTGCTTCTGCGTATTCTTTCGCGGAATGTTTATTGCCTTTGATAATTGCATCTTGCATATACTTAGACAATTTCTTTTTAAATTTTTTAAAATACACTGAAAAATTATTGGCTAAATCAGTCTCATGAATGATTTGGTGATACTTGTGAATATCCTTAAAATAAGAAGGTGTATCAAAAATCTCGATATTTTTTTTGAATGAATTAATAAAATATTCAAATGACTCTCTAGACTTTTTATCTATTAATTTCCAATGTTCAGTTTTATAAAAAATAAATTTAGGATCAAATAAAGGTCCTTTTTTTGTTTCAGATAAAATATTGTCTGTTGAGTAATGTATAGTTGCTGGATCAAATTTATCTTTTTTTATCAATACTTTTGCCAACATAGCCACATCCTCAACTTTTCGGCCAAAAATTCCTATATGATCTAAACTGTAAGAAGTTCTTAAAACCCCATTTCTAGATATCAAACCATAACTAGGTTTATAACCCACAACGCCACAATAGGATGCTGGTCTAATAATGGATCCTCCAGTTTGTGATCCAATTGATGCAGGTGCCATATAAGAAGCTACAGAAGCAGCAGATCCGCTTGAAGAACCACCTGGTGTTCTTGTTTTATCATGTGGATTTGTGGTTGCAGGAGGTCCTAAATAAGCAAGTTCTGAGGTTGCTGTTTTACCCATTACAATCGCTCCGGATGAATGAATCAGATCAATTATTTCAGCATTTTGTGAATATGATTTACCTTTTCTAATAACTGTTCCACATTCGGTTGGCATATCAACAGTCCCAATAATGTCTTTAACCGCGATAGGCACTCCATGAAGTGGACCAATTGGTTTACCAGATCTTCTATGATCGTCGGCCTCTGCAGCTTTTTCTAATAAAACTTTTTTGTCAAAATGGGCCCAAGCCTTTATATCTTTGTCAAATTTATTGATTCTTTCGATATACTTTTCACAAACATCAACAGAGGTGAGTTGGGCATCTTTAATCTTTGTAGCAAGTTCCTCAAGGCTTAAAGAAAATATATCTGTCATTTAAAATTAGTTTGCAAATAATGTCTCTGGTAACCAAAGTGCTATACCTGGAAATAAATACATTAGAACCATAGCTAAAATCACAATACCTAAAAATGGCATTATTCCCCCAAAAATCTGCATCAATTCAACATTCTTTGATTGAACTCCCTTTAGATAGTAAGCAGACATTGCCATGGGGGGTGTCAAAAATGATGTTTGTAAATTTAGAGCAATCAACATTGCAAAGAAATATGGATTTACTCCAAAAAATTCGACTAATGGTAAAAATATTGGTACAAAAATAATTAATATTTCCGTCCACTCCAACGGCCAACCTAATAAAAATATAATCAATTGTGTAATTACTAAAAATTGCCAAGGCTGTAAATTTAGAGATTTAAAGAAATGTTCGAAAACCTCGTGGCCTCCAAGATAAGAAAATACAGATGCAAATGTCCACGATCCTATGAAAAGCCACATGATCATTGCAGTTGTTTTAGCTGTCAAAAAGACAGACTCTTTAAAATTTTTCCACTTAAGGGTTTTATAAAAATATGAAAGCACCAACGATCCAAATGCACCAACGGCTGCAGCTTCAGCAGGTGTTGCTATTCCAGCTAAAATTGTACCTAGAACTAAAATTATCAATGAAAATAAAGGTAAGAAGGAGACAAGAACCTCTTTAAGAATTACTGCTGTAGGAGGTATTTCCTCAGCTGCAGGTTTTGGCGCTATCGAAGGATTTAACCAAGCTCTGAACACTGCGTATGCAATGTAAAGTCCTGCTAACATCAATCCTGGAAAAATAGCAGCTGCAAATAACCTTAGTGGTGATAGTTGAGCAATTACAGAGTAAACGATCAACATAATACTAGGTGGAATTAAAATTCCTAAACATCCACCTGAACAAATTATTCCAGATGCAAATTTTTTATCATAACCAGCTTTTATCATAGCAGGCCATGCTAGTAATCCCATTAAAGTAACAACTGCACCTATAATACCTGTTGCTGTTGAAAATAGGGCACAAGTAATCAGTGCTGCAACTGCCATTGATGCAGGAAGCTTATGAGATGCTAATCTAATTGCAAAAAATAGTTTTGCTACAATACCTGCTCTTTCAACTAAATATCCCATGAATAAAAAGAGCGGGACAGCAGTAAGGACATTATTATCCATAACAGTGTAGGTGTTTTGAACAAAAAGTTGGAATATCCTATTATCAAAAAGATGTTCCATCTTAGTTGGATCAAAGTAAGCATAATATCCAAAACCTAGTCCCATCGCCATTAAAGTAAAGGCAATCGGAAAACCTAACAGTACGGCAAATAAAAATATACCCATCATCATAATTGCTACTTCAGGATTTGTCAGACTAAATAACATCTTCTTTATTTCCTTCTTGTGAAGTTCTCATTAATACTTTTTCAGTTTCTTCGGCATCACGCTCTGTTCCTCTTTCTGGCCAACTACCAGTTTTAATACATATAATACATCTGAACACTTCACCTATTCCCTGAAGGGTTAACAGACTTCCAGATAAAGGTATTAAAGATTTCGCCATATAAATTTGAATTTGAGCTGGACTATTCCAACTTGTTTCTTTTATTTTCCAAGCTAGCGCAGCATACTCGTAACCATAAAAGGCTAATGCAATTACACCAGGGAAAAAGAAAATAAAATATAAAACTATATCTATCCAAGCTTGTACTCTTTGAGAAAATAATCTGTAAATGACGTCTCCTCTTACATGTGCCTCGGTACACAAAGTATATGCACCAGCCATCATAAAAATTGCACCATACATTTGGAGGCTAAAATCGAAATTCCATAAAGTTGGTGCATTTAAAGCATATGCCATAAAAACTTCATAGCACGTTCCACCCATTAAAATTACAATACACCAGGAAAATGCTTTACCCATTGAGACGCTTAATCGGTCGGCAAATTTTATATAAGATCTCATCATAGATATAGACTCTTATTGAATTGTTTTGAATTAATCAAATAAAAAGGGGGCCGAGGCCCCCTCATTAAAATTTATGAAAAGTTAATTATAACTTAACTTTTGCTATTGGACCAAACTCATTTTCATACGCAAGTTTGTAATTCGGCTGATTCATCAGCAAGTATTTCATTACTCTCTTCGCATACGCTTTCTGAGAATCTACGATTTTCTTAAAGAAAGGATCTTTCTTATTGAAATCACCGATTACCTTATCCCAACCTTTTAATTGTTGAGCTAAGATTTCATCAGAAGTTTGGTAAACATTTACTTTATGCTCATTCATTAACTTAGCTAAGTCAGCTGAGTATCTTACTAAAGCTTTAAAGTAGTTATCACTATTTGCAGCATAAGCAGCATTTTTCAATATTGCTTGGTGTGCAGGTGATAGACTATTATATGTTTTTTTGTTAACTGGTATCTCAAACATCTCTTGAGATTGGTGGAAGCTTCCTAAGTGATAGTGCTTAGAAACATCTTGCATACCAAACTGAGAGTCTGAAGTAGGGTTGTTAAACTCAGCAGCTTCAATCAAACCAGTTTTCATCGCTGGTTGAATTTCACCACCTGGTAATTGTCTAACTACCATTCCCATTGCAGTTAAAACGTTAGTCGCTAAACCAACAGTTCTGTACTTCATACCTTTAACATCAGACACTTTAGTTACGTTCTTTTTGAACCAACCAAAAGGCTGAGCTGGCATAGGCATATGGAAAAAACCAACATAATCGAAACCAACTTTTGCAAGTGTTTCGTCATATAATTTTCTTCCTCCACCATATTCCATCCATCCCATAACTTCTTGAGATGACATTCCATATGAAGGACCAGTTCCAAATAATGATGCAGCAGGGTTTTTACCATACCAATATGCAGTCACCCAGTGACCCATATCTACTACACCGGAACTTACCGCTTGTCCGATTTCTGAAGTCTTTACAACTGCTCCAACCGGTTGAAGATCAATCTGAAGAGATCCTCCAGACATTTCTTTAACCATGTTACAATAGTCTCCAGCCATTTCGAAAAAGATGTTAGCTCCACTTGGCCATGCAGCTTGCATCTTTAAAGTTGTTGCTGCATTTGCCTTCACATATGGCATTGCAACAGCGGCTGCAGCTATAGCACCAGTCTTAGCAGCAGTTTTAAAGAACTTACGTCTTGAAGATGTTTTCACCTTCAATGATTTATTTTCTTTAGTCATTATTACTCCTATTAAAGTTAATTAACTTGATTAATTAAAACATAGAATCAGATTAGAGTCTTTCTAAAAAAAGGCGTAGATGTCGCAATAGTTGAATTAGATTCAATCCAGAGTAGAATTAATTTACTTTATTTTTACAATTTCCAGTTTTAAAAAACTCATCAATATTATCGATTGCTAAGTTTGCCATTGCAATTCTTGTATCCTTTGTTGCGCTTCCTAGGTGTGGAAGAATAAATGCTGACTTAATTTTATTATAACCAGGATTTAAGTTTGGCTCATTTTTATAAACATCTAATCCAGCTGCATATATTTTTCTTCGATTTAATGCATCAATCAAGGCTTCATCATCGACTATATCTCCTCTAGCAACATTAGTAATTACTGCTCCTTTAGGAAAATATTCAACGGTTTCTTTGTTAATCATGTTTTCTGTTTCTTTAGTAGCAGGACAACAAATTGATAGGACATCAGAAACTGAAAAAAGACTTTTAATATTATCATGATAAATCGCTCCCTGTTCTTTTTCATCACTTAACTTTGATCTATTGTGATAATGAATTATCATGCCTAACGACTTTGCAATCTTTGCAATTTTTTGTCCTATTCTTCCCATGCCTAGAATACCAAGTCTGGAGCCTGTCAATTGCTTACCTATTAAATAGTCTGCTGACCACTTCCATCCACCTTCTTGAGCAGATACTATTCCCTCAGAGGCTCTTCTGCATGCGCCTAAAATTAAAAGTATCCCAATTTCAGCTGTCGCATCAGATAAAACCTCAGGAGTATTCGTCACTGCAATACCTCTTTTTTTTGCGGCATCTAAATCAATATTTCCAAATCCAACAGCAAAATTTGAAATAATTTTTATCGTGTCTGGCAATTTGTTGATTGTTTCTTTATCCATTTTATCTGTGAGAGAAGATAAAATTCCATCACATCCTTTACTCATTTCTATTACTTTTGACTGAGAGTATAGCTCATCATTATTATTGAACATTGGATCAAAAGTTTTAGTGGCTTTGTCCTCACTCTCCTTAATCAATTTTCTAGTGATAAGAATTTTTTTCATTAAAATATTGAATTAACTAATTTAGATCGAATATCTTACCAGGATTCATTATATTATTTTGATCAATGCTCCTCTTAATCAATTTCATTAATGGAATGTTGTCAGCATGTTCTTTTAAAAGATATTCTTTTTTATGTAACCCAACTCCATGTTCTCCAGTGATTGTACCTTTCAATTCAAGCGCTTTGTTAATTAATAAGTCGTTAAATTCTCTTATTTTTTTATATGTCTCTTTGTTTTCAGGGTCAAAAGGCAAAAGCACATGAAAGTTTCCATCGCCTAAATGACCTACCATCGGAGCTCTTAATCCAAATTTTTTTGCTTGCTCTTCTGCGTAATTTACACATTCTGTTATATTTGAAATTGGTAAACACACGTCAGTCGAATAAACTCTTCCATTATTTATCAATGCTTTAACAGAATAATAAACATCCCATCGCGCTTTCCAAAGCTTATTTCTCTCTTCTAGATCTTTTGCCCATTTAAAAGAACTTCCATTATTATCTTTCGATATTTCCTCAACAATTTTAATATTTTCATTATTAGATGCCTCAGATCCATGAAACTCAAAAAATAAAGTTGGCACTGCTTCAATATCTTTCAATTTAGAGTAATTAATACTAATACCCATTTGGTCTTTGTTTAGCATCTCAATTCTAGCGATCGGAACTCCATATTGAATAACTTGTTGGGCAGTTTGAACTGCATTTTCTAAAGTTGGGAAATGACAAACTGCAGACATAATGCTTTCTGGTATTGGCGATAATCTCAATTGAACTTCTGTAATTACTCCTAACGTTCCCTCTGAACCTATAAATAAATTGGTTAAATTATAACCTGCTGATGTTTTTTTGGTTCTGCTACCAGTATTTACAATATCTCCATTAGGCAGAACAACTGTGAGTCCACTGATTACAGTTTTCATTGTTCCATATTTTACAGCCATTGTCCCTGAAGCTGATGTTGAAGCCATTCCTCCAATCGCTGCATTAGCACCTGGATCAATCGGGAAAAAAACTCCGTCTTCTCTCAAATAATCATTTAATTGCTCTTTAGTTACACATGCCTGAACTCGACAATCAAAGTCCTCAACATTCACACTTAAAATTTTATTCATTTTTTCAAGACATATAGTTATGCCTTTTTCATTACCGACAACATTGCCTTCTAAAGATGTTCCTGTTCCAAAAGGTACAACAGGAATTTTGTGCTCATTACATAAACGCAGCACTTTAGAAACCTCTTCATTTGTTTCAGGAAAAACTACAGCTTTAGACAAAACGGGATCATAAGTATCCTCACCTCTGGCATAATTTGCTCTTGTTGACTCAGAGGTAGAAAATCTTCCATTAAAAATTTTTTTAAACTCTGCTTGGACTTGCTCGTTCATTAAAATAATATTAGTAAATATTTTATCAAAAATACAGCTTATTTAGTAAGCATTTTCTTTATGTTTTCTAAGGCCTGTAAAATGTTATCTCTTGATGCTGCAAAACTAAATCTTACGTAATCATTACAAGTTTTACCAAAGGCTGTTCCTGGTACTATTGCTACTCCAGCCTCATGCATTGCTTTTTTACAGAATTCAGATCCATTCATTCCAGTACCAATAACTTTTGGGAATGCATAAAAGGCTCCTCCAGGTAAACTACACTCCACTCCTGGTAGATCATTTAATCCTTGATGAATTAAATTTCTTCTCAAAGTAAACTTATCTAACATATCTTTGATGGAGTCATCGGGGCCATCTAATGCAGCAATACCGGCATATTGTGCGGCAGCATTTACACAGGATACGCTATTAATCAATAATTTGTTCACGTGCTCAATAAGTTCTTTAGGCCAATAACTCCAACCTAATCTCCATCCCGTCATCGAATAAGCTTTGCTCCAACCCTCTAATACAATTAACCTATCTTTTAAATTTGGATAATGGAAAAAAGAAGGCATTTCTTTATAGTCAAAAATTTGTCTACTATAAATTTCATCACTTAAAATAGTAACATGAGGATGTTTTTCTAACTCCTTTGCAAAATAGTCAATTACAGGTTTTTCAACAAAACTTCCTGTTGGATTATTTGGATTTATTAAAATCAGTAATCTAGTTTTTTTAGTTATAAGAGATAAGATTTTATCCGGATCAAATTTAAGATCTTTATCTTCAGTTAAATCATAAGGCACAGGCGTTGAACCTGTATAATTAATCATAGACTCATATATTGGGAATGCAGGTGTAGGATGGATTATTTCTACTCCCGGTTCTCCGTAGCATTGTATCGCGTAACTCATTGTAGGTTTACCACCTGGCATGATTAAAATTCTTTCAGGATCTATCTCAGCTTTATAACGTTTCTTAATCCATCTTGTTACAGCTTGTCGACACTCAGGTATTCCATTTGACATCACGTATCCATGATGACCATCATCCAAAGCTTTTTTTGCCGCTTCAACAACATGTTTAGGTGTTTTAAAATCTGGTTGTCCTAGACCTAAATGGATCATCGGCTTACCTTGGGCCTCTAATTTCTTTGCCTCTGCTAATACCGAAAAAGCAGACTCTGTTCCTAATCTATCTAAACTCTTTGCTAGTTCCATAACATTTATATTTTATTAGAAGTTCTATAAATTAATTTTGAACTATTCAACTCTTTTAGGTTCTTACATCCCATTAAAACCATATTTCTATTGATTTCCTCATGCATATTTTTAAGTAAATGCTCAACACCTTGTTGTCCCCCTGCGGCTAAAGAGAACAAGAACATTTTACCAAAACTACAGGCTTTTGCACCTGCAGCGATTGCTTTTAATACGTGAGTTCCTCTTCTCACTCCCCCGTCTAATATGATTTCTAATTTATCTCCAACTGCATCTGAGATTGCTTTGACTTGATCGAATGGCGATCTTGATCCATCAAGTTGTCTGCCACCATGATTTGAAATCATGATTGCTGTACAACCAATATCTATTGCTCTTTTCGCATCTTCAACGGACATAACACCTTTAAGTGCAAAGGGTCCATTCCATTTCTTCACACAATATTCTGCGTCCTTCCAGTTCATTGCTGGATCGTATTGTTCATTAATGTACTCTATAACTGATTTTGCAATATTGGTGCCCTTATCTGTTTTTGTAGCCACATTTGCTAATTTAAATTTTCCATGTGTAAGATAATTAAATACCCAACTAGGATGAAGAGCAAAACTCATTAAACTTTGTAAAGTTAACTTTGGTGGGGTTGTAAAACCTGTTCTATGATCTCTTTCTCTATTACCTGCTACTAAAGTATCTACTGTTAAACACATACCATCAAATCCTGATCTTCTACAACGATCAATTAAATCATCAGTGATTGATTGATCTTTATGAACATAAAGCTGAAATAACTTTGGTCCACCTGAAATATTTGAGATTTCTTCTATAGTGTTATTTGCCATCGTAGACATACTATAAAATGTTCCAAACTTATCAGCTGCTCTAGCAGATGCTTTGTCACCGTCATGATGATAAAGTCTTTGCATGGCACATGGTGATAAAAAGAGTGGCATATCAATTTTTTTTCCAAAAATAGTTGTTGATAAATCTGGTTTTCCGACGCTTGCTAAAATATTAGGAACTAAATCGCATTCATCAAAAGATTTTGTATTTCTTTTGAGTGTTATTTCATCATCTGCACCACCATCAATATAATGAAATATTGGTGAAGGTAATTTTTTTTTCGCAAGTTTTCTAAAATCGTCAAAATTATAACAATTTTGTAAACTCACTATTTTCTAAATCTAAGATTATTTCTATTAAGATCTGAAATTTTTGTACATCCCATGAGCTTCATATCTCTAACTAACTCAGATTTATACAACTCAAGAGCTCTTTCGACGCCTGGTTGGCCTGCTGCTGCAAGCGCATAAAGATAAAGTCTTCCACCAGAACATGCTTTTGCACCAAGAGATAATGCTTTAAGCATATGTGTTCCTCTATGAATTCCTCCTTCACATATAACATCAAGTTTATCTCCAACTGCATCAACAATTTCTGCGAGCTGATCAAATGGTGATCTCGATCCGTCAAGTTGTCTGCCACCATGATTTGAAACCATTATACCAGTACATCCAATATCAACTGCTTTTTTAGCATCTTCTACACTCATTATTCCTTTAAGTGCAAAATGACCTCCCCATTGAGAACAAAGTTTTTCAGCATCTTTCCAATTCATAGATTGATCTAACATTGTTGAAAAATAATTGCCTATGGAAGAGTTTGTGCTTGTGCCTTCTTTTACAAAATCTTGAAGGTGAGGTAATTCAAATTTACCTTTAGTTAAATAATTAATTCCCCACATTGGTTTAGTCGCAAAACTAAATAAGCTTGATAGTGTCAATTTTGGTGGAGAAGTAAAACCAGTTCTTAAATCTCTTTCACGATTTCCTCCTGTAATGGTATCAACTGTTAGAGCCATAACATCAAAATTAGCAGCCTTAGCTCGCTCTAAACAAGAGTCATTTAAACCTCTATCTTTGTGAAAATAAAACTGAAACATTTTAGGTGTATCAATCAACGAGGATATTTCCTCTACGCTAACAGTTGCTAATGCAGAAACACCAAACATTGTATTAAATTTTTTAGCTGCTTTTCCAACTGCTCTTTCACCATCATAATGAAAAAGTCTTTGTAATGCTGTTGGTGAAAGATAAAATGGTAAATCTAACTTTTTACCAAAAATTGTTGTGGACAAATCTACATTCTCAACACCTCTCAAAACATTTGGAACTAAATCTACATCGTCAAAAGCACTAGTATTCCTAGCATAGGTAATCTCATCGTCAGCTGCACCGTCAATATAGTGAAAAATAGGAGATGGAAGCTTTAGCTTGGCAAGTTTTCTAAAATCACCAAAATTGTGACAATCTTTTAATCTCATTATCATAGAATGTTTTTTTAAAAGGTTTTAAGGAAATTAAACATATAACTATTTGCCCCAGGATTTTTATCTCCCAAACTTGCATTGGACAAATGATTATATGATAAGCCTAATTGGGTATTTTGGAATAAATTTAAAGAAATCTGAACTTCACTTTTAAATTCTAATATATGCCCAAGATCTTTTCCATCTCCCTTGTTATAAAGTCCTGGGGTAAAACTCGGTATAATATTTAATGCACCTAATGAATATTGAGCCTGCACACCAGTATACAGATAAGCTGCACTATCAGCAGTAAACATAAATCCTGTTATGGGAGAAAGATTACCGAAAAAAGTATCTCTATTTAAATCTGTATTTTGATGTTGAAATCCAATTAGAGTTGATCTTTTTCCATTATCACTAAAGTCAAACATGCCTGAATAAATGTTAAACTTTGTATTATCATTACTAACTTTAGTTTCTTCAGCGAATATCGATGAAGAAATAAAAACAGATAATATTACCAAGTAACAAATTCTAAGATAATTCATAATTTTTTTTTTTTTAATATAACTTTCCTGAGTATTATTGCACCACCAAATATAAACATCAATATAGGTAATAACCAAAGAAAATAGGTGTTTTTACTGAATCCTGGATCATACAGAATCCAATCTCCATATTTATCTTTAAGATAAACATAAATTTGTTTTTCGTTTAAGCCTTCATTTAATTTTTTTTCTACTAAAATTTTTAGACTATTAGCAAATTCAGAATCTGAATCATACACTGATTGTCCTTGACAAATTAAACATCTTAAATTTTTTGTTATTTCAATTTCTAAGTTTTTAGCTTTTAAATCAGAAGAAAAACAATAAATCAAAAAAATCACAGAAACTAAAAATTTTAAAATATTCATTGTGTCAATTGTTTTATCTCAAAAAGTAATTTTTCATTCAATGGACCAATTATTTTTTTTATTATTTTATTGTTTTGAATTAAAAAGGTTTCAGGTACCCCATACGCACCCCATTCAATTGCTATTGTACCATCATTATCTAAAAAAATTAAGTCGTATGGATTATCTAAATTTATCAAAAAATTTTTTGCATTTTCAAAATTATCTTTATAGTTTTGACCAATAATTTTGATATTCTCTTTTTTACTTAAATCCATTAAATACTTATGTTCCTCTTTGCAAGGAACACACCAAGAAGCCCAAATGTTTAATAAATAATAATCACTTCCTATAAATATCTGATCTGAATTTATTTTGTCTTTTGAAAAAAACTCTTTTGCGTCAAAATTTGGAATTTTAATTTCTGATTTTATTGTTGGTGTATAAACATTTGTATTTTGTAAACCTTTGTAAAAAACAAAGAAAATTATTGAGAATGTAAAAATTAAAAATATTGGAAAAATTTTAGTTTTCATATTTTTTTCTAATTAAAGATAAACAGCCACTAAGGCACAATAGAATTGTGGAAATCCAAATCCAAATCATGAATGGCTTTACTTGATAACGAATATTAAAATAATCTTGATTTTGGACGTAATTCATTGTCATAAATTTGTCAGTGAATATATTAGTTTTGATGTCTGCTTCACTTGTAACAATATTTGGTTGATTATATATTCTTAGTTCAGGTTGCATAACCTCAATTAATCCACTTTGATCCTCTACAATAAACTTACCTTTAATTGCTTTAAAATTTTGTTTATTTTCTTGCTCAATGCTCTCAAAATTAATCTTCAAATTTTGAGCTTGGTAAGTTTCATTAATTTTTAAATTTGTAATAACTTCAGATGAAAAAATATTATTAAATAAAATACTAAGTATCAAAATGCTAAAACTAAAATGAGCAGTAATTTGCGACAGGTTTCTATATTTTCTGTGAAAAAAATCTCTAAGAGTTATAAAAAATAAATAAAAAGCTGCTGTAATTAGAATAGTATTGTAAAGAAAATTAATATCTAAATTTCTAATTATCAATACTGATAAAATTAAAGAAATTACAAAAAATGAAATTAAATAAATTTTGTCTTCAATATCTGATTTAATCCACTTTAATTTAGGTCCTATTGCCATCGCTAACATAAATGGGATTAAAAATGGTAGGATCAATTTGTTAAAAAATGGTGGACCTACAGATATTTTTTGAGATGAAATAACCTCTAAAAATATTGGATAAATTGTTCCAATTAAAACAACAGATAAAAAATACATCATAAACCAATTATTAACTAGAATTGATGTTTCCTTACTTAATAAGTAGAAAGTTTTGGAATTGTTGTTTTCACTTTTATGAAAAATTAAAAATATAAAAAAAGATAAGAATATCAAAATAAATAAAAATATTAGAATATACAAACCTCTCTCTGGATCATTAGCAAATGTATGGACAGAATTTAAAATACCTGATCGAACCAAAAAAGTACCACACATACTTAGGGTAAAAGTTGCAATTGATAACACAACAACCCACGAGGTAAGAATTAGCTTTTTTTCTAAAACTAATACACAATGTAATAGTGTTGTTAATGCAAACCACGGCATTAAAGATACATTTTCAACTGGATCCCAAAACCAAAAACCTCCCCATCCTAACTCGTAGTAAGCCCAAATGGATCCAAGTAAAATTCCTAAAGTTAAAAAAATCCAAGAAACTAAAACCCATTTTTTGATATGTGATGCCCATATTTTTGTAATATTATTGGAGCAAACTGCTGCTAGTGCTGAGGAAAAAATTATGGAAGTTCCAACATAGCCTAAATATAAAATCGGCGGGTGAATTGCTAATGCAGGATCTTGCAATATAGGATTTAAACCTAATCCCTCTTTTGGAACTGGAAAAACATGATTAAAAGGATTGGAGGTTTGTATTAGAAAAATAAAAAAACCAACTATTATTATCTGCTGGAATAATAAAGTTAAAATTTTATATTGTTTTGGTTGATTTTTTGACCTCAGTAAAAAGACAAATATAAATAATGTTAAAACTAACAACCATAATAATAGACTACCCTCATGATTGCCCCAGGTCCCAGAGATTTTATAAAACAGCGGTTTAGTTGTGTGGGAATGATTAAAAACTGTCTCATTACTAAAATCTGAGTTAACAAAAGATAAAATTAAGCCTGAGAAGCTTATTATTACAAATAAAAGTTGTAAGAATACTAAGGATATTACTTTAGTATCTAACTTCTGAGTATCATTAAAATTTTTAATTGAAAAAAATATAACTAAAATTGAAACACCGACACCAAAGATTAAAGAATAATATCCAATTAAACTCGACAATTTATTTCTCCTCTAAAGCAGCCTTTACTTCAGGTGGCATATAATTTTCATCATGTTTAGCTAAGATTTTCGTTGCTGAAAAAAAATTCTCATCTTTTAAAAATCCCTCTGCAACAACACCTTTACCTTCTTCAAAAAGATTGGGTATTAATCCTGAGTAAACAACATTGATTTCACTTTTAAAGTCTGTAATAACAAAACTTAATTCTTTATTTACAATAGAAATTGAGTCAGTTTTTACCATTCCCCCAATTCTAATCTTTTTCTGCTGCATTTCAGATAAAGTTTTTATTTCAGATGGAGATTTAAAATATACAACATTTTCCTCTAATGATTTTAGAATAAGGAATATCGTTAAACTTAATGTAACAGCGATTAAGAATATAAAAAAAAATCTTAGTTTAACTTTACGACCATACATGGTTTAAAAGTTAAATAGTTGAAGTGTTGGATAGAATCTCTCTATTAATTCTTTGTAGTCTAGCAGAGGCAGCTCTTTCAGAGTTTAGGTTTCCAAATTTAACAATAAACTTATTTTTTTCTCTTTCATATTGATTTTTAATTACCAGATACAATGACATAAAACTTAAAAAAGTAAAAGCAAATGAACTCCAAACATAAATTCCGTATCCGTCCATGTAAAAAATTTCACTTATCATAATCTGTCTAAACCCTTATTTTTAATTTTTATCAGTTCTGTATTATATTTCATTAAAAAAATTAGCAATGAGAATAGGGCAAATGCCGCAGTCATAATTAGTAAAGGAACGAGCATCGAAGAATGAATAGTAGATTTTGATAATATATTAATTGATGCTGGCTGATGAAGTGTGTTCCACCAGTCTACAGAATATTTAATTATAGGAACATTTATTATTCCTAAAATTGTAATAATTGAGGTTACCTTAAAAACTTGTTCTTTATCTTCATAAATTCTCCAAGCAATTAAATACATCAAATAAAATAATGCCAATATTAACATAGATGTAATTCTGGCATCCCACGCCCACCATGTTCCCCACGTAGGCTTTCCCCAAATAGAACCTGTTACAAGAGCAATTACATTAAAAACAAATCCTGACGGAGCCAAACTCTTTGAAATTAAAAAGAAATTTTTAATTTTAAATATATAGCCAACGATAGAAAGAATAGTAATAGTAGAAAAGATACCTAGTGAGATCCATGCCGCGGGAACATGAACATACATTATTCTTACAGAGTGACTTTGTTTGTAATCTTCTGGTGAGAGAATTAGAGCCTCAGTTAAACCTATAGAGACTACCAAAATAAATAATAATAAAACGTATTTTGGTGCTTTAGAAGTTATAGAAAAAATTCTATTAGGTTCTAGTAATTGAAACATAAAATTTTATTTTTAAAATAAATATTAGGGTTATTTAGTACGAAATAATTATCTGATCAAGAATGTAGAGGGAGATAATAACGAAGGGTAAAATTTAACACTCTTGATCAGAATTAATTAAACTTAACAATGCCCTGTGACAAAGATTTGAGCTAAATGTGTTTAAAAAGTGAATTTACTTAATTTGACGGCTTAAAATAGCTTGAACCTTTTTTACCAGAGAAAATTTCCTCAATTAATGGATGTTTGATTGGCTCATCAGAGTCATCGGTCAATAAATTTTGCTCTGACACGTAGGCTTCATAAGTTATTTCATCATTTTCAGCTAACAGATGATAGAATGGTTGATCTTTTCTTGGTCTAACATTCTTAGGTATAGATTGATACCATTCCTCAGAATTATTAAACTCAAAATCTACATCATAAATCACACCTCTAAACTCAAAGTGTTTGTGTTTTACAATATCGCCTATTGAAAATTTAGCTTTTTGAATTGCCATTAAGATTAGTATGGGTATTTAAAAAATAAAAATCAATAAGAAAAATTTATAGTTTTTGTGAAAATATTATTTATGTTAATATTCTTCCAGTGAATAAATCTTTTTTAAAGTTTCTTACTGATTTTGGACCTTTAGTAATTTTTTTTTACTACTATTACGATAGTGGAAAAGATTTAAGAGAAGCCATTCCACCATTTATAATTGCGACAATTATAGCATTAGCGATTGTTTGGTTTTTAGAAAAAAAAATACCCAAAGTTCCTTTGTTGAGTGGAATATTAATTACTTTTTTTGGTGGCCTTACAATTTATTTTGATAACCCAGTTTTTATTTACATCAAGCCAACAATCATTAATATTTTATTTGGTCTGGCTTTAATATTTGGAAGGTATTTTACAAATGAACCTGTGTTAAAAAAATTAATGGGAAAATCAATACCGCTTACAAACGAAGGTTGGGAATTATTAAGTAAAAGATGGATATACTTTTTCTTTGGACTTGCTATTTTAAATGAATTAGTTTGGAGAACACAATCTGAGGAATTTTGGGTCAACTTTAAAGTTTGGGGTTTACTTCCAATAACTTTCATTTTTACAGCCTTTCAAATCGGTTTAATAAATAAATATAAGACTCATGAAGAATAATTTAAGACTGGTTGTTAATAATCTTGATAAAAAAAAATTTAATGAAAATCATTTTTTTGAAAAAAATGAGCTTAAAATAATATTAGATTTATATGCAAAAATGGTTTCAGAGGGTTCTTGGAAAGATTACGGTCTTAATATTTCAAGCAAACAGGTAGGATTTAGTGTTTTTAAAAATGCAGCTGAAAATGCTATTTATAAAATTTGCAAAAACTTTAAGCCAAAAAATAAAAATTTAAAATATTTAATTACGGATACCAATGGTAAAATACTAAAGAATTCCTCAGAACTTAATTTGTTGTTAAAAAATACTAATTGGAAAAAGCTTTAAAATAAGATTATCTTCTTTGACCGAAAAGTCTTAAGAGCATAATAAATAGGTTAATGAAATCTAAGTAAAGAGTTAGAGCACCCATTACCGCTTTTTTACCCATTAACTCGCCAGTATCACTAGCAGAGTACATGTTTTTTATTTTTTGAGTATCATAGGCAGTAAGGCCTACAAAAATTAAAACTCCTAAAATTGAAATCACGAAATACATCATTGAAGATTTTAGAAAAATATTAACTAATGATGCAATAATAATTCCTATTAGTCCCATCATCAAAAATGATCCGAACTTAGTTAAATCTCTCTTTGTTGTATAACCATAAATGCTCATAGCACCAAAAGTAGCGGAACAAATAAAAAATACTCTTGTTACACTTAAACCAGTGTAAACTAATAAAATTGAAGATAGTGATAAACCCATTAAAGCAGCAAAAATCCAAAAAGTTGTCTGAGCTTTTGATGCACTCATTTTGTTGATCCCAAAACTCATATAAAATACGACACCCAAAGGAGCTAACATAACTATCCACTTAAGTCCTGATAAATAAACGGCATTTCCAACTTCAGTTAAAGCCACAATAGAACCACTTGCATCAGTAACAACTGACATCTTAAATGTTATCAACGCTATAATTCCTGTAAGTAATATTCCAGTCGCCATGTAGTTATAAACTTTTAACATGTAGGCTCTTAAGCCCTCATCAGTAACCGCAGTGGTTTCACGTGCTGCTGCTCTTGCTCTTGCTAGAATACCTTTTTTGTCTGTTGCCATAATTTCTATAGATATATAGTCTTTTACTAAATATTCAAGATACCTTAAAAGATTAATAAAAAATTATACTTTAAAAATCAGTATGAATTATAAAAAATTAGGCAATACGGATCTTGATGTGAGTACAATTTGTCTCGGTACTATGACCTGGGGCGAACAAAATACTCAAGAAGAGGGATTTCAGCAAATGGATTATGCTTTAGATCATGGTGTAAACTTTTGGGACACTGCCGAAATCTATTCCATACCAATGAGAGAAGAAACATATGGGGAAACAGAGAGAATAATCGGTAACTGGTTTCAAAAAACTAAAAAAAGAGACAAGGTTGTTATAGCAACAAAAGTTTGTGGTAATACTTCAAACAAATATATCAGGGGTGGTGGTTATAATTTTGGGAAAAAAAAAATTTCTGAAGCTTTAGAGGAAAGTCTCAAAAGATTGAAAACAGACTATATCGATCTCTATCAACTTCATTGGCCAGAGAGAAATACAAATTTTTTTGGAAAACATGGTTATGAACATGACGAAAACGATAATGATTGGACACCGTTTGAAGAAATTCTTGAAAGTCTAAAAAAATTTATTGAACAAGGTAAAATTAGATACATTGGTCTATCTAATGAAACTGCATGGGGTTTGTCAAAATTTCTTGAGATATCAAAATTAAAAGATTTACCAAAAATGATGTCGGTGCAAAATCCATACAATTTACTTAATAGAACTTATGAAGTTGGACTTGCGGAAATTTCTGTTAGGGAGAAAAGTGGTTTGTTAGCCTACTCGCCTTTAGCATTCGGATTCTTAACAGGAAAATATAGAAATAATAATTTACCAGAAAAATCTAGAATGAAACTATTTAAAGATTTCACAAGATATAAAAATGAAAATGGTCAAAAAGCTATCGAAGAGTATTATAAGTTATCGCAAAAATTCAATATTGATTTTACTCAAATGTCATTGAAGTTTTGTGAAATTCAGCCATTTATGACAAGTGTGATAATAGGTGCAACGACAATCGAACAGTTGAAAACAAACATAGAAAGTGTAAATGTAAGTTTATCAAGCGAAATTTTAAATGAGATTAATAAAATTCAAAAAATGTTCCCAAACCCATGTCCATGATTAAAAAGATTTTATTCATATTTATACTTTTTACTTTTTTATTCACATCGAAATCTTTTGGGGAAGATCTAAAAAAAATTGGCAAATATAAAGACTGGGAAACAATGGTTTTAGCGGAAGCATCCGGTAAAGTATGTTTTGCTCAGTCTTCTCCAATTCTGCAATCTCCTAAAACAAATAAAAGAGATGCTAGATTATTTGTAACATTTAGACCTGGTGAAAAAATTGCGAATGAGATCAGTACTACTGCTGGTTATGAATTTAATAAAAACAATACTGTATTAGCAACCTCTGGAAATAACAAATTTAAATTTGATATTAAGCAACAAGGTTTTGCATGGATGACTAGTAATAAAAAAGAAAAGATTATGGTCAAGATTATGAAAAAAGGTTCAAGAATAATGGTAACTGGATACAATGAAAAAGGCTCTCAAACAATCGACCATTATTCATTATTGGGATTCACTAAAGCATATAACACTGCAAAAAAAGCTTGTAGTTAGTTAATGAAATCAAAAAAAAGAATTGTATTAGCTTACTCAGGCGGTTTGGACACATCCATTATTCTTAAATGGCTTCAAGAAAATTATGATGCAGAAGTAATTTGTTACACCGCAGATATCGGACAAGAAATAAATAGAAAAAAGATTATTTACAATGCAAGAAAATTTGGTGTTACAAAAATAATTATAAATGATTTAAAAGATATTTTTGTAAAGGACTATGTATTTCCAATGATCCGTGGTCATGCAATTTATGAGGGTGTTTATCTATTAGGAACCTCAATCGCCAGACCTTTGATAGCAAAGGATCAAATAAGGGTTGCAAAAAAATTCAAAGCATATGCAGTATCTCATGGGGCTACTGGAAAAGGAAACGACCAAATAAGATTTGAGCTTGGTTATCATTATTTTGGTCCCAAAATAAAAATTATTGCACCATGGAGAATATGGAATTTAAAATCTCGATCAGATTTAATTAGTTACGCGAAGAAACGCAATATTCCTATCCCAAAAGACAAAAAAGGTGCATCTCCTTTTTCAGTGGATGATAATTTATTTCATACATCAACTGAAGGTAAGTTGCTAGAAAATCCAAAAAATTCTGCACCAGAATTTATTTTTCAAAGAACTGTTTCTCCAGAAAAAGCTCCTAACAAAGCTACTCATGTAACAATTAATTTTAAAAATGGTGACCCCATTGGTCTTAATGGAAAAAAATTTGGACCAGCAAAATTATTATTTAAACTTAATCAATTGGCAGGAAAAAATGGAATAGGAAGAGTTGATCTTGTTGAAAATAGATTTTTAGGCATCAAATCTAGAGGAGTTTATGAAACTCCAGGTGGTACATTGTTAATCCATGCACATAGAGCGATTGAGTCAGTTACACTTGATAGAGAAACAATGCACAAAAAAGATGCAATAATGTCAAGGTACGCAGAATTGATCTATAATGGATATTGGTTTTCAAAAGAAAGGTTTAAACTTCAAAAAATTGTTGATTTGAAAAACAACAAAATAAATGGATCTGTTAAACTTAAACTTTATAAAGGCAATGTTACAATTCAATCAAGAATGACAAAAAGCAATGCTTACTCAATGAAAAAAGTTTCGTTTGAGGAAAATAAATCATTTATTAAATCTAATGTTGAGAAATTTATAAATTTTCACAAAAAAAAGTTAAGAAACTAGCTAATTATTCGGTGACAAATTGGGGATTGTTTATTTTTGAAAAAAACTTAATTTAAATTTATGGAATCGTTTAAAAATTGGATGAAAGATACAGCAAACATTTTGTTTGATGATAGCAAAAATGATCTTAGATCATTACCTAAAACAGTAAGATTGCAAATTTTATTGGTGTTAAGTTTTATCTGGACTACTGTTTTTAGTTTGTACGTATTTTCATATACAACTTTTGTATTTGGGTGGACTGGACTTTTTTTAGCCCACATTGGATTAATATTTGCGGTATATTTGACATTTAAACATTTTCATAGAGCTGAGGAAAATTCTGCCAGCGTTTTTAAAACAAAAAATTTTGACCCCTTTAAGATAATGGTGCTCGTTTTTGTAATTGTTTTTATATTCGTGTTTTCAAAAGGAATCGAAGTGTTGACAAGTCCAAATCCATATTCTTATTCAATTCCGTATGATGGTTCCTCAAAATCAGTATTTGAAAAATGGCTACCATTTAGTAAAGATAAATAATGGAAAAGATAGCTAAAAACCTACAACTTCTTCTAATGTGTATCATTCTGGTAAGCACTGTAATTGCAGTTGGAATAGAGATTTATAAAATGTTTGAAAATCGATCGGTTACCTTAGCTGATTTACTGCTAATGTTTCTTTACTTAGAAGTGCTAGCGATGGTAAGAGTTTTTTGGAACCAGCAATCCATAAGCATTACATTACCACTACTTATAGCTATTACAGCATTAGCACGATTTATTATTTTACAAGGAAAAGAAATGGATCCAAGTGCATTAGTATATGAAGCGGTAGCAATAGTTTTAATTGCAGGTGCTATTGTAATCTTGAGATTAAGACATAGCGATAAATTAGGTCTAAAGAAAAAAAAATCGAAATAATTAAAAATGAATTTTGAAGCTTCAAGGGCTAAGGCCTTAGACAAACTAAATAATTTTTTGGAAAACAGTCTCTCAGAATATTCAAAACTTAGAAACTTTGATTATGGACCTGATAACAGGTCTAATATTTCTTGTTTATCTCCATATATTACTCACGGTATTATTAATGAAAAAGAAGTTATCAAAAAATCTCTTGACAAATTTTCATTTGCAAAAAATGAAAAATTTATTCAAGAAGTATTGTGGCGTACATATTGGAAAGGTTGGTTAGAATTAAGACCCAGTGTTTGGACAGATTTTTTAATTGAATTAAAAAAGATTAAAGGGGATTTTCAAAACAATCAAAATTATAAAAACGCGATTGATGGAAAAACAAATGTTGAGTGCTTTAACTATTGGGTCAACGAACTCAAAGAAAATAATTATTTGCATAATCATACTAGAATGTGGTTTGCCAGTATTTGGATTTTTACACTAAATTTGCCATGGCAATTGGGTGCGGAATTTTTTATGCAACATCTTTATGATGGAGACGCTGCATCAAACACTCTTGGTTGGAGATGGGTTGCAGGTGTTCAAACACAGGGAAAACATTATTTAGCAAGTGAGTGGAATATCAAAAAATTTACAAATAATAGATTTAGCAATATTAAATTAAATGAAAACGCTCCACCCAAGATTTCTGAAAAAAAATACTCAATTTTAAAACAGGATTTTACTAATCCTGAAAATATTGATCAAAATAATTTGATAATATTCGAGAATAACCTCTGTTTTGAAACAAGTGATTTTCAAAATAATAAATTTAAAAAATTTTATATAATTTCGAATAAAAATGAAAATAGAAGTATCAAACTAAGTGAAAAGGTTCTTAAATTTAAGTCATCACTTATTCAAGATCAGGAACAAAGATTTAAAAATCAATCTATTGATTGTGAAGTTATAGATATTAGCGAAATTAAAAAGATAGAAAAAGCAGTGGGGTTGTATCCAACTATTGGAGAAAATTTAGATTATTTGAATTCAAATACTTTAAAAATCAATTTCCTTTATAGAGAACTTGATCAAAACTCTTGGCAATATTGTAATAAAGGTTTCTTTAACTTTAAAAATTATATTCCAAAAATTATTTCAACACTTAACTAAAACCATCTAAACATTCCAATAATCCCGGCTGTAGCATAAAAGAATTGTAAAAATAATATTCCTCTATGACCGCCTCGATAAGCCCAAATTCCAATTAGAATTGCAGATATTAGTAGTAAACAAAAACCAAAAAACTCTATACCAATATTCATAGCTACAAATAATGAGTACAATATTGCAGTGATAACACCTGCCCACTCAAAAATTTTATTATTCATATTTATTTATCTCGCGAGTTTTATAAAAATATCACCCATTCCAGCATCTAAATTTTCTAAAGGTGTATTATTTCTCAACTCGCAATATCTACCCGTCACTTGATGACTTTTAACAAAGTCTACCTCATCTTTCGCACAATTTTTTCCATTGTGCAGTAAACCTATTACTATTCGATCGTTAAGACTATACACTTCTGATTTGTTGATTTTTTCACCATTACAAAAATAATCTTTATTTACTCTATTGGGAAAATCTTTTTTAGAACAAGGATTTTTTATTGTTAAAACATAGAATTCTTTAAAACCATCCTCAAATTTATGTTTCATCTTTTGAGCTTCAGAATACTTCATAAGATCACACGAACATGGAACACAACACCTATAATAGTTTCCACAAATTTTTTTATTCGTTTTACTTTCTTTAATAAATAAGAATTCTGAGTCACTATTTGGGTCAATTAAAGACCCAGAAACTGCACAATATAATTTGTTAAATTCAACAAAGTCTTTGTAAGTAATTTTTTTATCTATGATGTATTTAAAAAATTTTGGTCCCGCGGCATTTCTATTTTTATCAGGGAATATTCTAGACCAATCAGTAATAAGCTCTTTGTGATAATTTTTTTCTCCAGCAAACGACTTGAGTTGAAATGATATTAAAAATACAATTAAAAATATATTGAATATTTTTTTCATTTCTGTCTTACAATAATTGTTTGGTTAAGTTTCTTTATATCGATCATTTCTTTACTTCCATTTGTCCATCTAATTTCTACTTTAAAATTTTTTTCTTTTTTTCTAATTCCATAATGTGCCACAGGTTCCATTTGGCATAAGTAACCAGATCCTGCATCAATTGTTTTTGAATGTTTTCTTTGATTAGTTATTAAGGTAATAGTGGCTCCTCTTGCTGGCGCACCATACTTATTTAATGGTTTAATCCTTAAGTATTTACTTCCTTTGTCAACTTTTGCTTTATACAAAGTTAATGTTTGTGCTTTACTTTCACCGCGGGAAACTAATAATTCTAAAATTCCATCATTATCTATATCCGCGACTGCAGCACCAGTTCCATATCCATTAGCTTCGAGTCCTACCTGAAAATTTATCTGCTCAAATTTTCCATTATCTTTAATACGAAATAACTTGTTTGGTTCTGCTATATTGTTCATGAAAACTTCATCAAAACCATCATTATCAAAATCTGCAGAAATAATTGTTCTTATTCTAGAGGGTTCATCAAAATCTTTATTACCAATGTCTTTAAATTCATTATTTTCCAGGACCCAAGCTCTGTGATATCCAAGCCAATTACCACTTAAAATATCTAATCTACCACGGTAATATATGTCTGATAAAGCTGTACCCCGTCCATTTTGGATTGCATCATCTAATCTATAATCAAATGCAACATCATCAAAATTTCCATTATTATTTTTAAAAAGAAAATTTGCTCCTCTCTCATTAGCCGCAAAGATATCGGCTCTTTCTGTCAAAATATGCCCAGATACAACTGCTCTTCCACCAGTAATATTATCCAGATTTAAATTCTCAGCTTTATCTTTGATAAGTTCATTTTCAATCTCATAAAACCTTGTTGGTCCTCCGTAGTTTGCAACATAAATTCCATATTCACCATCTCCCTTTCTATCTACACAAACAACAGATCTTCCTGCTGTTAAATTTAGATTTTCTTTATTTTTTTCTAATTCAAATAAATCAAAATAATTATTATCTTTTATATCCAATAATCTGTCTGAATATTTTTTAACTCCACTATATGTATCGGTATTTAAAAAGTAGATTTCTTCAAAGCCATCTTTATCAATATCACATGCGGCAACTCCAATGGTTTTCTTTGAAATATCTGAAAAAATTTTTTGTTGGTTTATATTCTTCAATTTTCCATCTTGAAAAGATAACGCTAAATTCGGAAAACCAAAACCTGTGACTAAAAACTCATTATTTCCATCCATATTAAAATCTGTCACTGAAATACCATAGCTCAGTCTTTTTTCATTATTCTCAATAATTTTTGATAGATCCTCAAAAAATTCTGCACGAGTGTTGTTTGTAAGAATTATTAATAAAAATAAAATTGAATATTTATAAAAATTTTTTATTTTTTTGATGAACATTTTTTTGAACAATACTTAACTTTTTCCCAATTAAGTCTCCATTTTTTTCTCCATTTAAATGGCCTTTGACATATTGGACAAACTTTAATTGGTAAATTTTCTTTTTTCACTAAATTGTATTTTCTTTTATAAATTTATCTGCAGCTGACAAAATCAATTTTTTTCTATCAGTTTTCATCTTATCGAAAATTCTCACCATCATTGAAAGCCTTGGATTTTTTAAAAAAAACTTTCTATTTCGATCTATAAATCTCCAATAAAGCCCATCCATTATATTGCACCAATCACCCCTCTTAAAATCCATCATCTTCATAAAATAACTTGATCCACAAATGTATGGTTTAGTTGCAAATATTCCACCATCACTAAACAATCCCATTCCATAAACATTTGGAACCATCACCCAATCTGAGGAGTCCACAAACATTTCCATAAACCACTTGTAAACAATAGTGGGTTTGATCTCACAAAGGTTCATTATGTTTGATAAAATCATTAGTCTTTCAATATGATGAGACCATCCATGATTTAATGCGTTCTTTATTGCATAATCCAATGGTGGTAATCCAGTAGTGCCGTCATACCAGGATTTTTTCATCTTACGATTTTGTTTGAAAAAATTACCTGTCTCCATTTCAGTAGAATAACTTTGATAAACTCCTCTCATAAATTCTCTCCAACCAATTATTTGACGAACGTATCCCTCTAAAGAATTTAGTCTTATTTTTTTACTTTTATGAAATTCTAAAATTTTTTTAATTATAAATTCTGGAGTTATAAGACCTAAATTTACATATGGACTTAGTGCACTATGAAACAAAATATTATCTTTTTGATCAACTGCATCCTCATAATCACCAAATAAATTTGATTTTTCTTTAATGAAAAAATTTAAAAGCTTCAAAACATCATTATGTTCTGTAGCAAACCAGAAATTTTTGGTACTGCCAGGATGATCCTTAAATAGCTTTTCAACAATAGGTTTTAGCTTTTTAGTATGAGAAGTTTCATTTATTTTAGGAAATTTTGGGATTGAAATATTTTTTGGTAATTTATTTCTATTATCCTCATCAAAACTCCACTTACCTCCTGTAGGATTCCCATCAGCACCCATTAATATTCCAGATTTTTTTCTGACATCTTTGTAGAAAGTTGCCATAAATGGTTTTTTGGATTTAGATAAATATTTTTTAAAATCCTCTCTTGAATTTAAAAACATTGGCGTCTGGATAATATTCCATTTTATTTTTTCTTTATTAACAAATTGATTAATTTTTTTTTCAAAAAACTTATCCTCAACTTCAAAACTGGATATTTCCTTAATCTTTTTTGTGCTAATTAATTTTTTAAGCTTTTTAAAATAACTTTCCTTAAATTCTTTATCCTCTATTTTTGAGTATTCTATTTTAAATTTATCTTTTTTAAGTATATCTGCGTGAGATCGCATTGATGATAAAAATAGAAGAATTTTTTGTTTATGATGTTTTTCATAAGTACAAAGCTCGTAATCTTCAGCCATGAAAAAAAGGTGGTCTTTTTTGAAGCGGTCTAGGTATTTTGATGGAAATAATTGATTGCCCAGTATAAAAAATAACTTCATAATTAAATATAACTAATTAAATTTTTTATGTCAGAAAAATATCTTATTTTTGGTGCGACAGGTTCAATCGGATCAAGCTTGGCTGAACAATTAGTAAATTCTGGAAATAGTGTACATTTAGTAGGTAGAGATGAAAACGAGGTTAAAAATATTTCAGAGAGATTAGGGTGTCCTTTTACTATCGCAGATGTTTTGGAAGAGGGATTTATAGAAAAAGTTAAAAATGATATTTCTGATGTAAAAGGTGTTGCTTATTGTGTTGGGTCAATTGACTTAAAACCTGTGAGAATGGTAACAGAACAAGATTTTGTAAAATGTATGAAATTAAATCTTTATTCTGCGGTTGAAGTTATTAAAGGTTATCAAGAGAGTTTGAAAAAAAATAAGGGCTCAATAGTTTTATTTTCAACTGTTGCTGCTCAAAGAGGATTTACCAATCACGCAATTATTGCATCAACAAAAGCAGCTGTTGAGGGTTTAACAGTTTCACTTGCAGCTGAATTTGCTCCAAACATAAGAGTGAATTGTATTGCGCCAAGCTTAACCAATTCAAAAATTGCTGAGCCCATGTTAAAGAATAAAGCCCTAGCAGATGGTATTGCAAAAGCCCATCCTTTAAAAAGATTGGGAGAGGGAAAAGACTCTGCCTCTTTGGCTAGATTTTTAATCACTGAAGATAGCTCTTGGATAACAGGTCAGATTATTGCAGTAGATGGTGGAAGATCTAAACTTTCATAAGGTGAAAAAACTTTTTTTTGTAATTATATTTTTTATATTTTTTTCAACTAATTTATTTGCTCAAAATTTAAAATTTGAAAAATTAGTTGTTCTTAACGACCCATGGGGTTCGTCTTTTTTAAATAATAAAGAACTAATTATTACTGAAAAAAGTGGAAAAATTAAGATCATAGATATACTCCAAAAAAAAGCTGTTGAAGTTGATCATAACCTAAATTTTCTAGAACACGGACAGGGTGGTCTTTTAGATATCTTATATAAAGATAATTTTATTTATGTTTCATATTCTGAAAACAGAGGTAATGGGAAAACAAGTACCTCTATTGCTAAAGCTATTTTTGATAAAAAAAAATTAAATTTTAAAAATATTTTTCAAGCTGAACCTCCTATTGATTCTGGTTATCATTTTGGTTCAAGGTTAGCGATCAAAGATAATCACTTATTTGCCTCTGCCGGTGAAAGAGGTAAAGGCATGATTGCCCAAGACCCCTCAAAACATCCTGGGAGTATTATAAGAATTAAACTTGATGGAAGTATTCCAAATGACAATCCTAAATTTGTAGATAAGCCAGATTGGCTACCTGAAATTTATCAAATTGGTATCAGAAATCCTCAAGGTCTAACTTTATCATCATACGATGGTAAAATTTATATGAGTAACCATGGCGCTAAAGGTGGTGATTGGTTTGGTGAAGTAAAAAAAGGTGAAAATTATGGTTGGAAAATATTAGGCTGGGGAGGAAAAAATTATTCTGGCTTTCCTATTGGTCCAAAATGGAAACCTGGCTTTACAAAAGCAATCCAGTATTGGGTGCCTTCAATTGCAACAAGTGCAATTACAATTTATGAAGGAAATGAATTTAATGAATGGAATGGTCATGCTTTAATTACATCATTAAAAGATCAATCCTTAAGAAAACTAATCTTCAATGATTTGTCCAACATAAAAGAAGATGTAATTTTTAAAGATGAGATTGGGCGAATTAGAGATATACAGGTTCATCCAAAAAATGGAAAAATTTACTTTTTGGCGAGTGATAACCTTTGGCTGATGGAGAAGGCTAAATAGATCTTAGTGATTATTGATTTCTTATAAGAGGATAAACCTTTGGATTTAAATATTTAATATTAGTTAATAATATTAACACCAACGTAACCAAACCAATGGATAAACCAAGATAAATCAAAACTTTAAGATCAAACTTCCAGAATAACTCAAATATATTTTCAATAATAAATTTTGAACCAACTACAGCAAACAAAACTGCAATCATTATTACAGATATAAAAATAATCATAAATTCAATCAGCGAAGAAAAAACAATCTCTTTTCTTGAAAAACCTAAAATTTTAAAAACCAAATTTTGATATTCTCTTACCTTTCCTTGGACCATTATTGCACTTGAAATTACAATTAAACCAATGACGATAGTGACTGTTGAAATTACAATTACTGCTATGAAAACTTTATTTAAAACATTGGTTACTTTATTCAAATAATCAGCAATTTTAATCATTGATAAACTAGGGAAAATTTCAAGCATTTTTGTTTCATCAAATTTATTTAAATTATAGAACTTTGTGGTTGCTAAATATTCATGAGGAATATTTTTTGCAAAGTCAGGGTTAAAAAGCATTGCAAAATTTATATTTAGATCTCTATAATCAACTTGTCTAAAGTTGACTATTTCACCATCAATTTCTCTACCATAGATATTTAAAGTAAATATATCCCCTAATTTAATATTAAAATCTTTTGCAACCTTAGCGTCTAATGATATCTGAAGTTGATTTGGTTTAGACAAATCCCACCACTTACCATCAATAATTAGATTATCCTCTGGAACTTCTTTTGTCCAAGATGATCTCCGTTCACTGCCAATAACCCAATAACTATCATTTTCAGGTGTAATATATGTGTTTGGATTTATACCATTAATTTTCACTATTCCTGAAGAAACCATTGGAACAATTTCAATATTTGCACCAGGATCCATTGATAAAATTCTTTGTTCAAACTTTTCACGCTCTCCATTTTGAATGCCCACAAAAAAATAATCAGGAGCGATGTCAGGTATTGATTTTGCTATCTCTCTTTTAAAATTAGTTCCAACTAATGCCAAAGTCAAAAGTAATGTAACACCAAGACCTAAAGACATAATTGTAATTGGTGTAATACTTTTTGATTGTGTAATATTTTTAATAGATACTTTTAAAAGAGTGCTTGAATTAAATTTAAACTTTTTTAGAGAAAATATAATTAACTTTGAAAGTAGAAAAAAGATAATCAAACAAATAAAAAATGCCCCAAAATACCCAAGACTATAAACAAAATTTTCTGATCTATAAGTGAATATTAAAATCAAAATCGATAACATTATAATACTCATGCTAATTAATTTTTTTGAATAATAAAATTGTAAGTTTTGGAATACATTTCTAAATAGACTTGAAGCTTTGACTTGATCGATAGAACTAATTGTAGGGATCGAAAAAATTATCAAAACTAGTAAACCTATTAAAAATATCTTTAAAAAATTAAAAAAAGAAAAAAATAAATTTATCTTCAGTCCAAAGCTGCTTGACAAATATTTGTCTGCTAATGGCACAATTAATAAACTACTTAAATATGCTGAAATAGTAATTATAAATAATAATATTACCAATTGAAGATAATAAAGTTTTTTAATATTACCCGAATAGAAACCTAAGGCTTTTCTTACTGCTATAGACAAGTTATTTTGATTTATAAAAGACAAAAGAGTATTAGCAATACCAATACCAGCAATAAGCATCGCACTTATTGAGACAAGGGATAAAAATTGTGAAAAGTTACCAATTACTCTTTTTAGTCCACTTGCTGCATTTTCTGGATATCTAATTTTTACTTTTTGATCATCTTTAAAAATACTTTCGATTTTTTTTATGATTATTTCTGGATTATCATTGTTATTAAATTTTACTTTATATTCATAATTTAAAAAATTTCCTATTCCGTTGAGTTTTAAGATATCTAAAGTTTGTTTACCTGTTAAAACCCAATCTCCAAAAGTCACAAATCCACTTACATCTGGAACAGATCTTACCTTACCAATAACAAGAAATTCTTGATCTTGAATTTTTACAATTTCATTTGTTTTTATATTTAAGGTTTTTGATAAACTCTCATTAATTAAAATTGTATAAGGTTCAGTTTGCATTCTTTCATAAGCATCAGCAGGTTCATAAGTTACTTCACCATATAAAGGATACTTTTGGTCAACTGTTTTTATTCTAGTAAATAAAGATTTATTTTTCTCTCGAGTTGTTGTCGAAAGCATTGTGCTGAATTCAACCATCTCTGATATAGTTGTAAACTCTTCAACTTTATTTAATAAATCTATATTTCCTTGATTTCTGTTATAATCAATCTCTAAGTCTCCACCTAAAAGCTCTTTAGCATTTTCTTTGAGTTCCTTTTTTAAACTATCCTCAATAGTAAATATTGCACTTAATATAAAAAGACTGATGAACAGAGTGATGATTATACTTGAGATTTTTTTATAGTTCCTTTTTAAATCTCTCAGAGCATATATTAAGATAAACTTGTATTGATAAAAATTATTTAATTTTTCCATCTTTAATTTTAATTTTTCTGTTTGCGCGGTTAGCAAGTTTTGGGTCGTGTGTTACCATAATTAATGAGGAACCCTCCTCTTTAACATACCTAAATAAAATTTTAGAAATCATATCGGAATTTTCTGTATCTAAATTTCCTGTAGGTTCATCAGCTAGAATTAGCTCTGGCTTCATAGCAATAGCTCTTGCGATAGCGACACGCTGTTGTTCTCCTCCAGATAACTGACTGGGTAAATTATTTAGTCGATGTTTTAAGCCAAATCTATCTAAAAGAGATTTTGCTTCTTTCTCAGGATTTTTAAATTTATTCAATTCAAGAATTAAGGTTACATTCTCTAGGGCTGTATAATTTGGGATTAGATAAAAAGACTGAAAAATTATACCTATATTTTTTTTTCTGATTTTTGATACTTCATCCTCACTTAATTTTGTAATTTCGTGGTCTTGAAAGTATATCTTGCCTGAAGTTGGACGCTCTAAACCACCAATTAACATGATTAAACTTGTTTTTCCTGAACCACTTTCACCTACTATTGAAATAGTTTCTTTTTTTTGTGGTCAAATTTATATCTTTTAAAACACTAATATTGTCTTTACCAGTTTGGTATTTAAGATTTATCTTTTTTAATTTAAGAAGAGTACTCATGAGTAAAAGTTTTATTATTAAAATAATTATTATCTGTCTACTAACCATTAATGCATATGCAATCGAAAAGATTGTATTATTTGGTGATAGTTTGATGGCTGGTTATGGTTTGTCTGATGACAATAGTTTACCAGTTGTTTTAGAAGAGAATTTAGAAGCAAAGGGTTATAATATTGAGATTATTGATGGCAGTGTTTCTGGTAGTACGTCATCAGGTGGATTAAATAGAGCTGATTGGACTTTAAGTGAGCCAGATATAGATCTAATAATTTTATGCTTAGGGGCTAATGACATGTTAAGAGGCATCCAGCCAAAAGAAACAAAAAGCAATTTAGAAAAAATTATAAAAATTGCTCAAGATAAAAATATTGAAATTATTCTAGCTGGGATGATTGCTCCAACCTCGCATGGTTTTTCTTATAAAAAAAAATTTGACAAAATTTTTCCTGATCTAGCCAAAAAATTTAAAATAGTGTTTATTCCTTTTTTACTTGAGGGAGTGGCCATGAAGCCCGAGTTTAATCTAAGTGATGGTATACATCCAAATGAAAAGGGTACCATAATAATAAGTAGAACTTTAGAGGAGACAATTATAAAAACTTACAATAAAAAAAATTAGTTTTAGTGGAAAAAAAACCTTATCACCATTTACCAGACGGTACTTTTAGAAATCCTGAGGGTTCACCAAAACCAGATCCTAATGTTAAATGGTCCTTCAAAATTTTTAATAGAGAGAAAAAAAAGCTTGATATGACAGTTCCCAAAGAACATGTTATTGAAAAAGATAAAGTTTTAAAAGACTTAAAAAAATTAGAAGAAGACGATTATGTAGGATGGATTGGCCATGCAACATTTTTAATAAAGCTTGGTGAAACAACAATTATTACAGATCCAGTATTTTCAAAAAATGCTGGGCCGCTAATTTTTGGACCTAAGAGATTTACTGAACCAGCACTAAAATTAAACGAAATTCCGCAAACAGATATTTTTTTACTCACCCATAATCATTATGATCATCAAGATATGATGACGATCCGGCGATTTCCTTTCAAAAATTCTAAAGTTTTACTTCCATTAAAACTTGGGAAGTATTTCACCAGAAATGGTTATAGCAGTGTGAATGAAATGGACTGGTATGATAAAATTGAAATAAATAAAAATTTAAAAATTACTTTTTTACCTGCTGTGCATTGGTCAAAAAGAAGTCTCACAGATACTAATAAAACTTTATGGGGAAATTTTTTGATCGAATATAAAGATATAAAGTTATTATTTGGTTGTGATACTGGAGTAGGAAATATTTATAAAGATATAGGTAATAAGTATGGTCCAATTGATCTTACATTTATAAATATTGGTGCCTATAATTTTTATCCAATAATGCCTTATAAAGATAAGTCGGTTTATCACACAAATCCAGAAGAAGCTTTAGAGGTTGCAAAAAATTTAAAGAGTAAAAAAGTGATTGGAATGCATTGGGGCACGTTTGTTTTATCCTTAGAACCAATCATGGAGCCACCTGTAAGATTTAAGGCTGGAGCGGAAAAATATGGATTTAAAAAAGAAGATGCAATTATTTATAAAATAGGTGAATTTGGATCTTTAAAAAAATTACTTGATTATAATTAATTATCTAAAATCTTCTTTTTAGCTTTTTTAAATTCTTCTTCAGTTAAAACACCATCCTTAAGGAGTTGATTTAATTTATCCAATTCATCTGTTAACTTATCATTATTATCAGATAGGTTATCTCCATGGTTCTGATCTTCTAAGCTCTCATTGGATTTATTTTCTCTTTTGGCCTCAAAGCCTTTCATGATAGCTGTTCCGCCCAAGTAAAGGACAAATGCTAAAATTGGTATCGCTAATCCGAAAAAAATTATTTTTTCCACAATTTAATCCTCATCATCTTCTCTCCAATTTTTTTCATACATTAACCATGCAGCATAAATTACTGAAAATGTTCCAACTATCATACCATAATCAAATCCAGTTTGTTTATCATATAAATACCAGCCTAATTGTGTCGCGCCAATTGGTGGAACTGTCAGTATGAGCATAAGAAGTGCAATTCTATAGGGGTATCTAGGTTTTTTCATAACCTATCTTATCAAAAAAAATTTATGGAATTCAATATGATGCTTGCGATCTTTTGAAACAGTCAATCGTATTTTTTAGCAAGCAAGCGATTGTCATTGGACCAACTCCACCAGGAACAGGCGTGAGTGCTTTAGCATTTTTTGAAACTTCATCAAATGCAACATCACCAACGATACCTTTCTCAGTTTTATTAATTCCAACATCGATCACGATAGTATCTTTTTTAACCCAATCACCTTTAACTAACTCGGGAATACCAACAGCTGCAATAATAATATCAGCTTCTAAACACTCAGCTTTTAAATCTTTTGTTTTAGAGTGTGTTATAGTAACGGTGCAATTTTCTTTCAGTAAAAGTTGAGTCATTGGTTTACCATTTAAGTTAGACCGACCAACAACAACTGCTTTTTTACCATTTAAGTTAGGTTCTATCTTTTTAATTAACAAATAACATCCTAATGGTGTGCATGGAACGGAACTCTCATAACCTGATGAAAGATTTCCAACATTCATTGGATGAAATCCATCTACATCTTTTGATGGATCAATCGCTTCAATAATTTTTTGTTTATCAATATGTTTTGGTAATGGTAATTGAACTAAAATACCTGATACAGAATTATCTTTATTTAATTCATCTATCTTCTCTAAAATGACTTTTTCTTCAACACTATCTGGATATTTAATCACATCGGATTTAAGTCCAACTTCGTTAGCAGATTTTTCTTTGTTTCTAACGTAAATCTGACTAGGAGTTAAGTCTCCAATCAAAATTACTGTTAACCCTGGAACTTTATTATACTTAATTTTAAGATCAGATACTTCTTTTTTAAGCTGTTCCCTTAATAGTGCTGCTTCTTTTTTTCCATCAATTAAAATCATAAATCCTAGAATATCATTGGTGCGATGTAGAGCTTCATACACATTTCTATAAACCAAATCAATAGCAGTAAAATAATTGGTGAAATGTCTAAGGCTCCCAAATTTGGTAAAAATCGTCTTATTCTTCTTAGAAATGGTTCTGTTAATCTGTAAGTAAAATCTAAAACTGCATAAACAAATCTATTTTGAGTATTTAATACATTAAAAGCAATTAACCAGCTGATGATAACATTGGCAATCACTACATACGAATAAAGTTTTAATAATTGTAAAACTAAATAAAAGATAGCAATCATTTTTTTTCAATATAAATCGAAGAGCTTGGAAATGCGAAAGAAGCCTTATTGTTTTCAACAATTTGTTTTATTGCAATTGCAAGTTTTTCTTTTACTGAAAGCCACTCGTTCCAACTATCCGATTTTGTGAAACAACGCACATACATGTCTATAGAACTATCTGAAAACTTATCGACCCTAACTGCAATTCCTATGTTAGTGTCAAAATCATCACTTTTTTTTATGTGATCTTCAATTTGATCTCTAATATTTTTTAATTGATCAACCGAAGTGTCATATTGGAGAGTAATAATCCAACTAATTAACCAGTTTGAAGTTTCACTCACATTTACTACAGCATTTTCTGCAAATTGAAAATTTGGAATTATTGCTAATGATTTATCGAACTTTCTGATTGTTGTTGATCGAAAACCAATTTTTTCAACAATACCCTCAATTATTCCATCAACAGAAATCCAATCACCGATTTTAAATCTTTTTTCAACTAATACCAAAATCCCAGAAATTAAATTTTTAAACAAATCTTGAGCACCCAATGCAACTGCTACTCCAAACAAACCTAAACCAGCAATAATAGGTCCAATCTTTATTCCCCATAATTCTAAGACTGCTGCGAGTCCTAAAATGAATATTAATATCTTTAAAGATTTAATAATCCATCCAATGAGTTCTCTAGTTAATAATTTATCAAGACCGCTTAAGATATATGAGACTGGTTCTATAATTTGATGAATAACCCAAAATATTAATATGGTTATTAGAGTTCTATTTATAGTATCAACAATTTCTCTACCTTCCATAGAAAATGTCATGTAATAACTTGCTATAAAAAAACCTAAAACAATTGGTAAAAATCTTGCTGGACCAACTAAAGAATTTACAAAAGTATCATCCAATTTGTTTGTTGTTCTTTTTGAAATTATTTCTAACTTTTTGATTACAAGTTTACTAATTAGACCTCTAAAAATTAAAAAAATTAAAAAAATTCCTAAACCAATTAATATTTGTAAGATATCAACACCTAAAATACCTTTGTTCCATACCGATAGAAATATTTCAGAAAAATTATTAAACAATTCCATAATTAAATTTTATATAACAAAAACTCTTCTTCTCCAGGATTAAAAAGAAATATTTTTTTCCATTTAATTTCATTCAATATAGATGAAGTTTTCTCGCCGATACACGATAAATTAGTATTCATCCATAAGCTTTCAAATTGATGATTTTTGACAAAACTCAAAAAACTTTGAGCACTATTCTGTGAATAAATATAAACCATATCAGGCATGTTTAATTTTAAATCTTTTACAAAACTTTCGTTGAATTTTTGATTATGTTTTACTCTATAATTAATCACTCTTTTTATGCCATAGCCCTCTTTCATGAGTTGTTGATCTAAATCAACAGATATAATTTCACCGCTGACATAAAGTAACTTTTTACTTTTTGTCTCGTAAGTTTGTAAAATTAACTCTTTTAAGTTAGAAACATTGCCCTCTGCAGCTATTGTGTTTTGAAATCCTGATGATCTAGCCTTTTTCTCAGTTAAATTACCAACACAAAAACATTTGATATTTTTGTCTACGTTATTTTGATCTAAATATTTCACTGCATTAGCACTGGTAAAAATAATTCCTCCATATTCAGAAAATTTAATTTCCTCATAATTAACCTTTTCAATATTAATCAGTGGGATGTGCGAAACTTGATGACCTAATGATTTAAACTTTAAAATCATTTCTGAACAATCTTCAAGTGGTCTTGTTAATAAAATATGCATATTATTTTTTGTAAGAATTATTTGATTGCATTTTTAAATTCTGCCCAATTTGTTTACCTATCTCTTTAAATTTATCAATCTGGCCAGATTTCTTTTCATAAAACCTTTGGGAGCCATCTATTGAAAAAAGTTCTGCCTCAACTACAATTGTATCACTTTCTATTTTTGAATAAACGCCTATTGCTGTTTCACAATCTCCCTCTAAAACTTTAAGTACATTTCTCTCAGCATGAGCTCTTTTATAGGTTTCTTCATGATTTACTTTTTTTAAAATTGAAATAATTTTTTTATCTGCATCACGACATTGGAGTGCAATTATTCCTTGTCCAGCACTTGGTATGATTTCTTGTGCTGAGAAAATTTCAGCTATTTCATTTTCAAGATTCAAATTTTTAATCCCTGCATAAGACAAAATTATTGCATCATAATTTCCATCTTTTAGTTTTTTAATTCTAGTATCTACATTACCTCTAATTATTTTGCATGTTAGATCAGATCTTAATTTTTTAATTTGAAATTCCCTTCTAAATGAGGATGTTCCTATAATTGATTTCAGCTTAAGATCATTTAATTTTTTCTTATCATTCGTTATCAAAATTTCTCTTGGATCATTTCTCTCTAAAAAACAGTCTGTTTTAAGTCCGCTAGTTTCTGTTGCTGGCATATCTTTTAATGCATGTACTGCAATGTCGATACTTTTATTCTCTAACTCTTTTTCAATTTCAGTTGAAAACAATCCTTTGCCACCTATATCAGATAACCTAGTATCTTTAACTTGATCACCTTTGGTTGAAATAGATTTAATTTCAATATCATTTGTATCTAAAGTAGTTTTTTTAATAATTTGTTCTTTAGCTTTTTGAGCATACAACAATGCTAATTTACTACCTCTTGAACCTATGATAATTTTTTTAGTCATAAATAAATTTATTTCTTTCTTGTATTGGAAATGTACAATTATTAAAAACTATTTGTATGAGTAAAAAACCCTTAATTCTTGGAATTGAAACTAGTTGTGATGAAACAGCTGCCTCAGTTATAACTGAGAATGACCAAGGGAAACCTATAATTTTATCAAACATTGTCTCTAGCCAAACTGATGTCCACAAAGAATTTGGAGGTGTAGTTCCAGAGTTAGCGGCCAGATCACATATCGAAAAAATAGATTTAATCGTGAAGAAAGCTGTAAATGAAAGTGGAATAAAACTTAAAGATATTGATGCAGTAGCTTCGACTGCAGGTCCTGGTCTAATCGTTTGTTTGTCAGTAGGCTTAAGCTTTGGGAAAGCTTTTGCCTCTTCAATAAACAAGCCTTTTATAGCTGTAAATCATTTAGAAGGACATGCGTTGAGTCCAAAATTAGTTTCAAACTTAAATTATCCTTACCTCCTGCTATTAATTTCGGGTGGTCATTCACAATATTTAAATGTTCAAGGTCTTGGAAAATATAAAAGGCTAGGAACAACTATTGACGATGCACTAGGTGAAGCTTTCGACAAAACTGCAAAACTTTTAGGAATAGAATTTCCTGGAGGACCCCAAATCGAGCTTTGGGCAGAAAAAGGTGATCCAAATTCTTATGCTCTACCAAAACCTATTATTAATAAGGGTGGCTGTAATTTGTCATTTGCTGGTCTTAAAACTGCAATCCTGAAGATAAGTAAAACCATTGAAACAAAGCAAGAAAAATTTAATTTGGCAGCTTCTTTTCAAAAAACAATTGAAGAAATATTGAAAAAAAAAACCAAAATTGCTTTTAATGAATTTGAAAAACAAAATGATATACAAGATAAAATTTTTGTTGTTGCGGGTGGTGTAGCAGCAAATAAAAAAATAAGATCTATGTTGATAAACTTGTGTAAAGAAAATAATTATCAAAGTGTTTTTCCACCAATTGAAATATGTGGGGACAATGCTGCAATGATAGCAATGGTAGGTTTGGAAAAGTATAAATTAAAACTTTTTAATAAACTAGATCATCCAGCAAAACCAAGATGGCCCTTAGATGAAAATGCATTATTTTTAAAAGGTGCTGGGGTTAAACTTTAATGCAATATTGGTTACTTAAGTCGGAACCTGACGTTTGGTCAATTGATCAACAAAAGAAAGCTGGTATTAAAGGTGCTCCTTGGGATGGAGTAAGAAATTATCAAGCTGCCAAAAATTTAAAATCAATGAGAGAAGGAGATCAATGTTTTTTCTATCATTCGAACATAGGAAAGGAAATTGTTGGTATTGTTGAAGTTATAAAGGAAGCATATTTAGACAAGACAGATAAATCTGGTCGATTTGTTGCTGTTACAGTAAAGTTTCTAAAAAAATTAAATAAGCCAGTAAGTCTTGAGAACATTAAGAAAAACAAGCAATTAAGCCATTTATCACTTATTAAACAAAGCAGACTATCAGTAATGCCAATAGACTCTAAAAGCTGGAAAATTTTAAATAACATGGGTAAGATTTAAAAATAATATTTATGCCTAAAAAGAAGAAAAAATCTAAATCAAGAAAAAAAACCTCAAAAAGAAAGAAGGTTAAAAAAAGAAAAAAAATTCTTAAAAGAAAAAAAAAGATTAGAAGTAAGATTAAAAAAGTTAAAATTAATAACGAAGACTCAACTCAAGAACTAATTTTTAAACCAAAACCAGAGTGGGTGAAAAGTGGTTTAATTAATAAATCTCAATATCAGAATAAATATACTGACTCTATTAAAAACAATAATGCTTTTTGGAAAAAAGAAGGAAAAAGGATTACATGGATAAAACCATATAAAAAAATTAAAGATGTGAAGTATAGTAAAGATGAAGTTAAAATAAAATGGTTTGAAGATGGAACTTTAAATGCCTCTGCTAATTGTATTGATCGACATTTAAAAGATAAAAAAGATAAAACAGCTATAATTTGGGTAGGTGATGATCCTAAGGATACTCAAAAAATTTCTTATAAACAACTCCATCAAAAAGTTTCAAGAGCAGCTAATGGTCTTAAAAAATTAGGGATACAAAAAGGAGACAGAGTAACAATATATTTAACGATGATACCCGAGCTGGCTGTTTTGATGTTAGCTTGTGCAAGAATAGGAGCGATACATTCTATAATATTTGGAGGGTTTTCAGCAGAGTCTATTTCTGGAAGAGTAAATGATTGTAAATCAGAATACATTATAACAGCTGATGAGGGTGTTAGAGGTGGAAAAACAATTCCATTAAAAGCAACAACCGATGAAGCATTAAGTAATTGTCCTGATGTTAAAAAATGTATTGTTGTCAAAAGAACAGGAAACTATGTTTATTGGGATGACGACAGAGATGTTTGGTATCATGATCTAATTAAAGATGTACCAAGTCATTGTGAACCTGAGGAAATGAATGCTGAAGATCCTTTATTTATTCTTTATACGTCTGGATCTACAGGTAAACCGAAAGGTGTACTTCATACAACGGGCGGTTACATGGTTTATGCTTCCATGACTCATCAATACATATTTAACTATAAGCCTAAAGATATTTATTGGTGTACTGCAGACATAGGTTGGGTAACAGGTCATAGTTATATTATTTATGGACCCTTATCTAACGGAGCTACTACAATAATGTTTGAGGGAGTACCAAATTATCCGGACAGCTCAAGATGGTGGCAGATTGTTGATAAATATAAAGTTAATACTTTTTATACTGCTCCAACAGCTATCAGAGCCCTTATGCGAGAGGGTGATGATCCAGTAAATAAAACATCTCGAAAATCCCTAAAATTATTGGGTACAGTCGGAGAGCCTATAAATCCAGAGGCTTGGATGTGGTATTACAAAACAGTTGGAAACTCAAAGTGTCCAATCGTAGATACCTGGTGGCAAACAGAGACAGGCGGAATTTTAATTGCGCCTCAAACAGGAGCTATACCTTTAAAACCTGGATCAGCAACAAAACCTTTTTATGGAATTAAACCTGTTCTTGTCGATAAAGATGGAAAAGAAATTAAAGGTGCAGGAGAAGGGAGACTTTGTATAGCTCAGTCTTGGCCAGGCCAAATGCGAACAGTTTATGGCGATCATCAAAGATTTATTGATACTTACTTTTCTCAATTTGATGGAAAATATTTTACTGGGGATGGGTGCAGACGAGACAAGGATGGATATTACTGGATCACTGGACGAGTAGATGACGTAATTATTGTATCAGGACACAACTTGGGTACTGCTGAAATTGAGAGTGCTTTTGTTGCTCATCCTAAAGTTGCTGAAGCTGCTGTGGTTGGTTATCCACATGACATTAAAGGAAATGGATTATATTGTTACGTAACTCTTAATGCAGGTGAGACTGAGACAGGAGATCTTGAAAGAGAACTAAAATTATGGGTTAGAAAACAAATAGGTCCATTAGCAACTCCTGACTTGATTCACTTTACTCCAGGGCTTCCAAAAACAAGATCTGGAAAAATAATGAGAAGAATTCTTAGAAAGATTGCAGCTAATGAACATGGTCAATTAGGTGATACTACTACTTTAGCTGATCCAAGTGTTGTTGATAGTTTAGTTGACAATAGAAAAAATACTTAGAAACCTAATCTTTCTTTAAATTCCTTTTTAACAACATCCCATTTGAGAATGACTGAATTCAAAACTATTTTACGATCTAAAGTTTTTAGCTCCTCAGCAATTGGAGCCCACTTATATAAAGATAATGCACTAGGATTAAAAGGGAGATCACTATGATAAGTATCCCAATTCATTTTCTCAAATCTTTCATCAAAATTTTTTTTGGTGTTTTCGATAATATCTAAAGGCATTTTGTTTGAAATTTCATCATCTAGAATTTTAAAAAAAATTTCTTTAGCCCTATTGGTTTCTTCATAGTTTGTAGTTGCTTTTAAATAAGAGAAGGTAAAAAACGTAAGATCTTGCAAAGCCACAGCATAGATATTCCACTTAGCTAAATTAACTGACTTCATAAATTCATCATTTTCAAAATGAAGAACATACCTTGTGCCCATCCTGGTCTTTAAATAACCATACAAAGTAACTTGTGACACCCAAGCTGATTTTGTTTGAATAAAATCCTCTAATTCATCTAATGACTTTATTTTTTTTTTTGGGATAAATGCTTTAAAAAGGGCAAATAGATAGATCTTGAAGTCCCTCAAGGTAAGATCTTTCCAGGTAAGTTTATATTTTCCCATAAAATAAGCAATTTTTGATAGTTATAACCCATAAATCGGACTAATTTGAGCAATTTTAACACTTTAAATCTCTTCGATAATGGTTATGGTTTTTGCCAGTTATAACTAAAAAGAGAGAGGTATAAATGTCAAAACAAGAACAACACTGGGAAAAATCCAGAGGTTTGCTATTCATGACACTAGCAATCTGGTTTGTATTCTCAATTGGCATCTTCTTATTCGGAGCTGAAATGAATGAAGTTACGGGACCATTTGGTTATCCGTTAACTTATTGGTTCACTTGTCAAGGTTCTCTTGGTGCTTTCGTAATCCTAATTTTCTGGTTTGCGAACAGGCAGGAGAAAATTGATGAAGAGTTCGGCTTTTCAGAAAGAGGGGATGACTAAATGATTAAAGGTAATTTTATAGACAATTTACCTAAAGTTTATGGAATCTATACAGGTGGTTTTTTAGCTTTCATAATCATTATGTCAATTGCCGAGCAGATGGGTATGACTGCGAAAACAATCGGAATTTGTTTCGTTGCTTTCACAGTAGCCATTTATGCTATAATTGGTTATCTATCACGTACAGCTCAAGCTGATGCTTATTACGTAGCTGGAAGACAAGTGCCGACTGTATTCAACGGAATGGCAACTGCAGCAGACTGGATGTCTGGTGCATCATTCGTTGCAATGGCAGGAGGTATTTACTTCAAAGGTTACGGATATATGGCACTACTTGTAGGTTGGACTGGTGGATATGTATTAGTTGCATCTTTATTAGCACCTTACTTAAGAAAATTTGGTTGTTACACAGTTCCAGATTTTATTGGTACAAGATATGGTGGTAATTTAAGTAGATTCATGGCGGTAGTAGTTTTAACTGTCGCATCATTTACTTATGTGACTGCACAAATTAACGCTACAGGTACTATTGCATCTGTTGCACTTGATATTCCATTCCAATACGCAGTTTATGTTGGATTAGTAAGTATCTTACTATGTTCAATGTTAGGTGGTATGAGAGGAGTAACTTGGACACAGGTTGCGCAATATATTGTACTAATCATAGCTTACTTATTACCAGTATTCTGGATCAGTAACAAAATGGGTGCGGGTTTCTTCCCACACTTTATGTTAGCTGATGAAGTATCAAGAATTGCTGAATTAGAAGCTCAGTTTGGTTTTGTGAAAAACTCTGCTGAAAATCTAAAAGAGGTGCCAAAAGGTTTGGCTGGTATAACTAAAGCTCACTCAGCGGTGAATGCAACGCCTTGGGCGTTTATTTCATTAGCACTAGCGATGATGATGGGAACAGCTTCATTGCCTCACGTGATGATGAGATATTTCACTACTCCAAGTGTAAAAGCAGCTAGAAAATCAGTAGGTTGGTCTTTATTCTTTATCTTCCTACTTTATTCTTCTGCTCCAATGTTAGCGACACTATCTAAGTTGTCATTGATTGATCCAACATTACCAACAGGTATTATTGGTAAATCAATTACAGAAGTCCAAGCGATAGATTGGTATCAAAACTGGAACCAAGCAAACTTAATGTTTGTAAGCGACTTTAACGGTAATGGAACTCTTGAATTAAATGAGTTTTTCATGGGTGGTAAAGCCGTTGTGTTAGCAACTCCAGAAATAGCCGGATTACCATACGTAATCTCAGGTCTAGTTGCTGCTGGAGGTATGGCTGCTGCCATGTCAACAGCTGATGGTTTGATTCTAGCAATTGCAAACGCAATCTCACACGATGTTTATTATAAAATCATCGATCCAAAAGCTGAGACTGCTAAGAGACTAGTTGTTGCAAGGGTACTACTTGTAGTAATTGGTTTTGCTGGAGCAACTATTGCGGCTCTTGAGATTCAAGGTATCTTAGGTTCAGTCATCTGGGCTTTTGACTTTGCGATGTCAGGATTATTCTTCCCACTTGTACTCGGTGTATGGTGGAAGAGAGCTAACAAAGAAGGTGCTATAGCTGGTATGTTCTTAGGATTAGTTTCCGGTGCTGCTTACCTAGTTTGGGTAAGAACAGGTGGAAGTGGATTCCTAGGTATTACACAGTTAACATTTGGTATCTTTGGTTCTGCTGTCAGCTTAGTAGCTATGGTTGTTGTAAGTCTAATGACTTCAGCACCAAATGCTGCAACGCAGAAAATGGTTGATGAGGTTCGAATACCATCAGGTAAATCGATCCTTGGCAAACAACACTAAATAATTATTTTAAGGGGCGATTAATTTCGCCCCTTTTAATTCAAGTCTTTTTCCAATATAAATTCTTAAATGTCGGCTAATTTTCACCCAATGGTGTACATTATTGATTACATACTTGGGGTAATCATGTGGACATTAATTGGTAGAGTTGCAATGAATATTTTCCAAAAAGAAGACTCTCAATTTTTTTTCATGAAAGTATTCGTAAAATTTACCAATCCATTACTACGTATTTTTAAACCAATTACACCCGAATTTATTATTCAACCGATAGTTCCATTATATGTTGCTTGGTTTTTCTTTATGATAAGATTTTATTTAATGCCATGGATTTTGGGATATTCTGTCATGGGAATGTTATCTTTTCCTTTGGAAAGTGAAATTTCTAGACAAATTTATCAATTTTTTAATTCAATTAAATTTTAAAAATTGGTACTAGTAATTTAGTTATCAATGAAAAAAATACAAATATCACCTTCAATCTTATCTGCTGATTTTAGTCAATTAGGAAACGAAGTAAAACGTTTGGAAGACGCTGGGGCCGATATGATACATGTAGATGTGATGGATGGGCATTTCGTTCCAAATTTAACCATCGGACCTCCGGTTATAAAAGCATTAAAAAAACAATCATCAATGATATTTGATGTCCATTTAATGATTTCTCCAGTACACAAATATATCGATGCATATTCTGATGCAGGTGCAGATATTATTACTATTCATCCAGAAGCTACAGACAATCTAAGTTCATCTATTTCAAAGATAAAACAATTAAATAAAAAGGTCGGAGTATCTTTAAATCCTGAAACTAAAGTTGATGTAATTAGAGAACACTTGAACGAAATTGACTTAGTTTTAATAATGAGTGTTAACCCCGGTTTTGGTGGTCAAAAATTTATGCCAGAAGTTTTAGTAAAAATTAAAGAGCTAAAAGAAATACAGAAAACTCAAAATCTCAATTTTGATATTGAAATTGATGGAGGTATCAATTTTGACAATTCAAAAGAGGCAATAGAAGCAGGAGCAAATATACTTGTTTCTGGAACAACAATTTTTAAAAGTAATAATGGAGATATAAAAAAGAATATTGAATTATTAAAATCAAAATAATTTTATGGTTTACATAAATCGGTTTTTTTTTAATATTTTCGATAAAATAAGAGAATTATATTTAAATTCTAGTCTGTACGATAAAAAAATTTCAAAAACTTATTATCAAAATTTGATTTATAAGCCTAGTCCTCATTTACTTTCATCCTTAATTAAATATCAAAAAAAAAAATTTAGGATTGAAGATTTTGCATTAAATGAAATTTGGGATAACAAAGAAATAACCAGAAAAAACTTAAGAAAACTTAATAATTTCTATTGGCTTTTTAGTTTAGATCTTAAGTCTTCAAAAAAAAATACCCAATCAGTTATAAAAAACTGGATGACTTTAAATCATAAATACAATGCAAAAAGTTGGAATTTCGATTTAACTGCAAAAAGAATTATTGCTTGGTTATCAAGTCATAATCTCACTTATGAAGATGGTAACGGACAATATAAAATTGATTTCAACACTATGGTACAAAAACAAGCAAATCACCTCATAAATGAAATTAATAAATCAAAATTTGTTGAAGATAAATTGATAGGTTGTGCATCTATTATATTAGTTGGACTTTGTTATCAGGATGAAAAAAAGTATTTGCCATATGGTTTAAATTTACTAAAAAAAATATCTAAAATTACTCTTGATAATTCTGGTTTTCCTAAATCAAGGAGTATTAAACAATTAATATTTTATTTGAAATATTATATTTTAATTAGAGAGTGGTTTAAAGAATCTCAAATTAATATTCCAGAGCATATCAATGAAACAATCTACTATCTTGGACAAGGTTACGCTTTTGTTTGGCAAAATCTAAAAAGTGATATTCTTTATAACGGAAATAACATCTCAGATAATAATAATTTTGATAATTATCTTCAAAGACTAGGTTATAAATTCAAAAATGACAATCAAGATTATGGTGGATATATAATTTTGAGAAATAAAAAGATGTGTCTCACTATGGATGCTGGTCCTTCACCAAATTCATTTTTTTCTAAAGATTATCAATCTGGAGCTTTATCTTTTGAAATAATTTCTAATGGAAAAAAATTAATTAGCAATTGTGGCTATCATAGTGAAACAAATATAAAACTAAATCATTTATCAAGATCAACTGCCGCTCAGAATACCTTAGTAATCGATGATAATTCTTCCTGCAAATTTACGAACAATAATAAATCTTTTTTTGTTACCAGAGGTTTAAGAATTACTAAAAGAGAGACTATTTTTGAAAAAAACTATTGGAAAATAAATGCTTCTCATGATGGATACCAAAAAAAATATAATACTATTCATGAAAGAAATATAGAATTTTTTCCTGGAGAAGAAACTTTTGTTGGTAGTGATAAAATTCTAAAAAAAATTAATAAAAATTATAAATTTGATATTCGATTTCATGTAGAACCAGACGTAAAATTAATGAAAACTCAGGATGGTAAATCAATATTAATTGAATTGGAGAATGAGGGTTGGAAATTTACTTGTGATAATTATGATATAAATATTGATAATGGTTTATATTTCGGTAATAAAAATTCATATATTGATAATCAAAATATATTTATTTCTGGAATTTCAAATAACCAGACCGAAGATATTAAATGGCAAATAAAAAGAATATAGTAAGAAGAATAAAATCAGCTGTAATATCTGTTTCAGATAAATCAAACTTAAAACCGTTATTACAAACTTTAAACAGGTATAATGTTAAACTGATTAGTTCAGGGGGTACATTTAAGGCAATTAGAAAATTAGGCTATCGATGCCTTGAAGTTTCTGATTATACTGGTTTTAATGAAATTCTTGATGGACGTGTTAAAACACTACATCCTAAAATTCATGCAGGAATCTTAAATAAAAGAAACAATAATTCTCATAAAAGAGAAATAAAAAAAAATAATTTTCAAAATATTGATTTAGTTATAGTCAACTTTTATCCATTTGAAAAAACTTTAAACACAACAAAAAATCATAATAAAATAATTGAAAAAATTGATATTGGTGGTCCTGCCTTAGTTAGAAGTGCTGCAAAAAATTATAATGACGTTGCAGTAATAACATCCACCAATCAATATTCAGCATTAATTGATCAGTTAAAAAGATTTAAAGGTGCAACAAAATTAGAATTTAGAAAAAAATTATCTCAATCAGCCTTTAATGAAACAGCATATTATGACTCCGTAATTTCAGATTACTTCAATTCAGTCACAAATGAAAATTTTACAGAGAAAAAAATTATTTATGGAAACTTAATTGAGAGATTAAGATATGGAGAAAATCCACACCAAATATCTGCTATTTACTCTAAAAATAAAGATTTCAAATTAAGAAAAATTCATGGAAAACAATTAAGCTATAACAATTACAATGATATTTTTGCTGCTTTAAAGATATCCAAAGGTCTACCGAAAAATATAGGCACTGTAATTATCAAACATGCTAACCCCTGTGGAGTTTCTATTTTAAAGGATAAAGTAAGCAGTTATAAATCTGCATTTGAATGTGATCCTGTGAGCGCATTTGGAGGTATTGTCTCTTGTAATTTTAAAGTTAATAAAAGTTTAGCTGTTGAGTTAAACAAAACCTTTTTAGAAGTAATTATTGCAAATGGTTTTGAAACAAGTGCTCTTAAATTATTAAAATCCAAAAAGAATATTAGAATTATAGACTCGACAAACTTTAACTTTGATGATGTTCTTCAAATAAAATCTGTATCAGACTCAATGTTGATTCAATCTAAAGATGATCTTGATTTTAAAAAAAAGGATTTCAAAGTTGTCTCAAAGAAAAAACCAAACAAAAATCAATTTGAAAATTTATTATTTGCATTCAATATTTCCCGGCATGTTAAATCCAACGCTATTGTGCTCGTTGGTGATAAAACAACTGTTGGTATCGGATCTGGACAACCTAGTAGGCTTGATAGCTGTCAAATTGCAATAAATAAAATGAGAAAATTCAAAAAAAATGAAAAAGAAATTGTTGCCGCATCTGATGCTTTTTTTCCATTTGTTGATGGTATTGAAAAATTAATTCAATCTGGTGTTTCTGCTGTAATCCAACCTAGAGGATCAATCAGAGATAAAGAGATTATAAAGTTTGCAGATAAAACTAATACTATTTTAATTTTTTCTAAAACAAGACATTTTAGGCATTAAATCTTGTCAATCTTTGAAGCTAAGATGAAATCGTTTTCTGATAATCCCTCAATTGCGTGGGTTGAGATGTTTATTTTCGCATAACCCCATCCAAATAAAATTTCAGGGTGATGGCCTTCCTCTTCTGAAATTCTACCTACTTCATTTACAAATTTTTGGCTCTCAACAAAGTTTTTAAATGTAAATTTTTTTTCTAAAAAATGTATATTTTTATCATTTTTAATAACATCCCATCCATCAATTTTTTTTTGATATTTATGTATTTCACTTAAATCAAGCGCAGGTACACCACCTTCACAAGGAACACATTTTTTCTCGAATAGTTCACTCATTTAATTTACATCCTCATCTAATTAAATTTTTTTATTATCTTACTTAAAAATGGAGCGGGCAAAGGGGATCGAACCCTCGACCTTCTCGTTGGCAACGAGACGCTCTACCACTGAGCTACGCCCGCGAAATAAATTAATATAGTGTGTCGTTTTTTTTAATTCAAGTAATATTAATTATGGTATGTTTTTTTCATGAAAAAAGAAGATTTACCAAAAACAATACCAGTTTTTCCATTAAGTAATTTTATCATTTTTCCAAGAACTACTGTGCCATTAAATATATTTGAACCAAGATATATCGATATGATTAATGATAGTATGAAATCAAACAAGCTTATTGGGATGATACAACCTAAAAATTTAAAAGAAAGTGAGGTTAACCCTGAATTATATAACGTTGGATGCATGGGGAAAATTACAAGCTTTAGGGAAAATGATAATGGTCAATTTTTGATAGAACTTAAAGGAATAATCAGATTTCAAAAAATAGATGAGGTAAGATCAAATAAAAAATACAGAGAATGCAATGTAGATTTTAACAATTTTTATGATGATCTAAGTTATCAAAGTGAAAATCTAAAATTTTCAGATTTAAAATTGATATTTAAAGACTTAAAAAATCTTTTTGAAAAAAAAGGATTTATTATTAACTGGAAAGGATTAGAAAAACAAAGTTTAGATGAAACAATTAACGCGCTAGCAATGGCATCTCCTTTTACACTAGAGGAAAAACAAATCTTATTAGAGGCCAAAAATTTGGAACTTAGAAAAAATAAAATTTCAGAAATTTTAACTACATATTCTTTTGACAATTATAATAATACAACTGTTCAATAAAACTAAATTTTAAAACCTCTATTAGCTATATTTTTAAAAGATCTATTAAGAAATTTATTTCTTCCAATAAATCTCACTGAGTTGCTAAGGATATTATTATTCATCTTGCTTTCAAAATTAAAAAATTCGTATACAAAATCAATTCCAGTAGAGAAAAGATAGTTTTTATGTTTAGTCATATTTTGAAATTCTTCACAAATTAAGTTATCTATCTCTAATCCATTCTTTAACTTAAGTTCAATTAAATTTCCCAAATCTCGAATATCTCTTAAAGTCATATTGAAACCTTGGCCGGCCAAAGGATGAAGGCGATGCAATAAATCACCAAAAGCTAGAATATTTTTATGATAATAAGTTCTTAAATTCGAGGCTTTCAACTCAAAAAATTTACAAATACCAAAATTTGTAATTGAATATTTGGTATTATATTTTTTAATTAATTCTTTTAAATTAATATTTTTTTTGCCTTTAATTGAATAAACAATAGAAGTTTCTATTTCGGATAATGGTAAAAATGCTAAAGGTCCATTTTTCGTGAATATTTGAGATGCTGTATTATTCTGAATTTTTCTATGTTTTAAAATTGTAGTATAGGCAAGACTATCATATTTTTTTTTCAAACTTCTTGAAAAAAACTTCTTTGAAAAATAGTTATCATTTTCACAATTGATTATTAACTTATATTTCTTCAAATTCGAGAGATTATAATCAAAATTTTGTTTAAATTTACATAACCTATTTCTTTTTAAACTTGTTAATAATTTAGTTTGTAATTGATAATTTCTAATTACAGCAAAAAGAGTCTTACTATTATTTTCAAAATTTAAAATTTTTTCATTTCTTAGATTATCCGAGTAAATTTCAATTTTTTTTATGTCCCACAATAATTTTTTGATATCTAATATCTCTTTGTTAAAATACATAAGATTATCATTTGAAATACCAATTGTTCGATTCTTATTTAAATCTAATTTTTTTTTATTTAAAAAAATATCGATGGATAAACCTTTTTTAACTAAAGATTTTGCTAAACTTAATCCAGTTAATCCACCACCAAGAATACAAAGTTTCATATTAATTTTTAATTTTAACAATAAAAATTAGATGATACAAAGTGGTAAATTTGATTCACTGATATGGATATAAAAAAACTTTCAAACATAGTACTAACATTTATTACTAATAGATTAATTGAAATTTTTGGTATTTGTATTCTTTTAATGGGAGTTTTGATTTTAATTGCCTTAATTTCATACTCACCGGAGGACCCAAATTTCATTTTCCCAGAAAATACTATTATAAAAAATGTTTTAGGTTATCAGGGCAGTTTTACTTCAGACTTTATTTTTCAATCTATAGGGTTAATAGGTTACTTATTACCTATTACCCTTATTTTCACAGGTCTAAGTATTTTTAGAAAAAAAAAGATTTTATTAATAATAGAAAACACTTTTTTCATAACAATTTATACTTTATTTGGATCTTTATTTTTTTCAAAATTTTATTCTGAAAATTTTACACTTTACATTAATGGTAGTGGTGGTTTTGTTGGTAATTACCTATCAGAAAACTTTTTAATTAATTTATTAAGTAAATATGAAGATTTCTCATATTATTTACTTCTACTATTAACTCTATTTTTTTTTATTTTAAGTATCAATTTTAGTTTAAAAAATTTTATTTTAAATATCAAAAAAATATTCAACTTTTTATTTGAGAAAAACTCTAAAAATTATACAAACAAAAATGAGCTCATAAACGAATTTATTCCTCAAGATGAAATAAAGGACATTATACAAGAAGATTTACCGTTTATTAAAGCTGAAAGTAATAGGTCTTCAAAAACAAAATTTTCTCTACCATCAATTGATCTACTCAAAACTCCAACAAAAAAAGAAAGAGAAAGTCTTAATAAAAATGAAAATAATAATCCAGAATTTTTAGAAAAAATTCTTTTAGATTTTGGTGTTAATGGAAATATTAAAAAAGTTAGTCATGGTCCAGTTGTTACTTTAAATGAATTTGAACCAGCAGCAGGCATTAAAGTTTCTAAAATAATTAATCTATCTGACGACATTGCAAGAAATACAAGCTCTGAGTCAGCACGTATAGCAACCATACCCGGAAGTAATACTATAGGTATAGAGCTTCCGAACACAGATAGAGAAAATGTTTATCTCAGTGAAATTTTAAATAATTCTTATTTTAAAAAGAAAGAGACCAAATTACCTATCGCTTTAGGAAAAAACATTTCTGGTGCTCCGATAATTGGTGACTTATCTGCGATGCCACATTTACTAATTGCTGGAACAACTGGTTCAGGAAAATCAGTTTGTATTAATACAATTATTTTATCTCTTCTATACAAACATACTCCAGAAAAGTGCAAATTTATTTTAATTGATCCAAAAATGTTGGAGCTTTCTACTTATGAAGGTATACCGCACTTACTTTGCCCGGTAATTACTGAAGCCAAAAAAGCTGCGTCAGTTCTTGGTTGGGTAGTTAAGGAAATGGAAAGCAGATATAGGCTTATGACTAAAGAAGGTGTCAGAAATATTGATAGCTACAATTCTAAACATAAATTGCCAATGCCATATATAGTTGTAGTAGTGGATGAAATGTCTGATCTCATGTTGGTAGCAGGAAAAGAAATAGAAAATTATATTCAAAAATTATCCCAAATGGCCAGAGCTGCTGGTATTCATATTATTATGGCCACACAAAGACCCAGTGTTGATGTAATAACGGGTACTATTAAAGCAAATTTTCCAACCCGAATTTCTTTTCAGGTCACTTCTAAAATAGATAGTAGAACAATTTTAGGTGAACAAGGAGCTGAGCAATTGTTAGGAAAAGGTGATATGTTATATATGTCCGCTGCAAACAGAATTATAAGAATTCATGCTCCATTTGTCTCAGACACTGAAATAGAAAAAATCAATAACTTTTTGAGATCTCAAGCAGAACCAGACTATGTAGACGAAATCCTTAATTTTGCTGATGAAAAAGAATTCAATGAATCAAAAAATCAAGGAGAAAAAGATGAATTATACCAAACAGCTATTGAAATAATTAAAACAGAAGGAAAAGCATCAACTTCATTTTTACAAAGAAAACTTCAAATTGGATATAATCGAGCTGCAAGAATAATTGATATGATGGAGTCTGAAGGAATAGTAAGTAAAGCAAATCATGTTGGGAAAAGAGATGTTCTTAAATGAAAAAACTATATTATATCATAATTTATTTTTCTTTAATTTCCAGTGTTACAGCATCAATTAAAGATAATATAATTGAGAAATTCATGAATATTGAAAATGTATCATTCGACTTTGAACAAAATATTAATGGCAAAATTGAAAATGGAAATTGTATAATTGAGTATCCAAAAAAAATTTATTGTAAATACAATTTAAGCAATCAGAAAGTTTTAATTGCAGATGGAAAATCATTAGTTATTAAGACATTAAGTAGTTATTACTTTTATCCACTTGAAAAAACCCCTTTAAATACAATACTTAACAAAGATTATTTATTAAAAAAAATAGCGAATTTAGATCAAAGAGATTTAGATAAAGACATTATAAACTTCAATTTTGTAGAAAACGAAAATGAGATAAACCTATTTTTTGATAAAAAAACTTATAATTTAATTGGATGGCAAACAGTTGATATCTATCAAAATGTTAGTATTACCTATCTTTCATCTATAAAAAGAAATCAAAAATTGAAAAAGGAAATATTTAAACTTCCAGAACAAAACTAATTTAAATAACCACTGTCTCAGTTTTAAAGATCTTCATGCCTCTTGCGATATAATTATTTAATGCATTTTTATGATCTAACGAACATGTATGGACCCAAACTCTTTTAGGTTTTTCTTTAAAAGAATTTTTAATAGCTGCAGATAATAGACATGAACCTAATTTTTTATTTTGATATTCTTCCAATAAACCTAGATAAGCTATCTCGACTTCATTCTTATCTGTATGTAAAATTAATTCAAAATAACCTGCTAGTTCATCCTTATCTTTTAATACATAGGTTTTAACTTTTTTATCAGCAACATAGTCTAACCATTGTTTTTCACTCCAAACCAATCGATCTACCCAGTGATGACTTTTACCAATATTTTTGTAAAAAAATCTATTAAGTTGAAAATCAACGGGATCAACAAAATTTATTGAAAAGTGGTCTGATAAATTTGAGGAGTCTTTTAAATCTTTCAAATAAGATATTTCTAAATAATTTCTCTCAACTTTCTTATTCACTGCACCATCTTACCAACTGGTTCGCCACCAAATAAATGGAAATGGAGATGAGGCACTTCTTGACCACCATGTTCACTAATATTTGCTAAGGCCCTGTATCCTTTGCCCACATCAACTGAAATACAAAGTTTTTTCGCTACTATATTGATACCTTTTAATAATCCCACCATCTCGTCAGGTGAAGCTTTATTACTGAAATCATCTAAATCTATATATTTTCCTTTTGGAATTACAAGTGCATGAATTTTTTTTTGAGGATTTATGTCGTAAAAAGATAATACAAACTCATCTTCATAAATTTTTTTACAAGGAATTTCACCTCTTAAAATTTTTGCAAAAATATTGTTTTCATCATACGTCATTCTAAAACTTTTAACTCCTCATTTATGCTAATTATTTTTCCACCCTTTATATTGGCATCAACTACCGCACACTCATAATAAGCAAAAGATGTTTCTTCAGCTATTTGCTTCATATCTAAACATTTAGACTCATTTTTAACTAATAAATGCTCATTTAACTCAGGTGGATCACCTAAATACATCATTAATGCAATAACCTCCCCCTGTTTTTCAATTTCAGCCGCTTCTTCCAATATAGCGACCCTATCAGAAACACCTATTTCAAATTCTGTAAAAGCAACGTAACCCTTATAAATTCCATAACAAATTAATAAAATAACAATATATTTTATTTTACTCATTAGATTTTTTTCTTTTTTCTAACTCACTTTCAATATCTTCAATCTTAATATTATTTGCCTCTAGATAAATTATCAAATGATAAAATACATCAGCAGCTTCATGTATTTTATTAGTATCTTTATCTACAGCCTCAATAAGTTCATTTATTTCCTCTAGAACTTTTGATTTGCTAAGTGATTTATCTGATAATAATTTATTAGTATAAGATCCATCAACTGGCTTTTCTTTTCTTTCACGCGCGAGCTTAAATAAATTTTCTAGTGTGCTTAACATGCTAAATTCTAACAGGAATCCCTTTTGAGTCCAAATATTCCTTAGCCTCTTGTACTGAATGTTTTCCATAATGAAATATTGAGGCTGCCAAAACTGCACTCGCATTTCCTAATTTTATTCCATCAACCAAATGGTCTAAATTACCAACACCTCCTGATGCAATTAAAGGTATATTTACTTTTGATGCAATTTTACTCATCAAATCAACTTCATAACCTGTTTGTGTTCCATCTCTATCCATAGAGGTTACTAGAAGTTCTCCTGCCCCACTATCTTCCATTTTTTTGGCATACTCCAAAGCATCTAGACCACTATTATTTCTCCCCCCATGGGTAAATATTTCCCACTTATCACCATTTTTCTTTGCATCAATTGCAACAACAATACATTGTGAACCAAACTTTTTTGAACTATCTAAAACAACTTTTGGATTTTCAACAGCTGCGGTATTAATAGATACTTTGTCAGCACCACAATTTAATAATTTATTGATATCATCTATACTTCTTACTCCCCCACCAACAGTTAGAGGGACAAAACATTTTTTTGATGTTCTTTCAACTACATCATAAATTGTATCTCTATTTTCGTTTGAAGCAGTAATATCTAAAAAACATATTTCGTCTGCTCCACCATCAGAGTAAATTTTTGCTTGTTCAACTGGATCCCCAGCATCTTTCAAATCAACAAAGTTAATACCTTTGACTACACGCCCATTTTTAACATCTAAACAAGGAATAATTCTATTTTTAAGCATCTTCTTTTACTAGTTCGTCTAAATTAATATCTCCATCATAAATAGCTTTACCGACTATTATACCCTCAATATTGTTTAAAGTTTTGGCTTTTTTAATATCATCTATTGATGACACACCACCAGAAATAATGACAGGACAATTTGATTTCTCCGCAACTTTTGATGTCTCTTCAAAATTTGGGCTTTGCTTCATACCATCTCTATTGATATCTGTATAAATCAATCTGCTAACACCATAATCATTTACTTCTTTTAAATAATCTAGAATTAACTGATTAGAATTTTCCTTCCACCCAGATAATGATAAATATCCATCTTTAGCATCTAAACCTAAGGCAATTTTGTTTGGAAATTTTAGACATGCTTCTTTTAAAAAATTTTTATCTTTAATTGCGGCACTGCCTAAGATTACTTTTTCAGCTCCAGCATCAGTATACTTTTGAATACTTTCAAAGTTTCTTACACCTCCACCAACCTCAATTTTGAGGTCAAATTTACTTACTATATCTTGAATAATATCTATATTAGTAGTTTCGCCGGTTAAAGCTCCATCCAAATCAACTATGTGCAAATTTTTAAAACCATGATCTTTATATTTGCTAGCTTGTTCAGCTGGAGACATCTCATACTCAGTTTTATTATCAAAGTCTCCTTTTACTAACCTTACACATTTTTTATCTTTGATATCAATTGCTGGAAATATCTTCATTTATTGGCTTTTAAGTTAGGTTCAATTGAAATTGTAAATTCTTTTGTCGTGTTTTTTTTCTCTATTTTCTCAACATTTTGAATATTTTGACATGAAGTAAGAAAGATATAACAAAAAATTATTATTAAAAATTTATTCATTAAATCTAAATATTTATAAAATTATCAATTATCTTAAGCCCCAATATATCACTTTTTTCTGGATGAAACTGTGTTCCAAAGATATTTTCTTTTTCGACAGAGCAAACAATATTTGATGAATAATCTGTTGTTGCTGAAATTACATTTTTATCATTTGGCAAAAACTCATAACTATGCACAAAATACATGTGTGAATTATTTTCTATATTTTCAAAAATCTTACTTTGTTTGATAATATTTATCTGGTTCCAACCAATATGAGGAAGTTTATATTTTCCATTTTGATTATCTATTTTTGAGACCTTGCCAGATATCCAACCTAAGCCTTTAGTTTCGGTTTCCTCATAACCAATATCTGCGAACATTTGTAAACCAACACAAATTCCAAGAAGTGGTTTTTTATTATTTATTGCAAATTCATGTAAAGCCTCTGTTAGACCATTAATTTTATTTAAAGCATCTACACAACTTTTAAATGAGCCCTGCCCTGGTAAAACTACTTTGTCGCTTGATTTAATTTTATTCAAATCAGCGGTAACCTCAATATTTACCTTATCTTTGGCAACTTCTTTAAATGAGTTTATCACCGAGCTTATATTGCCCGAGTTATAATCAACGATAGTAACTTTCATTAATTTTATAATGAGCCTTTGGTAGATGGAATTGATTTACTATTCCTGGGGTCTATCTCTAATGCAGCTCTTAAAGATCTCGCTAATCCTTTGAAACAAGACTCAATGATATGGTGACTATTATCACCATAAATATTTTCTACGTGCAAAGTAATTCCTGCTGCTTGAGAAAAAGCTTGAAACCATTCTTTAAATAGTTCTGTATCCATCTCACCAAGCTTTTCAACTTTTAAGTTTACTTTCCAAATTAAATAAGGTCTATTCGAAATATCAATTGCAACTCGCGATAAAGTTTCATCCATCGGTATCATCGCATGAGCATATCTTCTAATACCAACAGATTTTTTTAATGCCTTTTTTAAAGCCTCGCCAATAGCAATACCAGTATCCTCAGTTGTGTGGTGTAGATCAATATGCGTATCTCCTTTAGCTTTTATACTCATATCGATTGATGAATGTTTAGATAACTGCTCAAGCATGTGATTGAGAAATCCTATTCCAGTATCGATTTTGTACTTGCCTTTACCATCAATGTTGAGGTCAACACTTATACTGGTCTCTTTTGTTTTTCGACTAATTTTACCTTTACGCTTCATAATTTAAAAAGAGGTATACATATATTATCCAAATATGGCAATAATACTAAACCTGGGCTTGAACTATCAAATTTAGTATCCATCTATAAACTATGACAACGATTGTTTTAGTAAGAAAAAATAATGAAGTAGTGGTCGCTGGTGATGGTCAAGTAAGTATGGGAAATACCGTCGTAAAAAGTACTGCGTCAAAAGTAAGAAAAATCGAAAAAAGAGATGTTGTCGCTGGATTTGCAGGTTCAACTGCAGATGCATTAACTTTATTTGAAAGATTAGAGGCAAAAATAGAAAAGCATGCTGGGAACTTATCGAGAGCAGCTGTTGAATTAGCAAAAGACTGGCGAACAGATAAATACTTAAGAAGACTTGAGGCATTAATGGCTATTGGTGACAAAGATAATAGCTATATTATTTCAGGTACAGGAGACGTCCTTGAACCAGAGGGCGATGTAATTGGGATTGGTTCAGGCGGAAATTATGCTTTGGCAGCTGGAAAAGTTTTAATGGGCACTGACATGAGTGCTGAGGAGGTGGCAAAGAAAGCTATTGAGGTTGCTTCAGAAATTTGTGTTTTTACCAATAATAATATTAAGGTTGAAAAAATATAATGGAAAAATCTAACGTTACACCTCTCGTTCCAAAGGATAAAAATTCCAAAGATAATGAAACTTTAGTTAGCTCATTATCACCAAGAGAAATAGTTTCAGAATTAGATAGATTTGTTGTAGGTCAAAATAAAGCTAAAAAGGCTGTTGCTGTGGCTCTGAGAAATAGATGGAGAAGACAAGCTCTAAAAGGTGAAATGAAAAATGAAGTTCTACCAAAAAATATCCTCATGATTGGACCAACTGGAGTCGGTAAAACTGAAATATCTAGAAGATTATCAAAACTTGCTGAAGCACCATTCGTAAAAGTTGAAGCTACAAGATTTACTGAAGTTGGATATGTTGGAAGAGATGTTGAGCAAATTGTAAGAGATTTAATTGAAATTGCTATTTCAATGGAAAAAGTAAAAAAAAGAAAAGAGGTTTATGCAAAAGCTCAAAAAATGGCAGAAGAAAAAGTTTTAGACGCTTTGGTAGGAAAAAAAGCAAGCACCGCTACAAGAGAAAGTTTTAGAAAAAGATTAAGAGATGGTGATTTAGATAATAACGAAATAGAGATTGCAGTTAGTGATACTGGCGGAAGTGGTACTTCATTTGAAATACCAGGTATGCCAGGAGCAAACGTTGGTATGATCAATATTGGAGAAATGCTTGGTAAATCTATGGGCACAAAAGAAAAAAAGAAAAAAATGACTGTGAAAGAGTCTCATGAAATTTTAATTAATGATGAGTCAGATAAATTAATTGAGCAGGACAAAATTGTTAAAGCTGCCAAAATATCAACAGAAAATAATGGAATAGTTTTTTTAGATGAAATTGATAAAATTTCTGGCAGAACCGATAGGGTTGGCGGAGATGTCTCAAGAGAAGGGGTGCAAAGAGACTTATTACCTCTTATCGAAGGAACAACAGTTAACACAAAATATGGTCCAATTAAAACAGATCATATTTTATTTATTGCTTCAGGAGCTTTCCAGCTTGCGAAACCATCAGACCTATTACCAGAACTACAAGGAAGACTACCAATAAGAGTGGAGTTAGAAGCTCTAACAAGTAAAGACTTTAAAAGAATTCTAAAAGAGCCTGACTATAGTTTAATTAAACAATATGTAGCATTATTAAAAACAGAAAATGTTGAATTAGAGTTTGCAGAAGATGGGATTGATGCAATCGCCAATATAGCCTCTGAGGTAAATGCAACTGTAGAAAATATTGGCGCAAGAAGATTACATACAATTATTGAAAAAATATTAGATGAGATAAGTTTTACAGCAACTGACAGAGCTGGTGAAAAAATAATTATTAATAAGGAATATATAGATAAAAATTTAGATACTCTTGTTAAAGATACTGATTTATCAAAATTTATTCTCTAAATAATTAAGTTCCCTCATTTCATTCTCTAGCTCTTTTTCCAGTTTATTCTTTATTTTTGGGTCTATTTGGTCAAGTTTTTTTAAGTCATTTTCATTAAATTTTTTTAACTCTGTTGTTTTTAAAGTATTTTTAAATTTAATTTCATCCAAAGTAAATTTCACTCGACCCAAATGTGCAATAAATTTTAAAATATTTAAAAAAGTTTTTTCAGTATCTTTAATCAAATCCTCATATTTAACTAATAAATATTTATTGAATCTGGTAAAAACTTTCCATGAATTATAGTGATCTTTCCATGAACTTAAATAAGTTGTGCAGTGAGATTGAGATTCTTTTCCTAAATATGTTTTTATTAACAAATTATGTAAAGATTGTTCTTCAGATAATTGAAAACTTTGTGAAAGCGGAAAAACTATATTTCTAGGGTCTCTTACAACATAAATTACACCAAGAGTATTATGTCTATCAGTAAATTTAAACTTATCAGTGTGCACAAAGCAACTAAATGTTTTTAAAAACATTATACTATCTTTTTTATTTAAAATTTTTTGAGAATTGATGTAATTGTTATTCATTTCATCAAGATTATTAGTATCAACACCTAATTTTTTAAATAGCGAGTTATTAGGAAATTCATCAATATTTTGGATTACATCTTCATTATAACTTCCATCTTTTGAAAAAATGTATGATGATAATAGAGATCTTAAAAAATCATTTCCACTATTTGGGTACGATGCTAACCAAATTATCATTATTTTTACATTATATTACTGAGTTATCTTTAACTAACAATTTATCTTTTTTTTAAAAAAATATAAAAAGCTCCTGTCCCGCCATCTTTCACACTTGCTTCACTAATTTTTGATATCATTTTCATTAAATCTTCATTATTTCTTACAAATTCTGGTATTGAATATTTCAAAATACCTAAATCCTTCGAAACATATGGGTCTTTCTCATTATCTGAATGAAGACCTTTGCCAGTAACAATTATGAGCTTCTGAACTTTGTCTTCATAAGACTTTTTTATAAAGTTCTCAATAATAGTATTGGCTTCATCAAGAGTTTTACCATGCAGATCTAATGATCTGGTTCTTTTTATAATTGTTTTATTTTGAATGTTATCTTTATCAGGTAATTTTTGATCGTTAGATAAAAATTCTTCCCAAGTTTTTTTATCTTTTTCTGAAATTTTGTTATTCACTTAGTTTAGAGTATTTACCAACAACCAGTTTGGGTTGTTCGATCTCATATCTCTAGAAAATGTCCAAGTGTCATATATAGTCTTGATTTTATCAGGACTACCTGAAACAATTTTTTTCTCTTTATCTCTTACACACGTAATGATCTCACTTACAAAATCTACTGTCACCTGAAGAGCTTTATCGATTTTTTTATGTTCTTTTATGTCTGCTGATTTTATTCCAATAAATGTTATTTCAGCATAATGGCCTCTATCGCCTCTATCTTTAAGAGCTTTATTAAACTCATCATAAATTTCTTTACTTAATAAAGGTTTGCTAGCTATCAACTTATTATCATTATCACTAAAATCAGTTATAATAGTTTCATAAGCAATTTTTGCTCCTTTTAAAAATTCACTTTGAGCTTTTTTATCAAAATTTTCTTTTTGTTTTAAATTACCTTCTTGATGTACTTCTTTTAAAATTTCTTGAAATTGTTGCGGATTCTTTCCTTCAAAGCCAGTTCTTTTTCCAAGAATACCTCTTAGCCTCAAAAAAATAAATCCAGCTATCATAGCTAATAGTATGATATCAATGTACTCAAAACTATAGTTCATAATAATAATCTAATTACTCTGTTGAATAATTTCAACTAGCAATTAGATTAAAGACAAATGAACTCAGTATTAATTTCCTTAATCTTAGTCCCTATTTTAGAGATTTATCTCTTTATTAAAATTGGTGGTCAAATAGGCGCGTTTAACACGATATCACTTATATTTATAACGGCAATAATAGGGGTAATTTATGCAAGATACGAGGGGTTAAACACCCTTAGATCTGGTTTTTCACAATTAATAAAAAACGAAGCTCCAGTCTATGAAATAATCTCTGGTGCTGCTATAGCATTTGCAGCCTTACTATTAATAGTTCCTGGTTTTGCTACTGACTTATTTGGATTTCTATTAATATTTCCTATTACGAGAAAATTAATTTTTGGAAAAATTATCAAAAAATTTAAGAATGAGACAAAAATAAAAAAACCATATATAGAAGGTGAGTTTGAAGACATTGAAGAAGATGATGAACGAAAATTATAAAATAATGAGTAAGTTTATAAAAGATATCTCAGGTGAAACACCCGACATCGAGACATATTTGTATGTGAAAGATTTTATTTCTAAATACCAACTAAATATTGAAATCAATTCAAGACCTTTAAAAGCACAAGTTATCGAGGTAAATACTTTGCTAAAATTTCATGATATCACTGAAAGTAAAAAAAAATCTCATTTTGAAATGACTTATACCTCTGTAATAAAACTCAATGAAAAAATTAAAGATAAAAAAGTTGTAGAAAAAATAGTACTATGTGACGTACAGAAGGAAATTTATCCAGAATTAGAAAAGGCTCTACTTAATCTTTTACACACATCAGGATATCCAAATATAAAATTCGAAAAAAAAATAGATTTTGAACATTTGTACAACAAAAAATTTAATTAAAAAAATTTTTCTTTAAATTAATTTTTAAATATTGTTTATGATTTCTTTTTTCTTCTTCATTAGGTTTAATGACTTTTTTAAAATAAGAAATATTTGTTTTGGAAATATGGTTATTATCACTAATTTCATTAATAAAATTTAATTTTGGTTCTTTTTGATCAATTAAATTAATATAAACTTTCGATAATAAATCACAATCTATGAGCGCTGTGTGCTTTTCTCTTTTAGAATTATCTATTCTATACCTTTTACAGAGAGCATCTAAACTGTTAGAAGATCCTGGAAATTTATCTCTAGCTAGAACAACAGTATCAACAATTTTATTATCAATGTAATCTTTACCTGCTATTTTCAATTCATTATTTAAATGTGATAAATCAAATTCTGCATTATGAATAATTAATTTTTTTCCTTTTATATAAAGTAAAAAATCATCCGCTATTTCTTTAAATTTTTTCTTATCAGATAAAAATTCGTCCGTATATCCATGGGTTGCTAAAGCTTTTTCAGAAACTTTCCTCTCAGGGTTTAAGTAACAATGAAAATTATTGTTTGTAGGGATAAAATTTTCTAATTCAATACATCCTATCTCAACTATTCGGTGACCTTCTTTAACTGACAATCCCGTTGTTTCTGTATCTAAAATCACTTCTTTCATTTAATTTATTTGGTTTAGAATATATTTAATCTGTTTTTTTATAAATTTATTTGTAAAATTATTTTTGATTATAAAGTTTGATTTTTTTCTTTTATAGTCAAGTGGTAGTTGTATTTTTCTGAATCTATTTAAAATTTTTGAGTTAAAATTTTGCCTTTTTTTCAATCTCTTTAAAACTTCAGCTTTATTAGATTGGATAAATATCAAAATATCTTTTCTTTTATTAATTTTATTTTCGATTAATAAAGGAATATCTAAAACAACTAATTTACTTCTTTTATTTTTCTTTAAGAAGATATTCATCTTCTTTCTAATTTCGGGATGAATTATTTTAATAATTTTTCTTAAATTATTTTTGTTGGCCAATATCGCTCTTGTTACTTCTTTTTTTTTTATTGGAAATTGTGTGATGTATTTGGGTAAAGCATTATTTAGTTTAATAGAAATTTTTCTATTTTTTTTATATAATTTTCCAACTTCGTTATCAGCAATAAAAACTGGATAACCAAATGACTTGGCTACATAGCTTTTTCCAGATCCTATATCTCCTAAAATTCCAATTCTAATCATTTTCTAAAAGCTTAAATGTATTTTTATTAACTTTTGGTTCTATCTTGTGCCATAATTTGAACGCTTGTAGGGCCTGGTAAACAAACATGGTTTTCCCATTTTCTGTCTTATATCCTAATTGTTTTGCCATGCGCAAAAAAGGGGTTTCATTAGGATTATATATTACGTCATAAAATAATTTATCATTTCCTGAATTTGAAAAATCTAAATTTATTGTTTCATAATTTAAACCAATGCTAGTGGCATTTATTATGATATGAAAATCTGTTAAATTTCCCCATTCTAAAATTTTGATATTATTAAACATAGTTTTCAAATTTTCTGCCTTATCTTTCGTTCTGTTACTGATTGTTATCTCTTGAACATACATGTTTTTTAAAGCAAAAATTATTGAGGGAACTACACCGCCAGCTCCTAAAATTAAAACTTTCTTTCCCTTTATGTTAAAATTTAGCTCTTTAATTGCAGTACTAAAACCAGCTATATCTGTATTATGTCCAACTAAATCACCATTATCAAAAACGATTGTGTTTACTGATTGGGTCTTCTCTGCCTCTGGACTTAATTTATCTAAAAAAGGAATAACTGTTTTTTTAAAAGGGACAGTAACATTACAACCGGCTATTTTTTGTTCCTTTATATCTTTAATAAAATTTTTAATTTCATGACCCTCGAGTTTGATTTTGTCATACTTGGCATCAATATTATTTTCTTTTAACCACCAGTTTTGGAGTTTGGGAGATAAAGAATGGTCAATTGGATTTCCTATTACAAAATATTTTTTCATTCGTAATTACTTAAGTATTGTTTTAATTTTTTAATTGGTAAACCCATAATAGTATCTTCGTCACCTTCTATATTTAAGAATAATTTCCTACCCTCTCCCTCAATTTGATAAACGTTGTAAGCATATAGGGCTTCATCAGTAATTTTTGACAAATAACTTTTAAGCTCATCTAAACTAAATTGTTTCATTGTTAAAGTTGCTTTATCAGTATAATTCCAAATCATGGCACCATTTTGAGAGATACAAACTGAACTAATGAGATTGTGTTTTTTTCCATTAAGTTTTTTTAAAATTTCTAAAGCTTGGTCTCTGTTTATAGGCTTAGATATTAACTCACCTTCTAAATCTATTACGCTATCAGCACCTATAACCAAAAATCCTTGGTTTTTTTGACTAACTTTGTTTGCTTTTAATTCAGCTAAATTTTTTGATATTAATTCGGGAGATGCTTCTTCTTTGATTAAACCTTCTTTGACAATATCCTCATCTAAATTAGAGTTTTGTACTTCTGTGGATATATTGTTATCATCCAAAATTTGCTTTCTTACTTTGCTTTTTGAGGCAAGTATAATTTTAACCATTATTTTTATATATTTCGTAAATTTTTATGATTGATGCAGCAGTTTCTTCTACCGATTTTCTAGTAACATCTATAATTGGCCATTTATATTTTTTAAAAGTATTTTTAGCATCCTCAACTTCTTTTTTAATTTTAGATAGATCTGTATAAGATTTATTCTGAGACTCTTTTAATGAATTCATTCGATTTTTCCTAATATCAGCTAACCTTTCTGCCTCTGTGCTTAATCCAACAATACAAGTAAGGTTTGGGTCTTCTTTTAAAGTCTCAGGAATTGAATTTTCATTCACCAGAGGAATATTAGATATTTTAAACCCTTTGTTTGCTAGATAAATCGAGGTTGGTGTTTTGCTCGTCCTACTAACCCCCAATAAAATAATGTCCGATTTTTTAATATCTTTTACTAAATTCCCATCATCATGGTTCATTGTAAATTGAATTGCTTCAATCCTTTTATAATACTCATCATTGAGAGTGTATTGACCACTAGGTTGGTGAGATGCTTTTTGGTTAAGTAGCTTTGAAAAACTTAAGATTAAATCTCCAAGTACACCAAAACAAGGAATTTTCTTTTCTTCGCTATTTCTAGCAAGATATTTTGCAAGACTACTATCTACGATTGAATATAAGATGATAGCGTTTTGATTTTCTTTAGCATTTGATAAAATTTTTAAAATTTGGTTTTCAGTTCTTGTAAAGGAATAAGTGTGTATTTTGTAATCTATATTTTTAAATTGAGCTTTAATTGCAGTAAAAATTCTATCTAGCGTTTCACCCGTAGAGTCTGATATTAGATAAATCTGATAAATATTACTCATGTATAAAGTGTTAATAGTTTTTGTTTTTTTTAGACAAAATTAATTAATTTTATAAATTTAAAATTTATGGTGTAAAACATAGCTTTTATTAACATTATTAAACATCTGTATAAAGTTTTTCATTAAATTGAAATATTGGTAATAAGCTTCAATATTACTTATATATATATCAAAAAATTACATTTAAATGTTAATAACTAGTTTATAAAATGTATATAAAATTTAATCCACGTATTTCACAGCTCATACTACAAATACTATTAAATAAACTTAATTATTAATATGTCTAACATTAAGAAAGTTATTAAAGACAGAAAAACAGACTTAAATCCCATATGGATTATGAGGCAAGCTGGAAGATATCTGCCAGAGTTTAGAGAAATTAGGAAAAAAAATACTGATTTTATTAAACTATGTTTAAATTCTAGTTTATCAGCTGAAATAACTTTACAACCTCTTAAAAGATTTGACTTAGATGCAGCCATAATCTTTTCTGATATATTAATCTTACCTTACGGTTTGAAACAAAAAGTAGAATTTAAAAAAAATATTGGACCCATCCTTGGTGATTTAAACCTTAATCAAGCATTTGAAGTTACTGAAAGTGATTTTATTGAAAGAGTTGATTCTGTTTATAAAGCTATAAATTTGGTAAGAAATAACAATTTAACAGATAACAAGTCTACTATAGGTTTTGTTGGTGCTCCTTGGACATTACTTGTTTATATTCTAAATAAACAATCTCCAAAAATAAAGCTCAAAGAAAATTTTTTTAAAAATTTTTCTATAATTGAAAAAACTTTAAAAATAATAGATAAATTTTTAAAAATTCATATTAAAAATCAAATTGATAGTGGTGCAGATATTATACAAATTTTTGATAGTTGGGCAGGACTATTAGAAGATAAAGATTATGATTTTTACATCTATAATCCAACTTGTTCTTTAGTTGAATTTACCAAATCTTTAAATGTTCCAGTGATTTGCTTTCCACGAGGTATAAAAAATTATAAAAAATATTGTGAAATTGTAAAACCAGATGCAATTTGTATAGATTATGATGTTGATCCAATAAAAATTGAAAAAGAGATAAAAATTCCTGTGCAAGGTGGCATGGATCCGAAAATTTTACTCACTGACAAAGACAACCTTAAAAAAGAAGCAATCAAGTATTTGGATATTTTTAAAGATCATCCATATATATTTAATTTAGGTCATGGAATATTACCCGAAACAGATCCAAGTATGATGGATTATTTAGTTAAAACTATAAAAGATTATTAATGGAAAAAAAATTAGATCATCCACCTATTAATTTTGGCAAAACAGGAGCCTTGATAATAAATTTGGGTACACCGGACTCCACAAGTTGGTTTGATATTAGAAAATATTTGAAAGAATTTCTGTCTGATAAAAGGGTAATAGAAGTTAATCCTTTTGTTTGGCAAATTATATTAAATGTTTTTATATTAAATTTAAGACCATCTAAAACTGCTAAAGCTTATAAAGAAATTTGGATGAAAGATAAAAATATTTCTCCCCTTCTCTATTATACACAAGAACAAGCCAGGAAATTATCAAATTCCTTTTCAGAGCCAAATCTGATTATTGATTATGCCATGAGGTATGGAAATCCGAGTATAAAAAGCAAAATAAAAAAACTTCATGAAAAAGGTTGTGAGAACTTGATTATACTCCCTCTATATCCTCAATATGCTGCAGCAACAACAGCAACTGTTTGTGATGAAGTATATAGAACGCTTATGAAAATGAGATGGCAACCATCAATCAAAATAATCCCACATTATGAGTCACATCCCTTGTACATAGATGCTTTAGTAAATTCCTTAAATAAAAAAATAAAAGAGATAAATTGGAAGCCAGATTTAATCTTAGCATCTTATCATGGCATACCCCAAAAATATTTTGATAAAGGAGATCCATATCATTGCTATTGTCAAAAAACGACAAGGCTTATTTCAGAAAAATTTAATTCTATAGAACTTAAAACAACTTTTCAGTCAAGATTTGGACCTCAAAAATGGCTTGAACCTTATACAGATAAGACACTAGAGAAACTGCCCAAAGAAGGAAAAAAAAATGTTCTTGCGATATGTCCTGGTTTTTCCTCAGATTGTGTTGAGACATTAGAGGAAATTCTTATTCAAGGTAAAGAAAGTTTTTTAGAGTCCGGTGGTGAAAATTTTGATATGGTGCCATGTTTGAACGATAATGATGATCATATAGCATTATTAAAATCGTTAGTTCAAAAAAATTTATAATTTATGAATACTTATTTACTTTTTAAATCTCTTCATTTGATAGCAGTAATTTCTTGGATGGCTGGTCTTTTGTATCTTCCTAGAATTTTTGTTTATCATTCACAAAATGATAATAAACCATTAGTTTCAGATGTATTTAAAGTTATGGAAAAAAAACTTTTTTTTTACATTATGACACCGGCAATGGCTTTATCCTGGATATTTGGATTGATATTAATACATGAAATAGGATTTGAACAATTAGGGCAAAAGTGGATGATTTTAAAATTAGTTTTTGTAATTATCTTAACCTTTTATCATTTTTATCTAGGAAGAATTTTGGGACAATTCAGATTGGACATTAATAAGCATTCCCACAAATATTACCGATATATTAATGAAATACCTACATTATTGCTAATTTTAATCATATTTGTTGTAATATTTAAGCCTATCTAGGGTTGAATAATTCAAATAAGCATATATATTTAACTAATTATTAAGTCCTTAATAATCTACTCATGAACATACAAGAACTAAAACTAAAATCGTCCGAACAGCTTATTACTCAGGCGGAAGAACTTGGCATAGAAAATGCAAGCACTTTAAGAAAACAAGAAATACTTTTTGCGATTTTAAAGAAAGTTGCAGAAAAAGAGGAAATAACTGGTGCTGGTGTGCTTCAATTACTTCAAGATGGTTTCGGTTTTTTAAGGGCTATGGAGTCAAATTATTTACCAGGTCCAGATGACATATATGTGAGTCCGAGTCAAATTAGAAAGTTTGGTTTAAGAACAGGTGACACTGTTGAGGGACCGGTAAGAGCCCCTAAAGAAGGTGAGAGATATTTTGCATTGTTGCAAGTAAGTAAAATCAATTTTGAAGAGCCTGATAAGTCTAGACACAAAATAGCCTTTGACAACCTGACACCTCTTTATCCAGATAAACAACTTGTTATGGAGGTGGAGCAAGTTAAACTTGAAAAAAAACAGGATTTAACTCCAAGACTTATAGATTTAGTGAGTCCAATTGGCAAAGGTCAAAGATCAATCATCATCTCACCTCCTAAAGCTGGTAAAACTATGATTTTGCAAAGTATAGCTAACTCAATAGCAAAAAATTATCCTGAATGTTACCTAATTGTATTGTTGATAGATGAAAGACCAGAGGAAGTGACAGACATGCAGAGAACTGTGAAAGGTGAGGTAATCAGTTCTACATTTGATGAACCCGCTCAACGTCATGTTGCTGTTGCTGAAATGGTTATAGAAAAAGCAAAAAGATTAACAGAGCACAAAAAAGATGTAGTTATACTTTTAGATTCTATAACAAGATTAGGGAGAGCTTACAATGCGGTAATACCAAGTTCGGGAAAAGTTTTAACTGGTGGTGTTGATGCAAATGCATTACAAAGACCGAAAAGATTTTTTGGAGCCGCAAGAAATATTGAAGAGGGTGGATCATTGACAATTATTTCAACTGCATTAATTGACACTGGCAGCAGAATGGATGAGGTAATTTTTGAGGAATTTAAAGGAACTGGAAATAGTGAGACAGTTCTTGACAGAAAAATTGCTGATAAAAGAATTTATCCAGCTATTGATATTACAAAATCAGGTACAAGAAGAGAAGAGTTGTTGTTTGATAAAAATGATCTTCAAAAAATGAATGTGTTAAGAAGAATCATTGCTCCCATGGGAACTATGGATGCAATTGAGTTTATTAATTCAAAATTAAAAGACACTAAAAATAATGCTGAGTTTTTTAACTCAATGAACAAGCCAGCATAGATTTATGTAATGGTGTCAGTTCAAAATTTAGAATTTGAATTACAAAATTTATTTAAAGAAAAAAAGTTCTCTGAGATAATTTTTGAAATTACCACAAAAACTCAAGAAAATGAAAGAACCGCTGGCTTATTTGTTTTGTTGGGAATTAGTAGAATTTCTCTGAACAAGAAGAATAAAGATCAAGTAGAACTAGCTCTAAGTGACTTTAAAAAAGGATATCTAAAAGAATTAACGAGTGAAAATAGTCTCAATGCACTTGTAAATTTGGTGCTTGCGAGTGTAATTTTAAGTGATTTTGAAAATACAAATGTAAATTTTGATGAGATAATAGATCTTTACAAATCATCTCCAAAACTTTTTCAAAATAAAAGACCAATTAATATTGCAATGACAACAATTTATTCAAGATTAAATGATTTTAAAGGTATGGTATATCATCTCGAGAAAGTGATTAAATCTGGAGATTTTATATCAAATGACTTATGCAATTATGGTTTTTGGAGGTGCTATGATCAAAGATGGTCCCAGAAAAATTTTTTTGAATATGGTCAATTTGTTGAAAAAAACTTAATTGAATATCCTTCTGATCAAATAGTACAATTATCTGACAAGAAGAATAAAAAGTTAAATTTAGGTATTTTATCAGCTGATCTAAAGGCTGGACATTCTGTAACTTTTTTTTTGAAAACTATACTATTAAATCATAATAAGGATGAAATTGATATTTATTTGATTTCAAATCAAAAAGATCCCACTACAGTGTCAGCTGAAATTACTAATTTAGTTTTTAAAACAATCGATATTAGTCAATTAAGTGATTTAGATGCTTTAAATAAAATTAGAAAATTAAATTTAGACATAATGATAGATGTTATGGGCTATACCTCTAGGAATAGAATAGGATTGTTCAAAAATAGAATTGCACAAAAACAAATAATATGGATGGGGTACTGTAATACTACTGGATTAAAAAACATGGATTATATTATTGCAGATCCTAACTTAATTTATGAAAATGAAAAAGATCTATATGCTGAACAAGTTTTATATTTACCAGAAATTTGGAATACTCATTGTGGATTTGATTTTGAAAGAGAAGAAAACCCACCCCCATTAATTAAGAATAACTTCATTACTTTTGGATCATTTAATAATCCATCTAAAATTAATGAAAATGTTATTACGTGCTGGACGAAAATTCTGGAAAATATAAAAAATTCTAAATTAATAATAAAATGTCCGAGTGATAAACAACAATTAATTAGAATTAAAAAGTTCTTAAAAGAAAAATGTATTTTAGATTCGGTGATTTTTCATACAAGTTTTGATAATAAAAAAGACCATCTCGATTTATATAAAAAAGTAGATATTGCCTTAGATACATTTCCTTACAATGGAGTAACTACTTCTTTTGAAGCTATCTGGATGGGGGCTCCTGTACTCACTATGGCAGGCTATAATTTTAATTCTAGATGTGGTGAATCGATAAATAAAAATTTGGGTATGGAGCAATTGATTGCAAAAGATGAGGATGACTACATACAAAAAGCTGTTGATTTATCAAGTGATAAAGAAAAATATATCAATTTAAGAAAATCCATTTTTCGTGATGCAATGCAAAGTCCCCTTTTCAATAAAAAAAAATTTGCAGAAAATTTCTTTAATTCACTCAGACAAATAAATAATAAACTTTAATTAAATATCCAATTGATTATATAATATTCTTATTAATTTGATAAAGATGTTTGTCTTAATTTACCGATGAAAACTATCCAAAAATTAGAGATAAAAGCTGCAGAATTATTCAAGAGTAGACAATATTCTAAGGTGGTATTTGAAATTACCTCAGAGACTACAGAAGAAGAGAGATCAGCTTTTTTGTGTAATTTATTGGGTTTGAGCAAGAATGCAAATAATAATAAAAATAAAGATGCTTTGATTTCTGCTATTAAAGATTTTAGGTATGGATATTTAAAAGAAAAAAATACGATTCATGCTATTGATGCTCTTTCTAATTTCATCACTCATAACGTCTTCTTAATAGATTTAGAAAAGAATTATGACTTCGATTTCACTGAAATTTTTAATTTTTATCAATTATCTGAAAAATATTGTTTAAATCATAGACCAATCCACCTGGCAATGGCCATGGTTTATCGAAGGCTAAATGATGCCAAAAAATTAATTTTCCATTTTAAAAGAGTCATAGAGTCCAAAAAATTTAATTCTGTTGATTTATGCAATTACGGCTATTGGCAGTGCTTTGATAAAGAGTGGAAACAATCTGATTTCTTAGATTATGGTAAGTTTTTAGATAGTAATTTAAAAGTAATTCCTCAAAATCAATTAGCAGAAATTTCACAAAAATCTGGTTTAAAAATTAAGATAGGTTTTTTGTCAGCAGATATTCTTGAAGGTCACTCAATTACTTATTTTTTAAAAACAGTTCTTTCTAATTATGATAAAAATAAATTTGAAATTGTCTTGTTTTTAAATAATCCAAAAGAAGACCAGTCTACAGAAAACTTTAAAAATTTAGTAGACAAAACAATAAATATTTCCAATTTAAATAATGTTGATGTTTTAAATCGATCAAGAGAGTTAAAATTGGATATTATGGTTGACTTGATGGGCTACACCTCAAGACAACGATTGGAGCTTTTTAAAAACAGGATGGCAAATAAACAAGTAATATGGATGGGGTACTGTAATACTACTGGATTAAAAAATATGGATTATATTATCTCTGATCCAAATTTGATCTATTCGAATGAAGAGAACCATTACAGCGAAAAAGTGATATATTTACCAAAAATTTGGAATGCTCATTGTGGATTTGATTTTGAAAGAGAAGAAAATCCGCCTCCGTTCGTTAAAAATAAGTATTTTACATTTGGTTCTTTTAATAATTTTGATAAAATTAATCCTGAAGTCGTTTCAACATGGTCAAAAATATTAAAAAAAGTAAATAATTCAAAACTCCTTTTAAAAACATCATCAAAAAGACTTGCAACAAAAAGACTTAAAGAATTATTCAAAAAAAAAGACGTATTGGAATCAGTAAAATTTATAGATAGAGCTGAAAAATTTAAAGATCATTTAGGTAATTACAATCATATTGATATCGCCCTAGATACATTCCCTTATAATGGTGTAACTACATCATTTGAAGCAATCTGGATGGGTGTTCCGGTTCTTACAATGGCAGGCTATAATTTCAATTCCAGATGTGGGGAGTCGATAAATAAAAATTTAAATATGGAACAATTGATTGCTAAGGACGAAGATGATTATATTCAAAAGGTTGTTAGTTTAACAAATAATACTGAAGAATATATCAATTTAAGAAAATCCATATTTCTTGACGCAATAAAAAGTCCATTATTTAACACAGAAGATTATTCAAAGAGTTTTTTTGAGTCATTAAGAAAAATTGTTCAATAGACATATTTAATTTTAATATCTAGATTTAGTTATTATAATTTACATATGACAATCTTCGCACTTTCATCAGGACCAGGTATATCTGGAGTCGCTATCATCAGGATTTCAGGCTCAGATGCATCTAAAGCATTAACTCTGTTAACTGGAAAACCTCTCCCCTCACCAAGAGTAGCCTCTCTTCGTAAAATAAGTAATATTAATACTTCTGGATTGATTGATGAGGGAATAATTATTTGGTTTCCTGGCCCTGAGAGCTATACTGGTGAGGATATGGCTGAAATCCATGTTCATGGAGGCAAAGCTATAGTTCAAGCATTACAAAACGAATTATCCAAAATAGAGAATTTCAGATTAGCTGAGCCAGGAGAATTTACAAAGATAGCTTTTCAAAATGGTAAAATTAATTTGTTAAAAGCTGAAAGTATTGCTGATCTAATTTCAGCAGAAACTGAAATACAAAGATTACAAGCTGTGAAAACTATGAAAGGGAAATCAGCTAAAAAATTTGATAACTTGAGAGAAAAGTTATTAAAGATTTTATCCTTTGTTGAAGCAAAAATAGACTTTCCAGAAGAAGATTTACCAGATGAAAATATTCAACAAATTCAAAAAGATTCAACTGAAGTTTTAAATCAAATTGAAAAGATTTTAGATGATCAAAAGGTAGGTGAAATAATACGTGAAGGCTTTAAAATTGCTATTGTCGGTCCAACAAATGCTGGAAAATCTTCACTATTAAATAATTTATCGAATAGAGATGTAGCAATTGTTTCTGAAATCGCAGGAACAACAAGAGATGTAGTTGAAACTCATTTAAATATTGATGGCTATCCAGTTATTATTTCAGATACAGCAGGCATCAGAAATTCTAAAGATGAAATCGAGAAAAAAGGTATAAAATTATCACTAGATAGGGCAGAAAATGCTGATTTGAAATTAGTGGTAGTAGATGCAAAAAGTATTGATTTAAAGGGTTTTTTGAATGATTTATTAAAAGATAATGCAATTTTGGTTGTAAATAAGTCAGATCTTATTCAGGGTGAATTAGATACAGAGGTAACAAAGTTAGATCATGTTTTAATTTCATTAAAGGAGAACCTAAATTTAGATAAATTAATTTCAAAAATCAAAGACAGATTAAAAACAAAAATTATTATAAATGAAGATATATTAATTACTAGAGAAAGACATAGACAACACCTAGTTCAGTGTTCAGATAACTTAAGAAATTTTTTAGAAAAAAATGATAAAAAGGATTTTGATAAAGCTGCTGAAGATTTGAGGTTAGCTACTAGACATTTAGGTATGATTGTTGGAAAGATCGACGTAGAGGAAGTATTAGGCAGTATTTTCAACGATTTTTGCATTGGAAAATAAGAGCCTTGTAAAATTTTTTTTCAAATATAAATTCACACCATGAAAAATGAATTTTCATTTGATGTTGTTGTAATTGGAGGAGGTCATGCTGGATGTGAGGCAGCTGCTGCTTCAGCTCGTCTAGGTGTAAATACTGCACTATTCACTCACGATAAAAATACTATTGGTGAAATGTCGTGCAACCCTGCGATTGGTGGTTTGGGTAAAGGTCATTTAGTTAGAGAAATAGACGCATTAGATGGCGTTATGGGAGAGATCGCAGATAAATCAGGAATACAATTTAGGTTGTTAAATAGAAGCAGAGGACCAGCTGTTAGAGGTCCAAGAACGCAATCTGACCGAAGTCTATATAAGCAATTTATGCAAGAAAAACTTGTAAACTATTGTAATTTAAGCATTTTTTCTGATCCAGTAATAAAGTTTATTTTTTCAAATAACGCGATAAACGGCTTTTTAACATTAAAAGGTAAAGAGATTAAGTGTAGTAAAATAATTTTAACAACTGGTACTTTTTTAAATGGATTGATTCATATTGGTGATGAGCGTACTCCTGCAGGTAGATATAATGAAAAACCTAGCACTGGTTTAAGTGAACAATTAGAAAAATATAAATTTAAAATAGGAAGATTAAAAACAGGTACTCCACCAAGACTTGATGCAAGAACAATAAATTTTAAAAATTTAGAAAAACAAGCGGCCGATGAAAATCCGTACTTCTTCTCTTTTTTAACGAAATCTACTTCGAATAAACAAGTCTCGTGCTCCATAACTTATACAAACAACAAGGTACATAAAATTATAGAAAAGAATTTATCTAAGAGTGCTATGTATTCTGGCAGCATTCAAGGAGTAGGTCCTAGATATTGTCCTTCAATAGAAGATAAAGTAGTTAAGTTTGCCGAAAAGACAAGACATCAAATATTTTTAGAGCCCGAAGGGCTTGATGATCATACAATTTACCCAAATGGTATATCAACCTCTCTACCTGAGGTAGTACAAGCTGAAATACTTAATAATATCAATGGTTTAGAAAGTGTAAAAATGATAAGGCCAGGATATGCTATAGAGTATGACTATGTAGACCCCAGGGAACTTTTTTTAACTCTAGAAACTAAAAAAATTAAAAATTTATATTTAGCAGGTCAAATTAATGGAACTACAGGATATGAAGAAGCTGCTGCCCAAGGTCTTATAGCGGGTGCAAACGCAGCATTATCATTTATGGGTAAAGAACCATTCATTCTTGATAGGTCAGATGCTTATATTGGAGTAATGATAGATGATTTAGTCACAAAGGGTGTTGCAGAGCCTTACAGAATGTTTACATCGAGAGCTGAGTATAGATTAAGTCTTAGAGCAGATAACGCTGATTTGAGACTTACTAACAAAGGGATTAAAATCGGTTTAATATCTGTTGAAAGAAAATCTAAATTTGAGGATAAATTCGCGAAAATGAGTGAAATTTCACTTCAAATGTCTAGTTTGAGTATATCTCCAACAAAAGCTCAAAATCACGGGATAAAAATTGCGAAAGATGGTATTTTAAGGTCAGCAGAAGAAATTTTAGCTCAAAAGGACACTAATATGACTAAAATACGTAGAATTTGGCCTGAAATTAAGAATTTTGGCTCTGAAATAGATGAACAGATAGAAATTAATTCTCACTATAGAGGTTATTTAAAGAAGCAAAATGCAGACATCCTAGCTTTCAAAAGAGATGAGAATCTTATTATCCCTGATAATATTGATTATGATCAATTTCCTGGTTTATCGAACGAGGTAAAGTCCAAATTTAAGGAAATAAGACCAAAAACTATGGGACAAGCTTTACGAATAGACGGAATTACTCCAGCAGCCGTATATATTTTGTTGTCACACGTAAAAAGAAAGTCTATTAAGCATATAGCTTAATGGATTCGATAATTTCTAAAAATTATTCAAAAATTACAAAATTTGATGTTTCACGTGAAACTTGTAATGAGCTTGAGAGTCTTATAAGTATGATTCAAAAAAAAAATGAGGAAATTAACATAATTAGCAGAAAAAACTCTGATCAAGGGGTTATAAGGCAAAGACATATTGTTGATTCAGCGCAAATAATTGATTTTGTTGATTTAAACACAAATACAACCTCTGATTTAGGTTCTGGAGGTGGTATTCCTGGGCTAATCATAGCAATCTTAATGAAGAAATTAAAAAACAGCATGAAAATAAAACTTTATGAAAAAAGTCATCATAAATGTGTTTTTTTAAAAGATGTTTCTGAAAAATTGGAATTAAACACAGAAATAATACAAAAAGATATCTTTAAACTTAGAGATATTGAAACTGGAACGATTATGTCCAGAGCTTTTAAACCAATGCCAATAATTCTTGATTTAGTTCAAAAAAATTTTCGGAAATATAAAAATATTATTTTATTCATGGGCAAAAGTGGGAGAAAAATTTTAAATGAAACTCTTAAAATTTGGGATTTAGAATATGAGGAAAAAAAAAGTTTAACAAACAAAGATTCATTTTTGTTAAATATAAAAAATATGGAAAAAAAAATTTGATGAAAATTATTTCAATTATAAATCAGAAGGGTGGGGTTGGAAAAACAACCACTGTAATTAACCTTGCCTCTGCACTGACACAACAAGAAAAAAAAATTTTAGTTATTGACTTGGATCCACAAGGGAATGCAACAACTGGTCTTGGTTTATCTAATTCAGAAAAATCAGATGAAACCATTTATGGTATTTTAAATGGAACTAAGTCTATCCCAGAGGTAATTAAAAAAACAAAATTTGATAATCTTGATTTGATAACTTCAAATGTCGATTTGTCTGGTCTCGAGGTCGAAACAGCCGGGGATAGTGATAGGGCATTTATTCTAAAGGTAAAATTAGCTGCTTATTTAAATGATTCTGGAGCAATATACGATTATATACTTATAGATTGTCCACCATCTCTAAGTTTATTGACAGTGATGGCACTGGTATGCTCAAACTCTCTCTTGGTCCCCCTTCAGACAGAATTTTTTGCGTTAGAAGGTTTAACCCAACTCATGAAAACAATAGATCGAATAAAAATCAATTTAAACCCTGGTTTAGAAATTCAAGGAATACTTTTGACGATGTATGATAGGAGAAATAAATTATCTTCTCAGGTTGAGCAAGAAGCAAGAAATTATTTTAAGGAAAAAGTATATCAAACAGTAATCCCACGTAACGTAAGATTATCCGAAGCACCTTCACATGGAGTGCCAGTTCTAATTTATGATAAAAATTGTCCTGGAAGTAAATCATACTATAATTTTACTGATGAGTTTATAAATCAAGAAAGACATATAGGGAGTGCCGCTTAGTGAATAAGATTAAAAAGGGATTAGGTAGGGGGTTATCATCATTAATAGGTGAAACTAAGGTAGAACAAGCAACTAACAAATTATCTATTAGTGATCTTTATCCAAATAAGTTTCAACCTAGAAAAATTTTTGATGAAGATAGTTTAAATGATTTAGAAAAATCAATAAAGGAGAGGGGTATTATTCAGCCAATTATAGTTCGAAAATCAAATGAAGAATCAAAGTATGAGATCATTGCTGGAGAAAGACGATGGTTGGCGGCTCAAAAAGCAGGTCTTCACGAAGTGCCTGTTGTTGTTACTGAGGCAGATGATTTAAAATCTCTAGAGTTTGCAATCGTTGAAAACGTTCAAAGAAATGATCTTAATCCGCTAGAGGAAGCTCAGGGCTATCAAAGATTAATAAATGATTTTTCATATGATCAAGAAAAAGTTTCAAAATTTATCGGTAAAAGTAGAAGTTATATCACCAATTGTTTAAGGATATTAACTTTACCAAGCGATGTTTTAAATTTAATTGAAACAAAAAAATTATCCACTGGTCATGCCAAAATATTAGTTGGGCTTGAAAATGCCAGTTTCGTAGCACAAAAAATTATTGAAAAAAAACTATCTGTTCGTCAATCAGAAAATTTTGTAAAAATTTTTAAGAAAAAAAAAGGTTTTTATATAAAAACAAATGACCCTAACATCCAAAATCTTGAAAAATCAATTTCTGATAGGATAGGTTTAAATGTTTCTATTAAAAATAGTAAAAAAAATAAGGGAACAATTACCTTTATGTATCATGATATTGAGCAACTTAATAAAATAATTGATATTATTAAATCTAATTATTAGCTTCTAAAAGGCTTTCCTCTAAAATAAAGTTAGTCACAATCAGTATTGAATTATTATAATTTTTCTTAATTTTTAATTCAACATCATTAATTTTATTGATAAGAACTTTGATATTTTTAGATTTCCTTTTTTTTAGTTGTACTTTTACAATCTCTTTATCTTTCCAAAAGATGGGTGGTTTAGCTGAGTTTATTGTTTTATTGATGTCGTGATTTTTTTCAAATTCTATCGCAAGTTTATGAATTCTTTTAGCTTTTGATAAAAAGGTTCTTAATATAACTATACAATCCTCTGCGTTATAATTATTTTCATTTAAAATATTAATTATTTTATTTTTATTTTTTGCTAAACTATTGTCTATTAGTTCAGATAATTCATAATTTTCAGATAAATTTATTAACTTTAAAATTTCTCCAGTTGTTATTCTTTTTTTATCTTTTACAAAAATCTTTATTTTTTCAATTTCAATTTTTAAGTTTTTTCTATCTCCATTACATTTTTCAACGATTAAATTAATATTTTGTTGTGAGATTGTAATATTCTCTTTTCTAAATATAGTTGCAGCCAACCTTGCAAGAGTGTCATTATTATCCGGATAAGTTGGTATGCAAACTAAATCTTTATTTTTTTCAAAAAGAGATCTTAGTTTTGATCTAGTCTCCAAAACTCCAGCATTAATTATAATCTTAGCATTAGTTATGTTTCTTTCAATTAAATCTAGAACTATATTATAAATCTTATCTGATGCTCTATTAATCAAAATGATTTTAGAACTCTCAAATAGTGAGTCAGATAATAAATTTTCATAAAAAGAATCTGTCTGATCTTTAATTTGATTTTCATCATAATTAAAAACCTTTCCATCATTTCTTTTTAAAATTTCATTTACACATTCAGTTTTTAAACCCTCGTTTTTGCCGTATAATAAGTGGAAAATTGTATTTTCTGAGATTTTATTTAACTCAAAAGATTTTAAAATCATTAATTTACAGCCAATCTAAGAATTAGTTTTTGAGAAATCGAATTGGCTAAATTTTTCTTGATAGTTTGTTCATAATTTTTTTCCTTATATTTATCAGTCATTTTTTGAAAATTAAATTTTTCATTTACAGAAAAATTTTCAGAATTATTTTCTTTTTCAATTGTAAATTCTGTAATTACATTAGCTTGGTAATCAGTAATTGTTCCAGCAGTATTTCTAGCCAAGCTATTTTTCGTATATTTCGTATCAAAACTTATATTTAGAATTTTATTAGAGTTTACTTTGCTATTTCTTTTTAGGGTCGTAGAAATTAAATTGTTAATCTCTTTATCACCAGTAAAACTTGTTATAACTATTCTGTAATCTACTTTATTTTTTTGTGAATAAACTGGTTTATAATCACAATGATTTAACAAATTTAGAAACAAGATTATAAAAAAAATTTTTTTTAGCATTTAAATAATTATGTTCAAAAGTTTATCCTTAATATAAATTTTCTTTTTAATTTCTTTCTGATCAAAATATTTCATTATTTTCTCATCATTCTTAATTATTTCAAAGAGTTTTTCCTCTGTAATATTGGGTTTTGTTTGAATAAGACCTCTTTTTTTTCCATTAATTTGTATAACAACGTTAATAGTTTCCTGTTTTAACAATGAAGTATCGTATTCTGGCCACTTAAAATTTTTGGCTTTTATCATACTTAAGCACTCGTTAGCAAAGTGAGGTAGAATCGGTGTCATTGTAATTAAAATTTTTTGATAATTTTCAACTATAGTATGTTTTGTATAAGTTTTTTCTATTTGTTTGTTTAAGTAAGAATACATTTCATATAAGTTAGCTATTATTTTATTATAACTGAAGTTCTCAAGATTATCGTAAACTTTCTTTAAATACTTATTGGTATATTTTGTAATCTCCTCATCTTTATCTTTGTTATGATCTTTATTAATTTCATTGATGATTTTTTCATTTAATTTCCAAAGTTTTTGAATAAATTTAAAAGATGACACGATACCTTCCTCAGACCATTGAACATCTTTTTCTGGAGGACTATCTGATAATATGAAGAGTCTTGCCGAGTCAGCACCATAATTGGCAATTATATTTTCTGGATCTATAGTATTTTTTTTTGATTTTGACATAGATTCTGACGGCCCAACAGAAATCAACTTTGATCTATCTTGTTTAAGATACTTCTTTCCATCTATATTTTCAATTTCATCAGGACTTATCCAATTATTGTCTGCATCTTTATATGTTTCATGACACACCATTCCTTGTGTAAATAGACCACTGAAAGGTTCTAAGATATTAAAATTATTGTTTTTTTCGGATAAAGCTCGCATAAAAAATCTTGAGTAAAGTAAATGTAAAATTGCATGTTCAACACCACCGATATATTGATCTACAGGCATCCAGTAGTCGATATCTTCTTTTTTAAATCCATATTCGGCTTCTTTTGGTGAACAAAATCTTAAGTAATACCAAGACGAACACACAAATGTATCTAAAGTGTCTGTCTCTCTAATCAATTGTTTTCCATCTATAATTACTTTTCTCCAATCATTTTGGTTATCTAGTGGATTACCTTTAACATTAAGATCTATATTTTCGGGGAGCTCTACTGGTAACATTGATTTGGGAATTGGGTAAGCAATACCATTTTCATCATATGCTATTGGAATAGGACATCCCCAATATCTTTGTCTAGATACTCCCCAATCTTTTAATCTAAAATTTATTTGTTTTTTTCCCAATTTTTTTTTCTCTAATATCTTAATTGTTTCAAGTATAGAATTTTCAGGTGCTTTAAGACCATTAAGAAACTCTGAATTAATCAAAACGCCTGGTCCTGGATATGCTTCATTGAGTACTTTAAAATTTTCATCTTTGTCCATTGGTCGTACAACAGTCTTTATTTCTAGATCATATTTTTTTGCAAAATCAAAATCTCTTTGATCGTGCGCTGGGCAACCAAAAACAGCTCCAAATCCATAATCCATTAATACAAAGTTTGCAAAATATACTGGTACTTTTTGTTTTGGATTGAGGGGATTTACAGCTACAAGATTCGTTTTAAATCCAATTTTTTCTCCTACTGCTATAGCCTCTTCAGTCGTGCCAGTTTTTGAACATTCGTCTTTAAAACTTAAAAAACTCTTGTCATCTTTAAAGAATTTAGAAACTTCGTGATCTGCTGATAATGCTAAAAAAGAAAACCCAAAAAGTGTATCTGGTCTTGTAGTGAAACACTTAATATTTTCAACAGGCAAGTCTCCTTCTATTTTAAAATCAATTTCACATCCAAATGACTTTCCAATCCAATTTTTTTGCATCGTTTTCACTTTGTTTGGCCATGAATTTAATTTTTCTAGACCATTTAAAAGTTCTTGGGAAAATTTGGATATATTAAAAAACCATTGGTTTAATTTTTTTCTTTCAACTATAGCTCCAGAACGCCAGCCCTTACCATCAATAACTTGCTCATTTGCTAAAACTGTTTCATCTACTGGATCCCAATTTACATAATTTTCTTTTCTATAAACAAGTTTTTTTTCAAATAGTTCTAAGAAAAAGGCCTGTTGATGTTTGTAATAGTCTTTATTGCAAGTAGAAATTTCTCTATCCCAATCAATCGATAAACCCAATTTTTTTAATTGAGTCTTCATATTTGATATGTTGGTTTCTGTCCATTTTTTTGGGTCTAGATTATTTTGTTTTGCAGCATTTTCAGCTGGCATACCAAATGAATCCCATCCCATAGGGTGAAGGACATTATATCCTTGTAGAGACTTATAACGAGCAAGAACATCACCTATAGTATAATTTCTCACATGGCCCATATGAATTTTTCCCGATGGATAAGGAAACATTTCAAGACAATAAAATTTTTTTTTGGAAGTATCAGTTTTTACTTTGAAACTTTTGTTTTTTTCCCAATAATCTTGCCATTTTGTTTCTATCGATTTGAAATTGTATCTGCTCATCACAAAGGATTTTTAATCTTTAGAAACTATTAGTTTTCATTATTCTGGAGATGACATACGATAAGGGTCGTAATTTTTATCTTTTGATATCTTTTTGTAGATAGCTGCTTTTGCAAGAATTTGTTTTGTGATTTCTTTTTTGAGTTGTCCGTCTTGTTTATTAATTTTACAATTATTTGTGGTAATACATTTTTTGTAAAAAATATCAACATTAATGGCATCCGCTCTCACTTCGTTGCTTAAAAATCTAATAGTTATTTTAATAGACTCTTCGGCATTACCTTGCTCTGAATACCAGTCAGTAATAATTATGCCACCACTATAATTTGCTGAGGTTAAAGGCATAAAATCTAAAACTTCAAGAGATGCTCGCCATAATTCATTTGAACTTGCAAATTCAAAATTTGTACCACCTCTGTTACCTCCCATGGCATTACTTATTCTAAAACCTTTTCCTTCTTCTAAATTCTTCTTAACTCTTTCTCTAGGATCAGGCGGATTTTTTCTTGCATCCCCAGTTTTAAAGAATCCTTCTTTTGCACATGAACTAAGGGTAAAAAGTATTAAAAAAAATATGATGAAATTTTTGTTTTTGAGTAAATTAGACATTTTGAGTTTTTAAAACCAAATTAAAATAAATATACATCTTATTGCAAAATAATTGAAAAAATTCACTTAAATAGTGTTGCATAATTGCAACAACATATAAAATTATCTTAAAAAATAGATAAATCCCCAGTTTTATTGGATGAAAGTGTTAATTTGCTTGTGTTTATTATTAATAATCAAACAATTACAAAGGAGTAATTAATATGAACAACTTAAAAAAAATCGGACTATCAGCATTAGCTGGTTCTCTAGTGTCTGTTTCTGCACACGCTGCTGAATTTTCAGTATCAGGTAGCGCGTCTATTACTATGGACAGACCATCTAAAGAGATGGTTACAGGGAACGACTTCTCTATGGGTGATAGCCTTGGTTTCAATGCGAGCGGTGAGACAGACGGTGGTCTTGGTGTTGCTGTTTACTATGAAATCGATAATGGTGCATTAGATGATTACGACATGACACTATCAGGTGATTGGGGATCATTAAAATTTAATGGTTCAGGATCTTCATCTGCATTGAGTGCAATTGATGACGTAACTCCAAATGCTTACGAAGAAGCTTGGGACATCGTTGACTATGATGGAACTCTAACAGTAGGAGCTCCAACAGTAATCACTGGTGGCGGTGGAGCTAACATGTTTATCTACACGTCTCCAAACTTTGGTGGTGCTGTTCTTACAGCTGCATACCAAAACGATGGCGGTGCTGCTGCAGTAGAAGACTCATACCATGACTTTGCTATTGCATTTTCACCAGAACAGTTTGAAGGTTTAACACTTGGTTATGGTGCAGGTACTGTTCAGACTGGTATTAATCTTGAGAGAGATGCTTCTACTATGTATGTTAAATACGCAGTAGGTGGTTTCACACTTGGTTACCAAGAGTCTGAGTCAGATCATGACACAGTAAGCTCAAGCTTAGACTCATCAGCTTATGGTATTACATATGCCGTAAATGATGATTTATCAATCGGTTACAGTTACCATAAAACAGAGTTTGATTCTGGTGCTACTAATAGTACAGACCAAGAATCAACAGGTGTTTCTGCTTCGTACACAATGGGTGGAATGACACTTGCTGGTGCTATCAACGATGTTGATTCAATGGATGGTGTTGCAACTGGTGACTATGAAGGTTACGAGTTTAACTTATCATTTGCATTCTAATTAATTTAGAAAACAAATTCAAAAGAGGCCCCTTTTTAGGGGCCTTTTTTTTTATTTGAAATATGAAATTCCAGCAAAACCAGAGGTATTTATTAATTTAAGTTTTTTGATGTTATTTTTAGATATACCACCTAAAGCAACTGTATTTATTTTTGTGTGCTTTTTTAGAATTCTAAATTTATTAATACCCAAATAATTTTTATTTTTTTTAAATAATGAAGAAATAAAAATACTTTTAACCTTTTGCAATTCTTTAATTCTAACCTCTTTCAAGTTGTGTGCAGAGCCTATAACAAGAAAATTATTAAATAAAGAGTAAGCCAAATGATCTAATTTTTTGTTAAATGAAGGTATATAAACCCCATCTAGGCCCAATTTTAATGCTAATTTGAAATGATTAGCTATTAAGAACTTGTTCCCCCTTTTTTTAAAAAAATTTTTTAATTTTAAAAGTTTATTAATATTGATACTAGCTGAAGTATAATTTCTATAAATGATTATGGTTTGTTTGTCTTGTTTCTGTAAATTGTTTGTATCTAAGTTATTTATAAAGTAGTATTTTGTTAACGATTTAAAATGCATCAAGTAGTCCAAAACTTAATTTATATTAAAGAAGAAATACAACAAACACTTTCCGATTTAAAATGTGATAAAGTACCAAAAATCATTGCTGTTTCAAAGACTTTTGGGATGAACAAAGTATTGCCTTTGATTGAATATGGACATCTAGATTTTGGCGAAAATAAAGTTCAAGAAGCTATTGTAAAATGGAGTGAAATTAAAGCTAATAAAAGTAATATCAAATTACATTTAATTGGAGGACTTCAAACTAACAAAGTCAAATTGGCTGTTAAATTATTTGATTATATTCATTCTGTAGATAGTGAAAAACTTGCCAAAAAAATTTCTGATGAACAACAAAAACAAAATAAAAAGATAAAAATTTTTATTCAAGTAAATATTGGAAATGAGAAGCAAAAATTTGGAGTAGATAAATCATCTGTAACTGAGTTGTATTCTTATTGTAAAACTCTTAATTTAAACGTGGCTGGACTAATGTGCATTCCACCACTTAACAAACCATCAGAAATTTTTTTTAAAGAAATGAGTGCAATGAATAAAATGTTTGATTTTGAAGAGTTGAGCATGGGTATGTCATCCGATTATTTAGATGCTGTAAAAAACTCTGCAACGTTTGTAAGAATTGGATCTAATATATTTGGAAAAAGAAATTAACAGATTTTAATTTTTGATTTTATATTTATCAATTTAAGCAAAATCAAAAAATCCTTTTTTTTTAACGCTATACAACCAGCTGTGGGTTTATAATTATTTGTTAAGTGAATAAAAATACAGCTACCTTTAAATTTGATTGGTTTTAAATAATTATACTTAATTGGAATTAACAAATCGTAAGCGTGGTCTTTTCTATAGAGTTTTTCACATTTAATTTTTTTATTTAGTTTGATCAATTTATTATAATTTTTATGATTAAATGGATCGTCACACCAACCCATATTTTTTGTAATTTTGATACACTTTAAATCGGTAGACGGTTTTTTAATTCTATCTGATCTGTAGTATAGATTTTCAATTGCGTAATGACCAATTGGAGTTTTTTTATCCCCTTCTTTTTTTTTTTTTACTTTTACCTTTTTTGCCAATAGAACACCTGAATTTAAAATTATCTATTTCAAGTGTGTGTTTATTTTTTAAGTAAATTGTCATATCCTTTATCTTGATGAATAATCATAATCTAGTTATTTACGAATTTGACGAATTATATAAGATTTTAATTGAAATTAAAAAAGATATAAATTTTAAATTTGAAAAGACAAACAAGCATCAGATAACTGATTTAAACTTAAAATCAAATAGTTTAGTATTTACAAAAAAAGAAATTCCCGGATTAAATAATCAGATAGTTTTTAATAATTTTCCAGTGTCAATTTTTAAACTATTAGAAAGAATTAATATTGAGTTTATTAAAAAAAATTTTCATGAAAAATCTGATATGGCAATAGGGGATTATAATCTTAACTTGAATTCGCGTGAAATATCAAATCAAGAAAAAAAGCTCAAACTTACTGAAAAAGAGATTGAAGCAATAGTTTACCTTTTTAAAGTTGCGGGCTCAGTGAAGATACAAGAATTACAATCAAATGTGTGGGGATACCAATCTCAACTAGAAACACATACAGTTGAAACACATATTTATCGTTTAAGAAAAAAAATATTAAAAACTTTTAATGATGAAAATTTCATATTAAGCAAAAAAGATGGATACGAAATTAAAAAAAAAAAATAGATTTGCTAAAGATCTTTTTACTAAAAAATATAAACCAAGAGTGATTAAACCAAAAAAAGGTAAGGGAAGTTTTAAAAGAAAAAAAAGTTAAAGTCTTGCGCCAATTTGTTGAATGACTTTTGATGATAATTTAGTTCCTAGTTCTAAACAATTTCCAACTGAGAGGTTATTAATAAAACCATGTAAATAGCCAGCTGCAAAAAGATCCCCTGCACCTGTTAAATCTTTGATTGTAAGATTTTTATTTGCTTCTATCTCAATTATTTCATTTCCAAAAATTGAAATGGCACCCTTTTCTCCGCGAGTAATTACAATATGTTTGTTAATTTCTTTTGCAAAATCTATTACTTCGTTGAAATTTTTAACATTAATTAATTCCATAATTTCACTTTCATTTGCGAATGTTAAGTCTAATTTTTTTTCAACTAATTCTAAAAAATTTTGTTTGTGTCTTTTTACACAAAATAAATCTGATAATGACATTGCAACTTTTTTGGCATTATCAATTGCCTTTTCAAAGGCTTTTTTTGGTTCACCTTCATCCCATAAATAGCCTTCCAAAAAAATTAATTCACTATCTTTTATAATCTTTTCATCAACGTCATTTTCATTGATTTTTCCTGCTATACCTAAAAAAGTACACATTGTTCTTTCAGAATCAGGTGTAACTAAAATTAGGCAAGTACCTGTTGGAAGGATCTCACTTTGTTTTTTATAAAAATATTTAACGTTTTCTTTTTTAAGTCCTTCCTCATATTTAGCTCCAAAAATATCATCTGATATTTTTCCTATAAAACCAACTTTATTTTGAAGCTGAGATAAGCCAACTATCGAGTTGGCTACTGACCCTCCTGAAATAGATTTTTCAATTTTCAAATTACCTAGAAGATTTTTGAACTCTTTTTCATCAAAAAATAATTTCATTGTGCCCTTTGTGAGACCATTTTCGATAATGAAATTTTCTTCAACTTTACAGATTAAATCAATTATAGCATTCCCTATTCCAAGGACCTTCATTTTACGCTTTCTTTGTTTTAATTGGTTTTTTTCTTTTAGGATAACAACTAGTGCAAATTTTACAAGTTACTCCATAACACGCTCTAGCTTTGCAATATTCTCGTCCGTAATATATGATTTGAAGATGAAGTTTGTTCCAGCTTTTTCTAGGAAATAATCTTTTTAAATCTTCTTCAGTTTGAACAACATTTTTTCCATTCGTTAAACCCCACCTCTGTGCTAATCGGTGTATGTGTGTATCAATTGCAAAAGCTGGATATCCAAAACCTTGAGACATTACAACACTAGCTGTTTTGTGACCAACACCTGGCAGTTCTTCTAGTTTTTCAAATGTCCTTGGCACTTTGCCATTATATCTTTTTATTAATATTTTTGATAAGTTATAAATACTCCTAGCTTTAATTCTAAAAATACCAATTTTTCTAATTAATCTTTCAATTTTTTTTCTACCTAATTTGACAAAATGTATTGGTTTATAATATTTCGGATAAATATTTTTAGTAACATTATTAACGTTCACATCAGTGCATTGTGCCGAAAGTAGAACAGAAATTAAAAGAGTAAAAACATTCCTACTTTTCAATGGAACACGTATTTTTGGATAAGTTTTATTTAATATCTTTAAAACTATTTTAGCTCTTTGAATTTCACTCATTATTTGAAATTCATTAAATCTCTCATAGAAAAAAGGCCATTTTTTTTATTTTTGAGCCATTTTGCAGCTGTCAAAGCACCCTCGGAGTAAAGTGCTCTATCAAAAGCTTCATGATTTAAAGTAATTATTTCTTTACCACTTGAAAATTTTACCTCATGTTCTCCAATTATTTCACCCTTTCTTAAAGAATTAAAATTTATTTTTTTACCATATGGAAAAGTTTTTTTGTTTAAAAATCTTTTACCCAATAAAGAATAAAAACTCTTTTTTTTGCCAGTTGCAATTCCTCTACCTAGCATTAATGCTGTTCCAGATGGATAATCTTTTTTGTGTTTATGATGAATTTCAAAAACTTTACTTAAAAAAGTGTTTCCAAGGGAGCTTGATGCAATTTCAGTAAGATACATCAAAAGATTTATGCCTAAGCTCATATTACCAGCCTTTAAAATTGGTATTTTTTTTGAGCATTTTTTAATAAGGTTTTCTTGGCTTTTGTTGAATCCAGTTGTACCTATAACAACTTTTTTTTTTAATTTAGTTGCGATTTTTAACATTTCTAGAGTGCACTTTGGAATTGTGAAATCAATTATAATATCAACATCCTTAAAGGCTTTTTCTGAATTTTTTTGAATTTTTATTCCATTTATATTTTTATTATGAATTCCAATTTCTGTAAGAGAGATTATATGAAAATTTTTATTTTTTTTTGAGGATTTTATTAGTTGTTGACCCATTCTTCCTAAACAGCCAGTTATACCTAATTTAATTTTTTTCATATAATTTTTAAATTTACTTTAATTTATTTCTAAACTCTTCTTTTAATTTACTTACAACTTTATCCCAAGAAAAATTTTTAACTACATAATTTGACCTTTCCATTTTAGAATTATCTGGTTTATTGATAACTTTTTCCTCTAAAATATTAACTAAAGAGTCTATGTTTGGCATGAGAAAATATTTGTCATCAACTTTCTTCTCACTACTTTCAATTTGAAATCCAAGACAAGGGTTATAATAATCATCTGTGCATCCACCTTTTGTTATTACAATTTGTGATCCACATGCGGCTGCTTCTAATGGTGTTAAGTTAAAACCTTCAGCACGATAGGGAGAAACATAACAATCAGTGATGGAATACAAATCTTTTATTTCTTTTAAATTAAGATTCTTAGAAATTATTTTGATATCTCTCATCATTTTTTCATTTATGAGGTTATATTTTTTATTAAATTTAGAATTTCTTAATTTATCAAAAAGATAATCTGTTTTAATTTCAAACAAATTACTTTGGTCTTTAAGAATTAATTTGAGATTGTCGATTTTTTTCTTAAGAATTCCATAAGCGGCAATAAGTATCTCAACTCCTTTGTTTTCAGTCATCGCGCCTATGTTTGTTAAAATAAAAGCATCCTTTTCAATTCCATATTCCTTTCTTATTTTAATTTTCTCTTCTTCTGAGACTACATGAAATGTTTTTTCATTGACACCATGAGGAATAACAACTATCTGATCATCTTTGATACCAGCGTTTAAGAAACCTTCTTTGCACCAATTTGAGGGCGTATGAATAAAAAAATCTTTGTTATTTTTAATTTTGTCAGGAATACCATTAATATAGTTGATTTCAGGTAAAACTTTGTGTGCACAATTACCAAAAACAAATAAAATTTTTGATTTGAATTGATTATTGAAATTAAAAGGAAAAGATATTCTGTAAGTAATATCGTGCATTTGGTTTTTTTGTGGGTTTGGGATACTGTCAATAAAGTTTAATAAATTTTTTTCTAAACCACTAAAATTTTTTTTTTTATTCCATTTTTCTGACGCAAACGGAACATCATCAAAAAATATATCACAAGATTTTGAGAGTTCTAAAATTTGCCATTGATTTACCAATGAAAATGAGTGGTTAATTCCTCTCCAACCCTCAATAAGAATATTCATCTAACCAATTTATATCAAATATGATTTTGATTAAAATTATATTAATAATAATTTTTTATATTTTCCATTAATCTAACAAAATTAGCGTTATGATTTATTTTATCTTTATCTTCTTTTTTAATTAAAATTGGCGCAACATCATCTTTAATTTGAATATTAGTTGAAGCTAAAGCTTTACCATCTCCAGTTAATTTTATTTTATTAAGATTATCACTAAAATTATCATTAAAATTAATTTCTAAAATTTTACACATACTTTTGAGATTTTCCTCTGGATTAATACAAAAATCCTCATATTTGAAAATTTTACTTTTTAAAGCATTCAAAAAAAAATTTTCGTATCCTTTTACAAAAAAATCAAAATTATAATTTTTTATAAAAAAGGGAAGAGAATTAAAACAACTTATGTAAAGCTCTAGAGGGTGCCTTAATATATAGAGATTTAATATTTTAAATTTTTTATCTAAAATTTCTAAAACAGAATTTTTGTAAGTTGGTTTTACAAACGGGATACCAAAATAATCTAAAAAAGACCAGTCTCGAATTATCAATTTTTTATTTTTTTCTTCTGTTTTTTCTGCAATTAAATTAATTTTTTCCTCAAAATTGCAATTAGTATTTTTTATTTTTTCATATTCTTCTTTTTTAAATAACTCATTCCATTCTTGGGCTTGAAAAATTGGATCACCAAAATCACAATTTCTTTTCATCTTTTTTAAAACTTCGATACCATTTGGATGAATCTCACTTAATAGCACAACATCATCTTGAGCACCTAAACATTTTGAAATTATCGTACCACCACTTCTTTGAAGATTGTGAATTAATCTTATTTCTGTCATTATGTAAATTTCTGAATTATTCCAAAATTTTAGCTTAGTAATTTATAATTTAAATATAAAAGATAAAATAAGAAATTGTTATAATGGATACAATAATTAGTAACCAAATAACCAAATTTTTAAAAAACCTTTTGGATTTTGAGTTTGATCTCATAAATTCAGGGAAAACTAAAATTAAAACTGCTATCAAAAAAATAGCTGGAATTATTTCTTCTAATCCCATTTTTTAACCATTCCAGAAACTTTTAGCTTTTTGGAAGAATTTTTTTATACTTGGGTTTGATTTTTCATTTTCAATTTTTCTAAATCGTTCTAATAAATCTTTTTGTTCTTTGTTTAAAAAAACCGGCACTTCTGTTTTTACCTGAACATATAAATCGCCGAAATCACCTCTTCGCATAAAAGGCATACCTTTACCTTTTAATCTAAATTGCTTTCCGTCTTGCGTCCCATCTGGGATTTTAATTTTGGCTTTTTTTCCATCAATTGTGGGTATTTCTATTGTTGTACCAAGAGCAGCATCTGCAATTGAAATTGGAAATTCAAAAAATAAATTTACATCAGATCTTTTAAATAACTCATGAGATTTAACATTTATAAATAAATATAAATCTCCACTAGTACCCCCTCTTGTTCCAGCTTCACCTTTGCCAGCAAGTCTTATTCTCGTCCCATCATCTACACCTTTAGGTATTGTTACAGATACTTTTTTGTTTGTTTGTTTATTACCTTGTCCATTACAATCTCCACATGGATTGTTTATTTCTTCACCACTGCCTGCACACTGAGGACAAGTTTGTTGAACTGTAAAAAAACCTTGATTAGATCTAACTCTTCCATTTCCTCCACAATAGGTACATCTATCTGGACTTGTGCCTGGTTTAGAACCATTTCCTTTGCAGGTGTTACATTTTTCGGACGTAGAGAATTGAATATTTTGTTTTTTTCCAGTATATGCCTCCTCTAGTGTAATTGATAAATCATATCTTAGATCTGAACCTCTATTATTTGAGCTTCTTCTTGAACTTCTTCTACCTCCACCACCAAAGTCTCCAAAAAAATCTTCGAAAATATCAGAGAAGTCTGCACCGCTAAAACCTCCAAAACCACCAAAACCACTTCTGCCACCACCACCATTTTCAAATGCAGCATGTCCAAAGTTATCGTAGTTTTCCTTTTTAGATTTATCAGAGAGCACACCATAAGCCTCACTTGCCTCTTTAAATTTATCTTCTGCAGATTTATCCCCTGGATTTTTATCCGGGTGATATTTAACAGCTAATTTTCTGTAGGCTGATTTTAGTTCATCGGGGCTTGCGCTTTTACTTACTCCTAAGACATCATAATAATCTCTTTTAGCCATGTATATAACCTGGACAAATAGATGTCAGTTAAGCGCTTTTTTCTTTATTCTCGTCTTTTACTTCCTCAAAGTCCGCATCAACAACATTATCGTCTTTCTTTTCCTTTTCATCTTTTCCATCATCTTTACCAGAATCTGGTTTTGTACTTTGTTGTGACTTGTAAATAGCTTCTCCTAGCTTCATTGAAGCTTGTACCAATGCCTCTGTTTTCTTCTTAATATCTTCAATATCTTCACCTTTAAGAGATTCCTTTAATGCATTAGATCCATCTTCAATAGCTTTTTTCTCAGCATCAGAAACTTTAGATCCATGTTCTTTTAGATTTTTTTCAGTTGAATGAATTAAAGTATCTGCTTGGTTTCTAACATCAACGGACTCCCTTTTTTTCTTATCAGCTTCTTTGTTTGCTTCAGCATCTTTGACCATTTTTTCAATTTCTTCATCACTTAATCCGCCAGATGCTTGGATTTGAATTTTTTGTTCTTTGCCAGTGCCTTTGTCTTTAGCTGAAACATTCACAATTCCATTGGCGTCTATATCAAAAGTTACTTCAATTTGAGGAACTCCTCTTGGCGCTGGAGCAATGCCAACTAGCTCAAAATTACCAAGTAATTTATTATCTGTTGCCATCTCTCTTTCCCCTTGTAGAACTCGAATAGAGACAGCTGGCTGGTTATCTTCAGCAGTAGAAAATACCTGGCTTTTTTTCGTAGGAATTGTTGTATTTTTTTCGATAAGTTTTGTAGATACACCGCCTAGAGTTTCAATTCCTAAAGATAACGGTGTTACATCTAATAAAAGAACATCTTTTACATCACCTTGTAAAACACCAGCTTGTATTGCTGCACCCATTGCAACCACTTCATCAGGATTAACACTTTTATTTGGTTCTTTACCAAAGAAATTTTTTACCTCAGAAATGACTTTTGGCATTCTAGTCATACCTCCAACCATTACCACTTCATCAACATCGCTAGCTGAAATTCCAGCATCTTTCAAAGCAGTTTTACATGGTGGAATAGTCTTAGCTATTAAGTCTTCAACTAAAGCTTCTAACTTAGCTCTAGTCATTTTTAAATTAATATGTTTAGGACCAGTTTTATCAGCAGTTATAAATGGTAAATTAATATCGGTTTGTTCAGCTGCTGAAAGTTCAATTTTTGCTTTTTCAGCTGCCTCTTTTAATCTTTGTAACGCTAACTTATCAGTTTTTAAATCAATACCACTATCTTTTTTAAACTCAGAAATTAAATATTCCACGACAGCGTTGTCAAAATCTTCTCCACCTAAAAAAGTGTCACCATTTGTAGATTTTACCTCAAAAACTCCATCACCTAATTCAAGAATAGACACATCAAAAGTCCCACCACCTAAATCGTAAACTGCAATTTTTTTATTTTGTTTTTTATCCAAACCATAAGCTAGTGAAGCTGCAGTTGGTTCGTTGATAATTCTTAAAACTTCTAACCCAGCTATTTTTCCTGCATCTTTTGTAGCTTGTCTTTGTGCATCATTAAAATATGCAGGGACTGTTATTACTGCTTTTGTAACCGCTTGACCTAAATATTTTTCAGCAGTCTCCTTCATTTTTTGGAGAATAAAAGCAGAAATTTGTGAAGGCGAATATTTCTCTCCTTTGGCTTCAATCCATGCGTCACCTTTTTCAGAATTTACAATTTTAAAAGGTGCTGCTTCAATATCTTTTTTAACAGTTGGGTCTTCAAAATTTCTACCAATCAATCTTTTAACTGCAAAAATTGTATTTTCCGGATTTGTTACTGATTGTCTTTTAGCAGGTTGTCCTATTAATTTTTCTTTTTCTTCAGTAAAAGCAACAACCGAAGGTGTAGTTCTTGCACCCTCTGCGTTTTCTAAAACTTTTGCCTGGCTTCCTTCCATAATAGCCACACAAGAGTTCGTTGTTCCTAAGTCTATACCAATTATTTTGCTCATATCAGTTATTTGTTCTCCTCATATAGGGTTGAAATTGGATTCTACAAGTTCATTTAAATATTATTTATCTCCTGAATTTTCTTTATTTTCCTCATTTTTTTCCTCTTTTTTTTCACTTTTTTTTGCCACGCCCACTAGAGCCGGTCTCAACAATCTATCTTTAATTGTGAATCCTTTTTGTATTTCTTGAACAATTGTTCCAGGTTCTTTTTGATCATCTTCTATTTCAATCATTGCTTGGTGAAAGTTTGGATCTAATTTTTTATTGAGACATTCAATAGGCTTAATTTTATTCTTCGAAAAAATTGAAATTAAATCTTTATTGATAATGTCAAAATGTTCGAGTGTTTTTTTTAATGCCTCAGTATCCTTTAAAGTTTCATCGTTTAATAAAATTTGTTTCGATCTTTCAAGATTATCTATTAAATTTAAAGCTTCTCTAGCAAAAGAAAAGCCTCCATATTCAAAAGCATCTTCTTTTTCTTTTTCAAACCTTCTTCTTTGGTTTTCCATTTCAGCAAATGATCTTGCAAGCTTATCTTCTAACTCTAAAATTTTCTCTTCTGGGGTTTTTTCCTGTTCTTGATTCTGTTCTTGTTCTTTATTATTTGTTTCTAAATTTTCAGTTTTTTGATCTTGATTTAAATCTTTTTGATCTTTCTCTGATGCTTTGTCTGTATTTTCTTGGTTTTGATCTTTTTCCATTCGTACATATATGGTAAGAAAAAATTAAATTTCTAGATGCTAAAAAAAAAAATTAAAAAACTCCTTATAGGTACAAATAACAAAGGAAAATTAAAGGAAATAAGAGATTTATTACCAACTAATATTAAAACATTTCCTACCTCAAAGTTTAATTTAAAGAGCCCAAGAGAAACAGGAAAGACTTTTAAAGAAAATTCTCTCATCAAATCTCAATTTTTTTCAAAAAAAACAAATCTAATCTGCTTAGCTGATGACTCTGGTTTGGAAATTGACATTTTAAATAAAAAACCAGGAATTTTTTCAGCAAGATGGGCCGGAAAAAAATTAAATTTTAATAAGGCAATTCAAAAAGTTTATAAGGCATTAGATAAAAAAGATAAAAATTGGAGAAATAAAAAAATTAATGCTAGGTTTGTTTGTGCATTATCCATAAGCGATTTAGATAAAAAAATAGCTTGTGTCGTTGGAAAAGTTGAGGGGTATATTTCCAAAAAACCTAGGGGTAAAAATGGGTTTGGATATGATCCAATATTTATTCCTAAAAATAAAATAAAAACATTTGGTGAGATGAAGCCATTTCAAAAGTATAAATTAGACCATAGGTCTGATGCTTTTAAAAAGCTTAGAAAATTTCTTTGAGTTCTCCCCCATCAATTTTGTAAAAGTTTAATCTATGGTTAATTTTGTTATTTTTTATATCAAAAATTCCAATTTTACCTTTAAATGAATTTTCTTTTTTAAAAATATTGTTTACGTCTGAAAAATCAGATTTTAGGGATAAATAATAAATCAATCCCAAGAGATCATAACTTAAAAGGCTAAGATGATTTGGTTCTGAATTGTAGGTATCTAAAAATTTTTTATTAAATTTATCTAAATTTTGCTTATTGATCGATGGATAATATAAAGGCTGGATATTTTCCTCTAAAAACAAACTTTCATCAAACCATTGATTAAGAGTTATAAATAATTTATTTTTTGGTGACACGTCGGTGTAGATAAGTGAAGTAATTACACTTTTAAGATTTTCATCAAAATCAGAAATAATAACGGAATCAAAATTTACATTTCCAATTGTATATTTTTTTTCCAATTTCTTAATTTGATCCTCTTTATCCACTAAATCTGAGTTTTCAACTCTTAAAATTTCATCCGCCAAGTTTTGTTTTCTCACCTCATAATTTGTTATCTTTTCAATTTGTTTTGTCAGTTTAGTTGGCTCAGTGTCATAAGTGTATTGTTTTAAAATCTTGATTTTCGATTTTTTAATGGCTTTTTTAATTTCATGTTTATAATCAAGGTCAGGTGTTAAAAAAATTGTTTTTTTTACTTCACTTAATTCTAAAAAATCTTTAATTGCATTTAACTGGGATAAAGAATTTACTCCACTGCTTATTACGTTATTTGGGAGATCATTTGTTTTATTTGTCAATGATAAAAAAATAACATCATCAATACCATCCAAATATATTAAGCTTTTAAAAAAAATTGGACCAATAAAAACCTTTATCCCCTTATCTTTTAATTTGGTAGCTGATTGTAAAGTTTGATTAGGATCAATACCAGTGTCCATAGGATAAATTTCAATATTGTCTGTTCCAATATCATTCAAAGCCATTCGGGTTGATTTAATTATTGATTGTCCTAATTCTTTATATTCACCAGATAAAGGTGCAAGAAGCCCAATTTTAATTTTTTCACTTTGTGAAAATGCAAATGAATGATTTGTTAGATAAATAATTATTAATGTTAAAATAATTCTAAAATATTTTTTCATTTTAATGATACTATAATATTTTAATAGCAATTATGATTGAAAATTTAAAATCTGCTAATAGAGTGTTCAAAAAAAGTCTATATTTAGTCTCAACTCCAATTGGGAATTTAAATGATATTAGTCTTAGAGCTTTAGAAACTCTCAAAATTTCAGATTATATTTTGTGTGAAGATACTAGAATTTCTAAAAATTTATTAGAAAAATACCAAATCAAATCAAATTTAATCGCAAATCATAAATTTAATGAGAAAAAAAATGTTGTTAAAATTATAAAGTTAATAAATCAAGGTTCACTTATTTCTTTAATTTCTGATGCTGGTACTCCAGGCATTTCTGATCCAGGTTCTATATTAGTTAATGAGTGCATAAAGAATAATATCAATATTATTCCTATACCCGGTGCTTCAGCTGTAATATCAGCAGTATCAATATCAGGATTTTCAGAGAAGTTTTTCTTTTATGGATTTTTTCCTGAAAAGGATAAAATCTTAAAAAAGGATTTGGAAAATTTGTCAAAATTAAATAGTTCAATCGTTTTTTTCATTTCGCCAAAGAAAATTAATAAGAATATTCCTCAAATTAAAAAAAATTTTATAGGAAGAAAAATCCTGATTTGTAGAGAAATGACAAAGTTTTATGAGGAGTATAAGAGATCTAAAGTCGAGGATTTAGAACCATTAAAGAATAATTTAAAAGGTGAATTAACTATTGTTATTTCGGAAAAAATTCATGACAAAAAAGCTTCACAAACTTTAGATGAATCAGATAAAAGATTGATTAAAGCGATGATAAATAAACTAAGCATAAAAGAAATAACAGATTTAATAATTCATAAAAATGATATTTCAAAAAAAATTATCTATGATTATTGTTTGAAAATTAAAGATGAAAAATAAAATACTCATTTTACTTTTCTTTGGTTTTATTTTAAGTGGATGCGCAGGTGTATCATCCTCAGGCATTTTTGGAACTGGAGTAAGTGTTGCTATCGATCCAAGATCTTTAGGAACTCAGATAGATGACTCCTTGATGCAAAAAAACTTAACTGCTAGAATTTTATTAATGAATAAGAACTATCTTTTATCAGTAAAATCAAAAGTTTTAGATGGTAGAATTTTTTTAACTGGAAAAGTCGATGAACCAGAGGAAAAATTGAAATTAACAAAAATTGCCTGGGAGACAAATGGTGTAAGATCTGTGAGAAACGATATTAAAATAAAAGAGGCTTTTAACTTTAAACAATCTGCCAAGGATTTATTAATCACTTCGCAATTAAGGACTTCATTAATTTTGAATAAAGAAATTAAGGCAACAAATTACCAAATAGATACTTATAAAAAGAAAATCTATATTTATGGAATTTCACAAACTAAAGATGAAAAGGATCTGGTTATTAAAGAGGCAAAAGAGATTTTAGATGTTGAAGATGTGATTGCTAGTATTTTACTAGTTGATAATTTAAGAATTAAAACTAACTAATTTTTTTTATAATCAATTACATCAGCTGAGTAAGCTGCAATAGAGGCTAAATTTAAAATATCGGAAGTTGAAGATCTCAAAGGTGCTATTTCAATAGGTAAACCTAAACCAATTAATAAAGGCCCAATTACCTTTGCTCTACTCATTGACTTAATCATTTTATAGGAAATAGCTGCACTATGTTGGCTGGGCATAATTAAAACATTTGAGTTACCAACTATTTCTGAAAATGGGTAAAGTTCTTTGTACATCTCTTCTAAAGCAACATCTGGTTGCATCTCACCATCAAATTTAAAATCAACTTTATCATTTTTTAAAATTTCAACAGCATCACTTAGTCTTTTTGTTCTATCTGTAGCCGGCTCTCCAAAAGTAGAGTGAGATAAAAAAGCAACTTTTGGATCAAAACCGAATAATTTTGCAACCCTCGCTGCTGATTTTGCCATTTCAGCTAATTGTTTTGCGTCTGGATACTCTATGACCGATGTATCGCAGATAAAGATTGTTTTACCTCTATTTACAACCAGGTTTAACCCGAACATAATTTCCCCAGGCCTTGGATCAACAACTTTAATAATTTTTTCTAGTGAAGATGAGTATCTTCTTGTGTTCCCGGTGATCATCGCATCTGCATCCTGACACGCAACCATACATGAAGCCCAAATAACTCTATCGTTTCTTACAAGTCTATCACAATCCCATTCTAACATTCCCTTTTCTCTTTGAAGTTTTTTAAATAAATATTTTACATATTTTTCTCTTTTAGCTGTGTCTTTTGAGTTTACTATTTCAATATCAAAATTTTCATTATAACCAATTTTTTTTATTTGATTTTTAATCAGCTCCTCTTTTCCAACTAAGATTGGTATTCCTAAGTCAGAGTTTTTAAAAGCTATCGCAGCCTTAAGTGTATTTTCATCCTCACCATCAGCAAAAACGACTTTTTTTTGTTTTTTCTTTATGTAACTATTCACACCTTGCATAATTGTTACAGTTGGATCTAATCTTTGTTTAAGTTGGTCCTTATAGATTTCAAAATTATCAATTTTCTTTCTTGCTACGCCAGTGTCAATAGCAGCTTTTGCAACTGCAGCCGGTATAACACTAATTAATCTTGGATCGAATGTTGATGGAATTATATAATCTTTTCCATAGTGAGGCCTTTCACCTCCCATTGCTGCAATGACTTCATCCGGCACATCTTCTTTAGCTAATTTTGCTATCGCATGTGCAGCTGCAATTTTCATCTCTTCATTAATTGTTTTTGATCGTACATCTAATGCACCTCTAAAAATATATGGAAACCCTATTAAATTGTTTACTTGATTAGGATAATCTGACCTTCCAGTTGCTATAATTGCATCATCTCTAACCTCTTCAATTTCTTCAGGTGTAATTTCTGGGTCAGGGTTTGCACATGCAAATATAATAGGATTTTTTGCCATTTTTTTAACCATGTCTTTAGTTAACGCTCCTTTCGCAGATAAGCCTAAAAAAACATCTGCATTAGTAATAGCATCATCTAGAGTTCTATCTTTTGTTTCAATTGCATGACTTGATTTCCATTGGTTCAAATTATCTCGACCACTGTAAATGACCCCTGTTCTGTCTACCATTGTAATATTTTTTTGAGGAACACCAGTCTTTTTAAATAAATTAGCGCAAGCCATAGCCGAAGCTCCAGCACCATTGACGACTATTTTGACTCTATCAATTTTTTTTTTACTAATGTCCAAAGCATTAATAAGTGCTGCAGTTGTAATAATCGCAGTTCCATGCTGATCATCATGAAACACAGGTATATCAAGTATTTCTTTAAGCTTTTCTTCAATAATAAAACAATCAGGAGCAGCAATATCTTCAAGATTAATACCTCCAAAACTTGGAGCAAAATTTTTTATACTATTTATGATTTCATCTGGATTTTCGGAGTCTATCTCTAAATCAATAGAGTCAATATCAGCAAATCTTTTGAATAAAACGGCCTTACCTTCCATCACCGGTTTAGATGCCAACGCACCTAAATTTCCCATTCCCAAAATTGCTGAGCCATTACTAATTACAGCAACAAGGTTTCCTTTACTTGTATAATCAAACGCAGCCTCAGGATTATCACTAATTGCTCTTACAGGAGCAGCTACGCCAGGCGAGTATGCTAAAGCCAGATCTCTTTTTGTAGTCATATTTTTTGAGGAAGATATTTCAATCTTGCCTGGCTTTTTATCTTTGTGAAAATCTAAAGCTTCTTTATCTGTGTAATGATCAATTTTTGTTTTTTTCATTTATGCTAATTAGGTGTACAAATGGGGTAAAATTAAGACTAATATGATTTATGAATTTAGTTAAGTCAACAGGGACTTTTGGTTTTTATACTATTATCAGTAGATTACTTGGTTATTTAAGAGATGTTTTGATAGCGATCTTTCTTGGAACAAGTTTTTTGGCAGATGCATTTTTTGTAGCATTCAGAATACCTAATACTTTTAGAAGATTATTTGCAGAAGGAACTTTTAATGCAGCTTTTATACCAAGTTACACTTCAGAATTAGTAAAAAAAAAAACTGGATCACAAAAATTTGCTAACGAAATTTTCAATTTATTATTTTTAGGACTATTGTTTTTAGTTTTAATTATAGAAATTTTCATGCCAGTTTTTGTAAGGTTAATAGCGCCAGGTTTTGTTGATAATTCGGAAAAAATTCAGCTAGCTGTCAATCTTACAAGAATAACTATGCCATTTTTAATATTTGTGAGTCTATCTTCTTTTTTTGCTGCAATTCTAAATTCTCACAATAAGTTTGCTGCGGCCTCTGCAGCCCCAATAATCCTTAATATAGTCTTGATCGGAATTTTATTTTTTGGCAAATTTCTTAACGATGAACTAGTTTATTATTTATCATATGGAGTTTCTATTGCAGGATTATTACAACTTGTTTTTTTATATCAATTTGCAAAAAAATTTTATTTTATAAATCTTCAGTTGAATTTCAAAATTAATAATAAGGTTAAATTTTTTTTTAAAAAACTTTTACCTAGTATTTTCTCATCTGGAGTTACACAAATCAATATTCTTGTCGGTACTATAATTGCATCTTTTCAAGCCAGCGCCGTATCTTATCTATATTATGCTGATAGGATTTATCAAATAAATCTGGCGATTGCAGGAATTGCGATAGGTGTGGTTGTTCTGCCACAACTTTCAAAACATATTTTTTTAAAAAAGAAAAAAAAAATTCTTTTACTACAAAATAAAGCGCTTGAGCTTAGTATGTTTTTAAGTCTACCAGCCTCAGTTGCTTTAATTGTAGGATCAGAACAAATTATTTCTGCATTATTTGGTTATGGCTCTTTTGATGAGTTGTCAGTATCCAACTCGGCAAATGCACTTTACTATTTTGGATTAGGATTGCCAGCTTTTGCTTTAATTAAAGTATTTTCAACTTTTTTTTTCGCAAACCAGGATACCAAAACACCATTTTATATTTCATTATTTTCAGTAATTATAAATATATTAATAAGTGTTTATTTTTTTAGAGAAATTGGTTTTATAATTATTCCTATAGCTACGACAATTTCATCATGGTTTAATGCAATAATATTGTTTGTTTATTTGAAAAATAAAAATTTATTTAATTTTAATGAATTATTTTTCTCCAAATTAATAAAAATACTTCTGGCATCCATACTAATGGGAATATTTTTTAATAATGTAATTTTGTTTTTTGAAAATAAATTGATTTATGAATATAATTTTAAATCTTTTTATTTGATACTTTCAGCTTTTTTAAGTCTTATATTTTATTTGATTTTTTCATTATTTATCAAAGCTTTCAAATATAGCGATATTAAACTAAAGTATTAACTATGGGAAAAAAAATTTTTTCAGGTGTTCAACCTACTGGAAATCTTCATCTTGGAAATTATTTGGGAGCAATCAAAAATTTTGTAAAACTTAACAATGAAGATCAAAATGAGTGCGTGTTCTGTGTTGTTGATCTTCATGCTATTACAGTTTCTCAAGATCCAAAAAAATTAAAAGATAATATTTATGAAACTGTAGCAACTTTTATTGCTAGCGGCATTGATCCTGAAAAAAGTATTATCTTTAATCAATCAAGAGTGAGTGCTCATTCAGAAACAGCCTGGATATTAAGTTGTGTTGCTAGGATGGGATGGCTTAATAGAATGACCCAATTTAAAGAGAAAGCTGGAAAAGATAAAGAAAAAGCAAGTATTGGTCTTTATTCTTATCCTGTTTTAATGGCTGCAGATATTTTGTTATATGACACAACCCATGTACCAGTTGGAGATGATCAAAAGCAACATTTGGAACTTTGCCGAGATATAGCTCAAAAGTTTAATAATGATTTTAACGCTGACGGTTTTTTTAAAATTCCTGAGCCATTAATTCAAAAAGAGTTTTCAAGAATTATGAGTTTGAGAGATGGTAAAAAAAAAATGAGCAAATCTGAATTATCAGATCTGAGTAGGATAAATTTAACAGATGATAAAGATCAAATAATAAATAAAATTAAAAAAGCAAAAACTGATACTTTGCCATTACCATCAACTATTGCAGATTTAGAAAAAAGACCCGAAGCAAAGAATTTGATGGGTATTTTTTCTAGTCTAATGGATGTAAGTTTAGAGGATACAATAAATAAATTTTCTGGAAAAAATTTCTCAGAGTTTAAAGAAAATTTATCACAAGTTATGGTTGATAAAATTTGCCCAATATCATCCGAAATAAAAAAGTTATTAAGTGATAAAAAATATTTAGATAAAATATTGCTAGAAGGAACCAAAAAAGCAGAAAAAATAGCCTCAGATAAGGTAAAAAAAATCCAAGAACTTGTTGGTTTTTAAAATTTTTTTATTAACAAGTTTCATTTTTACAATTATTGATTATATATAAATCATGTTTGTGCAGACTGAAATAACACCGAATCCAAATTCTTTAAAATTCTTACCTGGTAAGAGCGTTTCAAATAAAGGGTCATTTGAAATAACACAAAAAGACCAAACTAATAATGAGTTAGTAAAAAACTTGTTATCGATAAACGGCGTTGAAGGTATTTTTCTAGGTAAAGATTTTATCTCAATTAATAAATATGATGATATATCATGGGATGAAATTAAACATATAGTGATTTCTTTAATCAACGATTTTTACTCAACTGGAAAAGAATGTGTAGTTGAAAATTCCTTAATTGAAAATAATGAAAAATTAAAAGATATAGAAAAAAAAATAGTTAAAATATTAGATGAAAAAATTAGACCTGCGGTTGCGAAAGATGGTGGAGATATTAAATTTAAGGAGTTTAAAGACGGTATAGTTAAAGTACAGCTCCAGGGGAGCTGTTCGGGCTGCCCAAGTTCAACTATGACATTAAAACAGGGTGTTCAAAATCTTCTTTGTCACTATCTACCAGAAGTTAAGAAGGTTGAGGCTCTTTAAATGCTCAGTTTTAAATTAAAAAATCTTAAATTTTTAAATCAACTGATTTTTTTTAAGTCAAAATTTTATTTTGTTAGAATGAAAAGAAAAAACCTAAAAATATTTAAGTTTTTTGATGATAGACGAATTGGTGCAATTCCAAGAATATTTTTAACAAGTATTTTTGTTGTATTTTCGTTCTATCATATTCCATCCATAATTAATTTTGCCAATAAGCAACTTTTAGAAGATAAAGAATTTCAAAATAATTCAAAAGCTATATTAGCTTATACACTTAATAAAAAAGAAGGTGTTGAAGATGATGGAGGAGATTTAAATGAAAAAGATTTGTTAATTGATATTTTTAGCTTAAACGATCTTGAAACAGATACAGTAAGATTAAATGCATCTACAATTAAGGAATTATTTCAAGACACCGATTATAAACTAGATGATGTAAGGGAAACAAAGTTAGTTAAGCCTGTCGCCTTAACTTTACTTCCTGGTGAAATCAAAATGATCGAAAGCACCAAGAAAAGAAAAGAGTTCTTTATTCAAATTGTTTTACCCTTAGTTTTGAAAGAGAATAATAATATTAGATTAGATCGAAAGACTTTGTTTAAAATCATAAATAAAAGTAATAATACTAAATTAGAAAAAAAATGGCTTGAAAAAAAATACAAACAATATGGAGTAACATCCAGAGATTTAACAACACTTAAAATCAGAATGGATGAAATACCAGTTTCTTTAGCACTTGCTCAAGCCGCGAAAGAAACAGGATGGGGAACATCAAGATTTGCACAAGAGGGAAATGCTCTTTTTGGGCAATGGACTTGGTCTGGTGAGGGCTTAAAACCTAAAGAGGCTGATGAGAATAAGGGTCATAAAGTTATGAAATTTAATGTATTACAAGCCTCAGTAAGAGCTTATCAAAGAAATTTAAATACCCATCGATCTTATAAAAATTTTAGATTAGCAAGAGCACATTTAAGAGATAACAATCAACCTTTAGATAGTTTGATTCTTTCTCAATTCTTAAAAAATTATGCTGAAACTGGAAATCAGTATGTGGAAGTTTTGCAAAAAATTATAAATCAAAACAATTTAAAAGATTTTGATGATGCCAAGTTACTTCCTTCAAGCAAAGAGCTTGAGAGCTTAATTTAATTTTTCATTATAACAAATTGGGTTCCAAACCATCGCCACTTGCCATTATCATTTAATGAACAATTTATTCTTCCACGTCTTGGTAAAAACTTAGATTCGAAATTGATATAAAGAATATTTTTTTCGAATACTAAATTTGGTTGACTCCACGAACCACCATCATTTGAATAACAATTAATATTTTTAATATTTTTTTGATTATCAAAAAATTCCACAATTAATTTAGGTGGATTATCTTTATTTTCTAATTTTTTTTCTTGTGGTTTGAGAGATTTGTATTCTAGAGGATTATAATTTATTAGTGATTTAAATCGTTTTAAATCTCCATACTTTTCATTTATTGGAAATCTTGGTAATTCAAATTTATCTTTATTGTTATCAATTATTCCAGAATGTTGTCCAAAAGCAATTTCAAAATTTTTTGATATATAATTTTTCATAAAAAGAGAATATTCACCAAAGGGATATGAAAATATTGGTGGCACATAACCCAACTTATCTTTAAAAATCTTAGTTGCTGTTTCTATATCTTTAATAAATTCTTTTTCTGTCATATCAATTAAATATTCATGTGTATGTGAATGGTGTCCTATATAACCTATATCAGAGTCATCAATTTCTTTTATTTCATCCCAAGTCATATACCCTTTTTTACCCACAGGTTCAGTAGATACAAATAAGATGAACGGAATTTTATTTTTTTTTAGATATGGCCAGGCCTCATTATAAAATGATTTAAATCCATCATCAATTGTAATTAAAATTTTCTTATCCTTTTTTACTTTATTAAATTCATTTAAAAAATTGTTTGGATTATAAAATTCATATCCTTGATTTTTAATGATTTTCATTTGCTCATCAAACATATCCATTCTAATATTTGTTGATGGATATTTATTTTCATTAAATCGATGATACATTAATGATAAAACACCACTGTCTCTAGAATAGGATTTGATATTATTCTCCTGTGAAATAGAATTAACGAGAAAAATAAATTGTAAAATGAATAAGCTAATTATAGATGCCGCTAAAGATAAAATTTTTTTAATGATCATTAATAATGATATTAATTACAGCATTACACATGAAAATTCCAAAATAAATTATGAAAAATTATCAATTTTAATTAATGATTTTCTAAATAAAAAAAAATTAGATTTAGATAAAGTTTCTCAAATTTATGTAAACCGAGGTCCAGGAAGTTTTGCGGGGATAAGAAATTCTTTATCAGTTGTTAAAGCTTTTCATTTAGTCAATAAAATTGATTATTATTGTTTTAGTTTTGAGGATTTTAGTGAAAAAAATGAGGTTAAATATGAAAATATCCCTAAACTTTGCGATAAATTGAAAGTTGAAAAAAATTTGATAAACCCTATTTATTTGAGTTAAAATCAATTATGTCAGATACAATTGAACAACAATGTTTATCTAAAGGAGTAAAATTAACTGACCAGAGACGAATTATTGCTAAGGTAATTTCTGAGTCAAAAGCCGCTTATGGTGAGTCTGATCATCCAGATGTTGATGAGTTATATAGTCGTGTATCAAAAGTTGATCCAAAAATAAGCATAGCCACAGTTTATAGGACAGTTAAGCTTTTCGAAGAAGCAGGAATCTTAACCAAACATGATTTTAAAGGTGGTAAGGCTAGATATGAAGCAATGATAGAGAGTCATCATGATCATTTGATTGACATAAAATCTGGTGAAATAATTGAATTTGTGGATGAAGAAATTGAAGAGTTGCAAAAAAAAGTTGCCAAGAAATATGGTTATAAGTTAGTAGACCATAAACTTGAGTTATATGGTGTTAAAGTAAACTCAAAAGATGAATAAAAAGATATTTATCAAAACTTTCGGTTGTCAAATGAACGAATACGATACTAACAGAATATTTGATACTGTGAGAGAAATTGGTTTTGTAAAAACTGAAAATCTAGATGAGTCTAATTGTTATCTACTTAACACATGCCACATTCGGGATAAAGCTAAAGAAAAAGTTTATCATGAGATTGGACGGGTTAAAAAAAATTTCAGATCACGAAAAAAACCAATCGTTATAGTTGCTGGATGTGTTGCTCAGGCTGAAAATGAAGAAATGATCAAAAGAGAACCATATATTGATATCGTGATTGGACCGCAAGCCTATCATAAAATAAATGACAAAATTGAAGAATTTTTATCCAAACAAAAAAAAATAGATGAAACTGAATTTGATGCCATCACAAAATTTGATTATTTAGATAATATTAAGAATTCATCAAAAAAAATTTCATCATTTTTAACTATTCAAGAGGGCTGTGATAAATTTTGCCATTTCTGTGTAGTACCATTTACAAGAGGTCCAGAATATTCAAGACCATTCAAAAAAATATTAGAAGAAGCAGAGAATTTGTCAGAAAATGGAGTTCGTGAAATAACACTACTAGGTCAAAATGTTAATGCTTATAATTATGAAAATTACAGATTGTCAGATTTAATTTTAGAAATAGAAAAGTTGGATGGAATCAAAAGAATTAGATATACAACTTCTCACCCAAGGGATATGAAGGAAGATCTTATCAATGTATATGGTGTTTCAAAGAAGTTAATGCCTTTAGTTCACCTGCCCGTTCAAAGTGGATCTGATAAGATCCTAAAGTTAATGAATAGAAAACATCAAATAAGTGATTATGTTAATACTTACGAAAAACTTCAAAAAATTAACCCAAAAATAAAGTTTTCGAGTGATTTTATAATTGCTTATCCGGGTGAGGATGAGAAGGACTTAAATCAAACATGTGATTTAATTAAAAAAATTAAATTTATAAATTCTTTTTCTTTCATATTTAGTCCAAGACCAGGAACAACTGCAGCAAATTTTGAGTTAATTGATAAAAAAATTTCACTTACAAGATTAGAAAAAGTTCAAAAACAATTATTTACCAATCAAATTAATATGAATAAATCGCTTGAGGGTAAAGAAATAGATGTTTTAGTTGAAAATAAAATAGATGGTGGCACAAAGTTTTTTGGTCGATCAGAATATATGACTTCAGTTATTTTTGATGGTAATGATTTAGATATGGGAAATGTTATAAAAGTAAAAGTAAATAGTAGTAATCAAAATACATTGTTTGGTAAAAGCTTAGATAATTCAGAACAAAGAGTGGCTTAAATTTGAGTAATACTATTAAAAAAGATATTAATTCATCTCTAAAATTTGTTTATTCAGAAAATAATTCAATTAGTGTAATTTTTCACGAAAATGACCTCTTGATGGGAGTAGTTGGTGAATTTAACCAAAATTTGAAAGAGTTAGAAAAAATAACCAATTCAAGTATTTATTCTAGGGGAAATTCAATCTTAATCAAATCAACTCCAGAAAAAAATGAAATTTTGAAGAATGCAATTCAATTTCTTGCAAATCAATTTAAAAATAATGGTAGTATAGAACAAAAAGATATTTTATCCTCAGTTGATCAATTTATGATAAATGAAAAGGTAAAAAATACCAACGTTACCGATATAATCAAAACTCCAAAAAAATCTATAATTCCAAGATCAGAAAAACAAAAAGAGTATGTTAGAGCGTTGAGACAAAATGAAATAATAATATCTGCTGGACCTGCTGGTACAGGAAAAACCTTTCTTGCTGTTGCTGTAGGTTTAACAATGTTGTTAGAAAAAAAAATTGAGAGGATTATACTTTCTAGACCTGCGGTTGAGGCAGGTGAGAGATTAGGATTCCTGCCAGGAGATATGAAAGAGAAAGTTGATCCATATCTTCGTCCTTTGTATGACTCTTTATATGATCTGTTTCATTTTGAAAAAATTCAGAGAATGATAGAAATTGGCGACATTGAAATTGCTCCTTTAGCTTTTATGAGAGGAAGAACTTTAAAAAATTCTTTTGCAATTTTAGATGAAGCTCAAAATGCCACTGATACACAAATAAAAATGTTTCTTACTAGGATAGGTGAAAATTCAAAAATAGTTGTAAATGGTGATCCTACCCAAATAGATTTACCTAACAAAAAAATGTCAGGTTTAGAAAGATCAAAGAAGATCTTATCACATTTGAATGAGATCGCAGTTATAGACTTTGATCATTCAGATGTTGTGAGGCATCCTTTAGTTTCAAAAATTGTGAAAGCGTACAACAATAATGATCAAAGTTAATGTGCTTTCAGAAGAAAATTCTTGGTCAAAAAAGATAAAAAAAAAAGAATTATTTTTTAATAAAATATGTAACAAGTTCCCAAAAAAATATAGATTTATTAACAAAAAAATCTATTTAACGCTGCTACTATCAAATAATAAAACAATTAAAACTTTAAACAAAAAATTTAG
>CACJQO010000002.1:0-25000 GCA_902595565.1 uncultured Pelagibacteraceae bacterium
CACAACAAACCCAGCCCTAAAGCTGTTGGGGTTAATAGTGGACTATAACCATATTCAATTATATTTTCTAATAAATTTAGAGAACCTGAATTATTTGATTTTATGAATTTGGTTTTAAATTTATTTAATTTTTCAGAACTTTTAATTTGTCTTCTTTCATCATAATGTTGGTCAGTTGATAATAGGCTATATCCATTAATTTTTGAAAATTTTCTAGCATTAGAAACTATAGTATTAGAATCCAAACCACCACTTACTAAGACTGAATTTTGAACATCTGATCTTGTACGAGTGTGTAAAACATCTTTAGTAATTTTTTTTACCTCTTTACAAGCTTCATCAAATTTTTTTTTATTGTGCTTGATGTTTAATCTCCAAAATTTACTGAATTTCAAATTAATGTCCTTATTTAAATTTATTTTCAGGTAAGAAGATGTTGGAAATTGATAAATGTCATCAAAAAAAGTTTCATTATCCATCCCATAAATTTTATCTTGGTAATTTAAAAAATTTTTGATCTTTTGTTTATTTAAACCCAGTTTTTTTTTACTTAATTTTTGAAGTGCTTTTATAGAATTGCTAAAATAAAAATTGTTATCATTACTTTGATAATAAAGAGGTTTTTCTCCAAATATATCCCTACTTAAAAGAAGATAATTGTTTTTATGATTAAAGTAAGCAAAAGCCCACATACCATCAATCATTTCTAGGGCCTTTTCCTGATAAGTATTCAATAACTTTAGCAAAACTTCGGTGTCAGAGGTGGTTTTGAATTTCTCACCCTTTTTTTTTAAATCATTTTTTAACTCAATATAATTATAGATCATTCCATTGAATACCAATGTGCCATTACTATCAGAAAAAGGTTGTGAAGAATTTCTATTTAAATCTACAACAGATAATCTTGTGTGAATTAATAAAATTGATTTATTATTAATATTTTTTCTAAAAACTCCTGATGTATCTGGACCCCTTCTTTTCAGAGACAACTTGCAATTTTTAATCTCTCCAATTTTGGGGATTTTCTTTTTAGTTCCAATAAATCCAGCCAAGCCACACACTAGAAAACCCTTTAGTTAATTTTAATTTTATTTAAAGTTTTAGCAACATTAAAATCTGTTTCATCTTTTATTTGAAAACAACTTAATTTTTCTAAAATTACATGACCAGTCTTCATTTTTTTTTTAAACATATTTTTTTTATTGAAAATTGATAATGATCCTGGCTCTGTATAAATTTCATTTTTTTCAAGTCGTAAATAAGAGTTATCATTAATTTGATTTAAAGTTTTACCATTATGTAGATAAAAATTATTAGTCTCCTTTAAAACACCAACCACTCGATCTAATTTAAAGAAATCTAGTATATTGAAACTATTGTTTAAATCATTTTCTGAAATAAATGGAGAAGACGCATTGATCAAGTACACGTAATCAAATTTTAAATTTTTATTTTTTAAAAATTTAATACAAGTTTTCAATGTATCTTTAATTGGAGTGTTAAAAAGCGACAATTTTTCCTCTCTATTATGAAATAAAACCCTATTGTTTGACGCATATTTTTTTCTTAAAATTTGCAATGACTTTTTGTCGTTAGAGGAAATCAGGACTTTAGAAATTTTTTTACATTTAAGAGAGGCATCTATTGAATACCTAACTAGTTCTTTTCCACTTAATTTTTTCATCATTAAAGAATATTTGTTTATGAGCGATCCTCTGAAGGGCAAAATTGCTATTGATTTTTTTTTGGATTTTCGGTTTACGTAATTTAAAATCTTTGTTCTAGTTTTATTTATTAAGGATATATTTGAGGTTAAATTTGATCCATGTTTTCTATAATAGAATAAAGGTTTATTTATATTTTTTACATTATATTTTAATAATTTCATCCATATATAATAACCATCTTGGCACATAAATTTCTCATCATAACCACCAATTTTTTTTAATATTGATAGTCTAATAAGTGAACAGGCACCATGAGCAGGTTGATCTTTTAGATCTACCTTTTTAAAATTATGCCTCACAAATCTTAAAATTTTTTTACCATTTATATCTACTTCATAATAATCAGGAAAAACCATTGCTGTTTCATCACTCTTATCAATTATTTTAAACATTTCTTTAAGAGCATCTTTTTTTAACCAATCGTCTGCATCCAATCTCATGATATATTTTCCTTTCGCTAAACTAATTGCGATGTTATTTGATGCAACTAAACCTCTTTTTTTTTGTTTTACAAAAATTATATCTTTGCTTTTTTTACAATATTTATTAATTACATTGATTGAATTATCAGTCGATCCATCATCAATAATTATTAATTCATATCTTTTAAATGACTGATTTAAAACACTCTGAATAGATTTTGATATAAACTTCTCATAATTATGATTTGTTATATATACAGTTATAAGTGGTCTCATTGAAATATATCCCAATTTAGAGAAGTGTTTGGTTTGTATTTTTTCTTTTTTATATTTTTATATTTTTGTTTATTTAATTTTTTTAAATATTTAACAACATTATCAATTGAATAATTATACAAATTTCTCTTCTTTTCCATGGAAATAAGAAAGTTTTTTACTTTTAAAAAATCATTTTTTGTATCGATTGTCATTGAAAAATTACTTTGATGTTTTTTTTTTACAGGAGCCGATGATATTTTAAATTGATCTTTATGATTAGTAATAAAAGTTGTTAAATATTCAGTATCGTTATTAAACATAATTGCTTTATTCAATTTTTTTAAAAAAACGTGAGAAAATACCTCTGTTTCGGTACCCGATGGCAAAAGTTTATGATCAGTATAATCAGAATTTTTTGATAGATGATGTCTTATTGCAATATCTAAGTATTTGTGATCAATCAAAATATCATCTCCAGTAACTCTCACTAAATGATCAAAATTACCAAATTTTTTGGCTGCACCAAGTATTCTACCTAAAACATTTAGCTCTGAACCTCTAAAAAACTTAATTTTATTTTTCTTCGCAAAATTAATAATTTTGTCATCTTCTCTGTTATTTGTTGTGCAAATGATTATCTCATCTAATAATTTAGATTTTTTAAGTCTTGTTATAAGATGGTATAGTGTTGGTTTGCCACAAATATTTAATTTCCATTTATTATTTAATCTTTTTGATTTTGACCTAACAGAAACCATCGCACAAATATTTTGTTTAACAAGAGTGAAATTTATTTTTTGGTCTTTTTTAATTGATGCAATGGCTGCTTTATTTTTTATGGTCTCAAAATCAGCGTTAAAACTTTCTGTTTGATCAATTCTTTTCAAAGATAAATTGGATAAGCTTAACTTTTGACCTTTTTCAATATTTTTCTTTGCTACCCAATTTTTAGTTGTAGTATAAGAATAATTTTTTTCAGATGGACTAAAAAAACTCTCTTTCAAAATAAAAGATTTTTCTAAACTTCTAATTATTTTAACAAATTTTTCTAGTTTCTTTGGTTCTATCGATGAATAATAATCAACTTTCTTTCTTGCTCTGTTAAAAGTTATATGTTTTTCAATAAAAGTTGCACCCATTCCTATTGCTAAAACTGGAAGATAAAAATTGATTTTATCAGACCCAGAAGTGTGATCTTGGAAACCAATTTCAACATTATTTTTAAATTGATTTTTTAATAATTTAAATCTATTCAAATTTATATCCTCTATCTTTGTTGGATAAGCTTGAAATCCGTGCATCAAAACTGGCTTTATACCTTTGTTATTTAAAATTTTAATAGCATTTGAAATATCAAATAGATTTGAACCACCACATGATAATAACACCTTCATTCTTCTCGGTATCTTTTTAATCAATTCCAAATTTTCTAAGTCCGAAGAATGAATTTTAACTCCAAATACTTTATGCTTAACTGCAAGACCTAAAGCTTTAAAACCAAATACATCACAATAAATTTTTCTATTTTTTTGAGATTTTAAAATCTTGTGCCATTGATTAATTGAGAAACTTTGATTAACAAAATGATTATACCTTGAGTGGGATTTTACCAATAACTCATCTGCAAAATAAATCTGAAATTTAATTGCGTCAGCTCCATGTAAAAAGGCCTTATCTGCTAATCTAATTGCAGTTTTATAACTGCCTTGATGAGCATTCGCAATTTCTGCGATAATCTCGATCATCTTAGTTTATTTTTTGCCAATCGTATGTTTCTTTAAACGGACACCCTTTGCAAATTGGGACATCCTCTAATAAGTTTTTTGAATGTTTTGTTCTCACAAAATTAATATCATCACCATACCAAATTTGTTCAATAGTTTTTACCTCTTTAATGGGTTCATTAAAAATTTTAGGTAATTCTAAATTCATCAAATCAAAACCTTTGGCTTTTTGATCAGCTTTTTTTTTAATTTTATTATATTCTTTTTCGCCAGTTTCAATTGCTAATTTATCTACATATCCTACTGGATGCATACTACCCCAATCATAACAACACATACTTACCCTTCCATCATAGGTTACTAACATTCTTTGGTAAGGTTGTTCACACGGCAATCTTCCTTTAGAAACAAACAAATTTCCGTCGGAGTCCTTCATAATTTCAGCATTTACGTCTATTTTTTTTGTAACGTAATTTTTATTTGATCCTTCGGTAATCTCGTTTGAACACGCAGATCTTAAATATTCTTCACTTACATCACTAATTTTTCCTCCTCTTTCCGTATATTGTTTGACCGACACATCATCAACTATATCTTTAAATAATGAAAAATACTCATCTTGTTCAGCAAAAGTATCTTCGGTCAAAACCATTTGTATCTTAGTTCTTGGAAATGCAGATTTTAATTTTTTTTTTATTTTATGAAAATTAAGTATGTTTTCATAAATCTCATTGAAATTATTTTTTTTAAACCGGCCAGGTCTCATTTTTTCATAGCTTTTCTTAGATCCCCCATCAAAAGAATAGATCATTAAATCTAAGCCAGAATTTATAATTTTTTTTGCCATATCTAAATTTAACTTTGTTGCATTAGTGTTAATGATCGTCTCTATAACACCCTTTTTTTTCGCGTAATCAATAATTTCGGGCAATGACGGGTTCAATAAAGGTTCGCCTCTCCAGTTAAATTTCATTGATGGAACATTTAATTTTGATGCTTGATCGATGATTTTAAAAGCAAGTTCCTTTGACATTATTTTATCAGGAGTTGCAATAAATTGTCTATAACAATGAGGGCAAGCTAAATCACATACCGAAGCTGTCTCTATATCTATACAAAGTGGTTTAATGCCACTATCATTAAATTTATTCCCAATTAAATCATTCTTTATTGCAAACTTAGCATTACCCCTCCATTGACTTCTGTAAGTTTTATATCTTTCTTGAAGTGATTTAAGCAAAATATTTTGGTTTTCTAATTTTTCGTTTTCAAGTAAGTACTTGAAAGCTTTATTTTGACTCATATTTTTTAACATCCAAGAAACTCTCATTTCTTCATCACTACCTTTGAGATTCTTAATTGCTAGTTTTCTTGAATCTGTCATAGTTTGATTTTTTGATATGACTTAAAATTTTTTTTGGATTTTTTGCCCAATATTTTATTAATTTTTCTCGCATCTAAACCTTCATTAGGTCTTAAACAATCTATATCATTTTTTGAAATAAATTCGCCTTTTTTAATATCTTTATTAAGATATAGCGCTCTCCTAAAACTTTTAATATGTCCAGATTTTATCTCAGATTTTAGGGCAAATTTTTTATCATTACCCATTAAACTTTTGATTCTTTTAAATTTTGAACAAAGTGAAATGACCTCATTTTTAGTTAGTGAGATTAAATGATCTCTAAAAGTTTTACCTTCTCTTTTGTCCGTAAAATGAAATTCTAACACGCTAGCTCCCTTAGTGTAGGCAATTTGCAGAGCTAAATCACCAAAGGAGTGATGTGAATAACCAATTTCATATTTAAATAAATTTTTAAATTTATCAATTACTCTTAAATTTACGTCTTTATCATCTGTAGGATACATAGAAGTACATTGCATTAAAGCTAACATATTTTTTTTTTTATAATTTGGATTTAATTTTTTTATAAAATTAATTGTATCTTTTATTTCTTTTAAATTTGATAAGCCTGTTGATAACAAAATTGGTTTACCTCTTTTTACAAATTCGCTTATAATTGGATATGCAGTTAAATCTCCAGAACCTATTTTATAGAATTTTAAATATTTATCCACCCAATCAATCATTTTCAAATCCCAAATTGAAGCATTATATTGAACACCTGAACTTACACAAAGTTTTGCTAATTCAATATGTTGACTTTTTGTAAGTTGAAATTTTTTAAAGTGCTTATTTCTATCAGGTGAAATCTTTTTATTTACAAGTCCATCGCCTGAGTAAATCTGAAATTTTACAACATCGACCCCTGATTGAATCGCTTGTTTAGTTAATTTCTTTGCATATTGAAAATTTCCCTCGTGATTCCCTCCTATTTCAGCAATCATTAATGGTCCATGTTTTCCCGACCAGAAATTTTTATTTATAATTGCCATTCAACTTGCTCTTTCGAATATATTGATTTTATATCAATAATTATGCCACTTTTTTTGCAAAGTTTTTTTAGAAAATTAATTTTGAAAGATTTAATTTTATTATGTGGCACAGATACAATAATTACATCATAGAAATTTTTCTTACTAATTTTTGATATTAATTTAATTTTTTCTTTTTCAGCTAATAAATTTTTATTAACTAAATTGTCAAAAATATCAATATCGTTATTTTTTTTCAAAAGTTTTAATAAACTTATTGCTTTTGAATTTCTAAAATCATTACAATTTTCTTTAAAAGTAACTCCAAGAAATAATATTTTTAAATTTTTTAATCTTTTTTTTTTTTTCTCAACTTCCTTTTTGATTTCTTTAAATATAAATTTAGGCATAAAATCGTTAATAGATCTTCCGGATGATATTAATTTAGGTCTAAAACCCTCTTTTAGAGCTTTAAACTTAAGATAGTAAGGATCCACACCAATGCAATGTCCTCCAACAAGTCCTGGTTTAAAATTTAAAAAATTCCACTTTGTGTTAGCTGCCTTTAAAACTTCATTAGTATTTATTTTCATTTTATGAAAGAGCATTGATACTTCATTTATAAATGCAATATTAATGTCTCTTTGCGTGTTTTCTATTATTTTTGCAGCTTCAGCGACTTTAATATTTTTAGCAACAAAAATTCCTTTTTTAATTATTGTTTTATAAATTTTTCCAACTCTTGCCACTGTTTGCTTGCTAGAACCACTAATTACTTTAATTTGATTTGAGAGTTTATATTTTGAATAACCTGGATCAATTCTTTCAGGTGAATAACCAACATGAAAATTTTTATTTAATTTTTTTTTAGATATTTTTTCAATTAGAGGAATTAGAATTTCTTCTGTGCAACCTGGAAAAACTGTCGATTCATATATAATCAAATCATTATTCTTTAAATGAGAGGCTATCATTTTAGTAACAGAAATTAAGCTTGTTATTTGAGGATTATTTTTCGAGTTAATCGGAGTTGGTACTGTAACAATATAAATGTTACATTCTTGAATATCTTTAGTTTCATACGTAAATGAAATTTTTGCTTTTTTTAATTCAGAGGTTTTTATCTCATTTGTTTGGTCTACATTATCTTTTAAATCCAAAATTCTTTTTTTGCTACTATCGAAACCAATAAGCTCAAAATGCTTTGATAAATTGAAAGCCAATGGTAAACCAACGTAACCCAAGCCTATTACACAAATTTTATTATTTCTCATTTAAATAAAAACTTTTAAACCAATCAATGAACTTTTTAATACCTTTTTCAATATTTGTTTTGGGATAAAATTTTATATATTTTTTTAATTCGTTTTTATTAGATAGAGTAAATTTTACATCCCCTAATTGCATACCTTTTAAATTCATTTTGGCACTTTTATTTAATTTTTTTTCAATTAAACTTACGTAATCAGAAAGCTTAATTGTATTTCCACCTCCAATATTTAATATTTTAAATTTACAAATATTCTTACCATCTCTCATTTTTGGAATTTTGTGGATAATTCTATATGTTGCTTTTACAACGTCATCAATATACGTGAAATCTCTTTTCATTTTGCCTTTATTAAAGACATCAATTTTTTTATCTTGCAAAATTTTTTTAGTAAAAATAAATAAAGACATGTCTGGTCTGCCCCAAGGACCATAAACAGAAAAATATCTTAATCCTGTCACAGGAAAATTGTAAATATAACTGTAAGAATGAGCCATTAACTCGTTACATCTCTTTGACGAAGCATAAAAACTAATGGGTTGGTCAACATTGTCTGTCTCTTTAAAAATTTTCTTTGTAGATGCGCCATATACACTTGAGCTACTTGCATAAATAAAGTGTTTAATCTTTTTTATTTTTGCAATTTCCAACATATTGAAGAATCCTTTAATGTTACTATCAAAATATTTTTCCGGATTAGAAATTGAGTACCTAACTCCAGCTTGTGCAGCTAAATTAATTATATATTTTATTTTATATCTTTTAGTAAACTTTTTTAAAGCAGGTAAATTTTGAATATCAATTTTTTTAAATTTAAAATTTCTAAATTTTTTTAAATTAGAAAGTCTTTTATTTTTCAAATTTACATCATAATAATTATTCAAATTATCTATGCCAATAACAATTTTATTTCTTCTTAATAATTCAATCGATAAATGCATACCGATAAATCCTGCGCAACCTGTAACTAAATACATCTAAACTCCATTTTTTTTTCTAAGATATTTATAGAAGTTATTTTTTTTTTCATTATTATTAAAAGTAAAATAAAGAAAATTGCTATTTTTCATTATAAGTTTAAAGGCAAATTCCTCATAAAAACTCTTTGTTTGTTGATTTGTTTTTAAAAAAATTGGCTTTCTTTTAGATATCGAAATTGATTTATTTATATCTAATAGGCAACCTCCATATCCGTTTTTCTTAAATTTTTTGTCTACAATTATGGTATCTAGGAGAAAAAAACTGAACTTATTTATTTTTTTTATTCTAAGACAATTATATGCAATTATGTTATTTTTTTTTTGAAAAAAAATATGAATATCCTTTTTCTTAATATTATTTTCGAACCATTTCTTTTGTTCTTTTAGACCAAAGCTCCAGAATTGATCTTTTAATTTTAAAATCCCTTTTTTTTCTTTATCATTTAACTTACTTTTAATCAGAATTTTAAACATTTAGAAAAAATTTACGTATCAATTTTACTATTTTTTTTTGAATTGAGTGTTTTAAATCAAAGAAAATTGGTAAGGATAAGCATTTTTCGTAATATTCCACAGCATTAGGGAAATCATTTTTTTTAAAACCAATTTTTTTATAAAAAGGATGAGTGTGAATTGGTATGTAATGAATTTGACAATTGATATTTTTTCTTTTCAAAAAATTGAATAATTTTTGTCTTACATCTTTATTTTTAAGTAAAATTACATATAAATGCCAGGAACTATTTTTTGTAAATACTGGTTTTTGTATTGGAAGATTTGCAAGCTGATTGTCATAATATTTTGCAATATCATTTCTTTTATTTATAAATTTTTTCAATCGATTTAATTGAGAAATTCCTAATGCTGCCTCTAAATCATTCATCCTATAATTAAAGCCTAGTTCTACTTGTTCATAATGATTTATTTTTTTGGTTTTATCTAACAAAAATCTTTTGTCCTTATTAATCCCGTGGTTACGAAATAATCTTAATTTAGATGAAATTTTTTTTGAATTAGTTGTTATCATACCACCTTCGCCGGTTGTAATAGATTTTACAGGATGAAAACTGAAGACACACACATCACTGAATTTACAATTTCCAATATATCCTCCTTTATACTTTGCTCCTAAAGCATGAGAGGCATCCTCGATTATTTTAAATCGATACTTAATAGATAATTTTTTAATTTTTTCTAAATCTTCAGTATATCCTGCAAAATGAACTAGCACTATTGCTTTTGGAAGGTTTTCTTTTTTTGTTTTCTTTAATTTATCCTCTAATTTCTTTGAACATAAGTTGTAAGTTTTAAGATCTATGTCAACAAAATCAATTTTTGCACCACAATATAAAGCGCAATTTGAAGAGGCCACAAATGAATTTGGTGATGTCCAAACTATATCATTTTTTGCAATTCCAATTGACATACAAGCCACATGTAAGCCACTAGTAGCAGAATTAACAGCATAGGCGTACTTTGCGTGAACTATCTTTTTAATTTTATCTTCAAAAAGTTTAATATTTGGCCCTTGTGTTAAAAAATTTGATTTTAAAACTTTTACTACAGACTTAATGTCATTATCAGTAACGTTTTGTTTTGAATAATTAATTTTCATTATTTAAATTTATAATATTATCAGCATAATCTTTTAATTGTTCATCGTGAGTTATGAAGATTATAGTTAAATTTTCTTTAAGTTTTTTAATCTCATTAATTATCTCGATTTTATTTTTCTTATCTAAAGAGCTTGTAATCTCATCACAAATTAACAAAGATGGTGAGTGATATAATGCTCTTGCAATATTTATTCTTTGTTTTTGTCCTCCAGATAGCTTACCACCTGACTCACCAACTTGATGCATTAAACCATCAGGATTGTGTTTAACAAAATCTTTCAAATTAGATAAATTTAGAGATTTTTCTAATAAGTTTTTATCAAAATTTTTCTCAAACAAAGTTATATTTTCTAAAATAGTTGTTGAGGCTAAAACACTCTCTTGACTAATGTAACCAATTGAAGATATCCAGTTATCTTGGGTCTCCTGATTTGTAGAAAAAATATCGATATCATTAACTAACATTTTGCCTTTTTTTGGTTTTATCAAACCTGAAATTAAATTTATCAAAGTTGTCTTTCCAGATCCACTTTTTCCAATAAAAAAGTTTAATTGATTTTTTTTTATGATGAAATTAAAGTTGTCAAATAATTTATTACTGCTCCCATAACTAAAGAAAAGATTTTGAATTTTGATGTCTGTATTAATATAAAATTTATCTTTTTTTTTTGTATCTGAGGAAATTTTCTCCTGCACTTTAAAAGATAATTCCTTCATAACTACAAATACTGAAGGTTGATAATTATTCAGACTCTGGAAAGAACTTGAAATTTTCATAGCTGATGGAAAAATTTTAGTTGAGGCATAAATAAAAATTGAAAGTATTGGAATTGCCTTAATAAAATCTATATCTTTAATAAAAATAAAATAAGAAATCGGTAAAATTAAAATTATTACTAAAAATAAATCTTTACTATTAGTAATTATTTCTGACAAAAAAGTTCTTTTTCTATCAACGTTGTTTAAACCCTTTACATTTTCTGTATAATTATTCACAAATAATTTCTCTTTTTTAGTAGTTTTAATGATTTTGATTAAGTCGAAAGTTTCTTGAATAAATTTGATCACTTTTCCATTCATTGTAAGTTTTTTATAGGATAATTCTCTCAATGTTGGAGAGATTATTAATAGATAAGAAAGTAGAATTATTGTTAAACTACTAAACATAAATAAAGTAGCAAAAAGATCTGTGTAGAGTAATAGAGATAAGAGGCTCAAAGAAATTAATAACTCTATAAAAAAAATAAATAATACGTTTAATCCAGAAATAAAATTACTTATTTCATTAAAAAGATTTCTTATTATTTGAGATGAATTCATTGAAATGATATTGATTAAATCTCTACTGACATAGTTTTTATAAAGTTTATTGGAAATATAAGTATGAAAAGAGAACAAATACTTATTTTTAACATAACTAAAAAGATTGAGATAAAGAGTCTTTAAGATAACTGCACCTAAAAAAATAAAAATATATTGACCCAAAGACAGATTAAATTTTTCTAAAATAAATAGATTGTTTAAATTATTATCATTAATAATTGATAATAAAATTGGGTATAATGCTATCACTGTGAAGGACTCTAGTACTATAGCTACTAGCAAACCAACTAAGAAAAGAATTGGATAAACTTTATTATAATTTATAAGCAACTTAATTGCTGTAATGTACGTTTTAATCATTTTAAAAAAAAATTTTATTTTTAAACAAGATCTGTGAGCTTAACACGATCACCGGGTTTTAAAATTTTTTTTGCTTTTAACCCGATTACTTTTGAAAAATTTTTTAGATCTAATCCTAATGAAGGCCTTACAATTTTAATATTAAAATTTGAAATTTTTTCTCCTTTTTTAATCATTCTTGAAACATAAATTGATCTTCTAAACTTTAATGATTTTATCTCGTTTTTGGTTGGACCATATGTGACTTTACCTCTCGCTAAAAAAGTATTTTTTATAGCATCTACAAAACTCTTCATGTTAAGACTATCAAGTGCAAATTTACTATCTAATGCACCATCATTATTTTTTATAGTAATATGCTTCTCAATAACAGAAGCGCCATAATTTATGCTAGAGATTGCAATTTCAGATCCTAGGGTATGATCAGATAGACCAACTTCTGTTTTAAATTTTCTTTTTAAATCATTTAATGTTATTAAATTAATATCTTTAGGATTAGCAGGGTAGTTGCTTGAACATTTTAAAAGAATTATCTTTTTACAACCAGAAGATTTTGCTGCTTTGACTGCTTCTTTAATTTCTTTAAATGTTGCAAGTCCTGTAGATATGATTAAAGGTTTTTTAGTCTTAGCGCACTTTTTGATTAAATCTAAATAAGTTATTTCAAAGGATGCGATTTTAAAACATGGAACGTTTAATTTAATCAAAAAATCAACTGAATTCAAATCAAAAGGAGTGCTAAAAGCTAACATCTTTAATTTTTTTGCCTCAGCAAATAATTTTTTATGCCATTCCTTTGGTGTTTGACCTTCCTTATAAAGTTCATAAAGTCTTTTTTTATTCCAAATACTTTTTTTGTCATTAATTAAAAAATCTTTTTTTTTAGAATTCAAAGTAATTGAGTTAGGATCATAAGTTTGCAACTTTATTGCATCAAACCCGGACTGAGCTGCTAATTTTACTAACTTTAATGCTCTTTTAAAAGAACCTTTGTGATTAGCGGATATTTCTGCAATCAAAAAAGGTGGTCTTTTATGTGAAATTATTTTATTACCAATTTTAATCATTTATATTTACTTGGTAAGTTTTCTGGCAAGTTTAGAAATTAATTTGTCTTCCTTATAAATTCTAGAAAAAATTTTAGCTGTTTTTTTGGGTTCTGCTGAAAAAGCTAATTTTAAAATATCCATCCAATTTTTATTATTTTTTCTTCTCACTTTTTCAATATTGTTAATTATTTTAAGGTAGTTTTTTTTCATAAAATTAGTTTAATCTTTTCAGTGAAATTTCTTTTTTATTTTTGAAGAATTTATTTGAGATAATTTTATCTTTTTTGTGGAATATATCTTCTCCTATTTTATAGAAAATTTTTTGTAAAACTTTCATATAAAGGTCAATTTGTTGCTTCGAATGTGAAGTACTTAAATAAATAATATTTTTCGCTAGAATATTTTTTTTTAACATTTCTGCAGCAATGTATTGTTTATAAAAATCGTTTTTTTTATGTTTTATTTCAAATTTAGGCATTGCATCTAGACCAGAAATTTCAATTGGAACATTACTTAATATTGAAATTTTTTTCCATCGCTTTTTGATCATTTTTCCAATATTAGAAATTTTAACCCAACTTTTTTTTCTTTTCATCAACTTCAAGGTTTCTAAAGCAGCTGCAGTTCCTATTCTATCAGTCCAAAATGTACTACTAATAAAAGTTTTTTCTGCGAATTTCATAACTTTTTTTTTTCCAACAACTGCAGTAATTGGATAACCATTCCCTAAAGACTTTCCATAAATTGCAATATCTGGAATTAAATTATATTTCTTATATAATCCTCCATATGTTTCCCTAAAACCAGAAGTGCATTCATCAACAATTATTAGGATATTTTTTTTTTTTTGAATTTTTTTTATTGTTTTTAAGAATTCTTTGGATGGTGGATCTGTTCTTTGAATTTCCAACTTAATTGCTGATATATTATTTTTAAACTTATTTAAAATTTTAATTAAACCTTTACTGTCATTAAAATTAAATCCTATAGATGTATTCTTTAAATTTTTTGGAACACCGGAAGATCTTAGGTTAGGAAATAAATGTGTATCTAAGTTTTTTTTATTTGCTAAATTTGCTGATAAATACCAATCATGCCATCCATGATATCCACTAAAAGCAATTATGTCTCTTTTATTTGATGCCCTAGCTAATCTGACAGCAATAGCATTTGCCTCACCCCCTGTTCTTGCAAACTTTACCATATCGGCCCAATTATTAATTTTTAAAAGCTCCTTAGCCAGTTTAATATCTTCTAAAGAATTTAAAGATGAGATATTTCCCATTTTAATTACTTTGTTAACTGCGCTATTAATTTTCTTATTATTATATCCAAGAATATTCGTACCAACTCCCATTAAAAACATATCTAGATATTTTTTTCCATTTGAATCCCAAATGTAAGAGCCTTGACACTTAGAAAAATAAATTGGATATTTTTTAATTAAGTTATTTGGTGGTCTCTTTGAAATTAACATATTACCACCTGGTATTAGTTTAAGAGCTTTCAACCAAGTTCTGTAATTATCTATTTTCATGTTTTTATAAAAAAATTTGGTTCTTTATAATAAAGTCTTTTCACATCTTGATAACTAAAATACTTTTTGGGAGAAAAAAATTTGTATATTTTTCTGATAAACTTAAGATCATTCAAATCATCTAGCGTGCATCTTAAAAAATGAAGGTTTGGACTTATTTTATAATTTCGTTTTTTAACTTTTTTTGATTTTATTAGAAATGAAGTAACATGTTCTTTATCATATTTAGTCCTAGCATTTTTGAATGCAAAATCTAAGGATTTAAAATTGAAAATTTCTATGTCGTAACCATCCGGAAATGACCGATGAATACAATTAGAATAATAATCAACTTTATATTTTTTAAAGTCTTTAATCATTTTATCTAATAATCTAAAGTCTATTAAAGGACAATCAGAAGTAATTCGAACAATCGTTTTTACACTAAAAAAAGATGCCGCACTATAATATCTTTTAAGGACGTTATATTTATCACCTTTGAATAATTCAATATTTTTAAACTTTTTTTTTAGATGATCGAACTTTGTTGATTGATTTGGGACAGCAATTATAACTTTATCAATTTTTTTTGACTTATTTAGGCGCTTGAGAATTAATGATAAAGAATTTTCACTATCAATAATTTTTTTGAAAATTTTATTTGGAAGTCTTGTTGAGTCTTCTCTAGCTTGAATTATTGCACAAATCATATTACCATTTATATGGGTTTATGAGAAATAATTTGTCTTGTATATGAACTCTAGGAAAAAAAAAATTTTTTCTCACTAATTTTATTTTATCAATTTCTTTCAATTGTTTTAAAGATTTAAAACCTATAACAATTTTATCTAGATATTTATTAAACAAGACATGCCCTAGACAGGCTTGAAGCATAGTTTGATTATTTTTTTTTAATTCTTTTTCGTATTTTTCCCAAGTTTTTTTAAACCTTTTAAATTTTTTTGGAAGTTTGGCTGATTCACAAAGTAAAAGTCCCTGCAAAAATACTGATCTTGCGTGAAGTATAATATTTTTTTTTTTTAGTTCTTTTAAATGATATTCTTTGATTCTATTATCAATTATATTGTAAGGAAATTGTAAAATATCAGGTTTTGCTCTTAGAATATTTTTTCTGTATTTTTTATAGTCATATATAGAGTAACCATATTTTTTTATTAGTCTATGTTTTTTCATTTTTATGAAAATTTTAGTTATAAATTGAAGTCGCTTAAGATTTGATAGTTCTTTTTCATCATGTAAAAGAATTGCATAAATATTTTTTTGATTTTTTTTGTTATAATCAATTACAAATTTTTCAATGTAAGCTTTAATCTTATCTAATTCCTTTGGTATATCCTTTATTTTTGTAATTATAGATGAATTCGATAAACCCATCTTTAGTATAATTTTTTCACTATCACCATAATTTGGAGAGCTATCATAAATAATTTTATGATTTTTTTTTTTTAAATAGTTAAATAATTTTTTGATTTCTTTTTGATTTACTCTACTACTATCGATTCCATAACTTTGTCCGAATTGGGCTCCACCAATTACTAATTTTGACAATCTCACAATTTTTTAATGTATGATTTAATTTCTTTAATTGTAAGGAAATCTGAATTGTTTGAGGAAAAATAATAATTACTCTTTGCAATTTTTCCTTTTTGATTTTTAAAAGTTTTACTAAAGTTAAACAAAAATGGCTTGATTACAAAATAATTTTTAAAATCTAGAACATTTTTATCTTCATCTGGAGAGATAAGCGACTCATGAATTTTTTCAGACTCTCTTAAACCAATCATTTTTATTTCTCTTTTTTCATCTATAGCTTTCGCTAAATCGATAATTTTTATTGCTGGTAATTTTGGGATAAAAATTTCTCCACCTTGCATAATTTTTAGAGAATTTATTACAAAATTTACACCCTCATCTAATGTTATCCAAAATCGTGTAGCATCCTTATGTGTTATTAAAAAAGGTTTATTTTTTTTTTTTAGTTCAAGGAAAAAAGGTAAAACAGATCCGCGTGATCCAGAAACATTACCGTATCTAACTATTGAAAATTTTATATTTTTTTTCCCAATAATATTATTTGCTGCAATAAAAAGTTTGTCAGAAACAAGTTTGGTTGCTCCATATAAATTAATTGGATTTACAGCTTTGTCTGTTGAGAGTGCAATTATTTTTTTTACATTACAGCTAATTGCTGCCTGAATGATATTTTCAGCACCATTGATATTAGTTTTTATATATTCAGTAGGGTTATATTCTGCTGCAGGAACTTGTTTCAATGCTGCGGCATGAACAACCAAATCTACTCCCTCAAAAGCTGTTTTGAGTCTTTGTTTGTCTCTAACATCTCCTAAAAAAAATCTTATATTTTTTTTTTGAAAAAATTTATCGTTTTTCATTTCAAACTGTTTTAGCTCATCTCTAGAAAAAATAATGATTTTTTTTGGATCATAATTTTTGATTAATTTTTTTGTAAATTCCTTACCAAAAGAACCTGTTCCACCAGTGATTAATACTGTTTGATTTTTAAACATTTAAAAGTTTCTTTTTTTTCATTTCATTAATCGTAGGTATTATTTCCCAAGCAGCAACATTACATTTATTAGCGATATCAATTATTGAATTCAAACCATCACTATAAGTTAAAATATTTTTTATCAACATAATTTTTTTAGGCAATTTACCAGCCCCAATATTTGGATACAAATTTCTTTTAGATAAAAAAGGCTCACCCAGAAAACTTGCTTTTGGATAACAGAAATTATCAGCAGCGAAATGGAGTTTTTCTATTAGACTAAAACTATCTCCTAAAGCATTTTTGTTTACTACTTTAGTAAGATTATCATTGGAAGTGTGATATTCTTTATAATCACCAAACTTTGACCTCATAATTGTGCACATTGGAAGGTCTATTCCTGGGGAACAATAATTCCTTTCATCACTTCCTCTATCATTCCATGAATACTCTTTGAAATTTTTTGCAAAAAATTTGTAAACATGTCTTGTCAATGAATCAGTATTAGTATTATTTTTTCTTGATGGAATAAATGAATAATTTCTAGAGTCTCCAACACAAGTAATGTTAAAAGCAAAATCTATATTTTTTTTCATTTTTTTATAATTCCTACTTAAATAATAAATTGAACCTATTGTTTCAGGTATAAAAACAATTCTAACTGAGTAATTATTAATTTTCTTAGCAATTTCTTTTGCCAAATAGATTAATAGACATGGGCCAGATAATTCATTGTTGGCCAATGAAGGATGACATATATATGAAGAAAAAAATATTTCCTTACTTGATTTACCTTTAATAAAAATCTCACCAAAAGTCATTGACCCATTTTTGTCGATTTTAGAGTCAATAAAAACATTATAGTTGCCTTTTTTTAAATTTTTTTTTTGATTATCAGTTATACAAAAACCCCAATCTCTTTTGTAATAGCTTGTTCGATATGGGATGGCATCTTTGTTATTTGGATCAGAATACAGTTTTTTTTTGAGTTCATTTAGTTTGAGCGATTTTCTAACTGGGATAGAATAACTCACTAAATGTAAATTGTTTTTTTTAAAGTCGCATATTCTTTTTTTATTGGGGTCTAATATATATGCTTGATTTACATTCCATTCATCTGGAACTACCCAATCAAAAGCTTTCGTCCCTGACTTAATTTCAAATGTTTTTAACCCTTTAAAAATTTTGTTAAATTCTTTAAGTGTTTTTCTAACACCATTGCCAGTTAAGCTTCTATCATAGCTCCAAATTTTTTTTGCAAGATTATAAATTTTATTTCCAATCATATATTTATAGTTATAAACTCAATTATTTGTAATAAATTTTAAGTAAATGTTCACTAATTATATTCACATTTTTAAAATTAAAAGAAAATTAATACAAGCTAAATGTCTTTCGTCCATAGATGTAAATCAAGAATATCTCTCAGAATTAAACAAAACTAAATTTTTAATAAATCAAAATAAAAAATTAGAAAAACAAATTAATTATATAAAAAGAATTAAAAAATCAAAAAATAAAATATTAATCGGTTTTTTTTTTAAAAAAAAACTTATTGGTACTTCTGGTTTTCAAAAAATAAATACAAATAAACCAACTGTTGGTATTTTTATTTTTGATAAAAACTTTTTAGGAAAAAAATTATCCCATTTGTTAACTGCAAATAGCTGTGTGTTTTTACATAAAATTCTAAAAAAAAATAAATTTAGATGTGGCATATCAAATAAAAATATTAGTTCTATTAAGATGTTTAAAAAAATTGGTTTTAATCCTTATTATAAAAAAAATGATGTAACTTTTTATAAATCAAACATTGAGCAAATAAAGAAAAGTTGTATTTAAACTAAATTTGTAAAAAAATTTTTCCACTTTTGATTATCTTTGTAATTACAATAATGCTCATGAAATTTATTTCTAACTGAAATTAATTCGTTACTATTCCACCAAGATAAAGGATTTTCATCAATTTCATTTAAGTGCTGGACTAAAGAACTTATATTCTTAAAAATAATTTTTTTTTTTATCATCAAATTATATATTTTTTTTCCCTCCTCACTTAAATTCCATAAATCATCTTTTAATAAAACAATTGTTGGAACTCCAGAAAGCATGCTTTCAAAAAAAGTTGTTTGCAAAGCAGTATTAATTATTATTTTAGAATTTTTTACCTCATCTAAAAAATTTTTTTTTTTTGATATTGAACCTTTTCCTAAAAATTTTTCAAATTCTTTCTTTTGGGACCATGGGTCAGTATGAGGTATATGTCTAACAACGATATTTTTTTTGATTTTAAAATCTAACTTTGAAATAAAATGTCTCCAAAAATTTAAATATAATTTAATTTGAGAGCTTAAAATATAATCCTGAATTCTGTAAACATATAGATTTGTATTAGCGGTACAAAATAAAATTTTTGTATTTTTTGAATTATCAATTTTTTTAAAATCTGAAGAATAAGAAGGAGGTAGTTGTAAACATTTATGATCTTGTTTTTTCTCCCAAGTTATAAAATTATCAGCAATATTTAACCATGAATTAAAATTTATTATATTTTCAACAGAACCACCATGACTACATATAGTGAGTTTAGCATTTTTTTTTTCGACATTATTAGCAGTCCATATTTTAAATAGATCGTCAACAACATGCCCAAAAGTTGTAAGTATATTTTTTGGTTTATAGGTAATTTTTTCTAAGTAAGTTTCTATTTTTTTAAATGATTCTAAGTGCGAAATTGGTAAAAAATTCATTAATTTTCTATCTAACATTTTTTCGAATGAATTTTTTGGATTAAGATTTAAAATAAGATTATCCCTATTTAAATCATTGTTAGTTGGTATTTGAACAGAAAATTCATTATAAAATCTTGATAATTTCAAATTGTTGATCAAATAACTAAAAGTTTTTTTTCTCCCAAATTTGTAAAATAATGTCTCTTCTTTAATTATCTTAGATAAGAAAATATCTATATAGTAAAATATATTAAAATGATTAAACCCAAATTTTTCTTTTAATCTTAAATTCTTTTTTTTTTTAAAATCTATTTCAACAATCTTAATGTTAAAACTATCTTTTATTATTTCAGAATAAATACAATTATTCCAAAAGTGATTATCTAATTTGTTTGAAAAAAGATCATTAAAATCTTTAGGAACATAATCAAAAGTATCATATTTTAAGATTGCCACTTCATGAATTTTAAAGTTTTTTTTTACACTTTTTAATGTTTCCCATCTATCCCACAAAATACTCAGTAAATGAACTAAAGATGGTCCTGCAATTATTTCCCAGTATCTCCTAGAAAAACTTTTATTATGATATTGATTTAACTTTATAGTTAAAGAATTCATTACTTTGTCATATAGGACTGAAAGATAATCCCAATCCTTTCTTATTTTGTTTGGATCAATATTGTAGTGATATTCACAAACGTTGTTTTTTAAATTTTGAATTTTTTCTTTTACTCCAGTGTCCTCTAAACACCAATCACCAATATAGATATTTTTTTTTAAGTCAGAAATTAATTCTGAATTTCCGGTACAAATTAATCTATTTTCTACCATAGCTCCGCAGATGCCCTATTTGTTTTAAGAAGCATTTAAAAAATCAAATGAATATATCAAACTGGTTGATATAAATTTTTACTTTTGTTAGATACTGTAATCGGTATGTCGCCGATTAAAATACTAATTTTTTCCTTATCTTTTTTAATCAAATCAAATAAATAATTGCTAAAAGGTCCAGAAATAAATTTTCCTTGGTTTAAAATTACTTTCCTGAAAAAAGAATTGGTTATATTTCCGTTTTCATCCTCATGATTTTTACAAAAATTTATGAATCTCTTTATATCTTCTTGATCTTTAACACCTGTCCCCAAAAAGCACTCCAAGCCCTTTGTTGTTTTATTTATATCTAGCGAAGAATGTTTTTTAAATGAAGTATGAAAACAAAAGATATAATTAATCAATAAATTTTCATTCTCTCCAGATTTTCGATAAATTTTTGGAAAATAGTATTTTATGTCTGGTAATTTTTTTCGTAATTCAGAACAAAATAAAATTAAATTATTTCTTTTTATTTTGGCTACTATCCACATAACTAATTTTTTAAATCTTTTTTTAATTCATCGTATTCTTTTAGTTTTCTTTTCATGAATTTAAGTGTTAAAGAAAATTTTGCTGAAATACCTTTTGGTGTAAGCAGATATATATAATTTATTTTAGATTTATTTTTTGAAAAATTGTCTATTTTTATAAGACCTTTCTTAATAAGTTCGTTTAAAAGAAAATTAATCTTTCCCAGACTAACCCCGATCTCCTCGGCCAGATCTCTTTGCGAAGTACTTGGATTTTTGTCTAGTTGCCTTAATATTCCAAGTTCTTTTTCCGTGTCTTTATCCAAATTTTTTTTATTGTTCATATATTGAACATGTATATCAAATATGTTCAAATTATGAACACTATTTATTTATGAAGATATATCTATCTTTTTGCAAGGCTGCCCTTAGATATTTATAAAAAAAATCATAATCATATATAAAAATATGAGAGTTTTTGACATAAACTTTGATCATAAATTTTTCTTTAATAAGTCGTTTAATTATTTTTTTAAACGTAAATCTATGTTCTTTTTTATTGATAAATTTTCTTACATACGCCTTGAAGTTACTGCCTAATTTTTTTTTATTCTTAAAAACAATCGTACTAAATTTTTTATCGTATCTATAATTGACGTTCTCAATTTGCTCAATATGATGAATAAGAGTATTACCTTTTTCCAAAGGTCTAAAAAAATTCAGAAAAAAAGTATTTTTGTTTAACAATCTACTATGAACACTTTTTTTTCCAAAAGCTGACTTTCCAACACTTTTGACAATTTTTCTTTTTTTTCCAATAGCAACATAAGAAAAAATTGGATGCTCTGATCTTTCAAATTGATAATTTTTCATTACATAATTTGCTAAAAAACCAACCTTTGATTTTGTGTTTTCTATATGGAATTCACCATTGGTTGTATAGGAAAATGCTGGAATTATGCATGTGATACCCTTGTTCAAAAAAAGATTTAAAAAAGAACTTACTTTTTTTTCAGGGTTTACTTTATTATTTTCGAAAAATATTCTAAAGTCGCTATAGATATAGATATAACTTGCTTTATATAAGCCAGTTTTTTCAAAAACTTTGTCTAATTCTTTAATCATTTATTTAGTAAGAACAGTAATAACTTTTTTTTTAAGTTTTAAAGAAAATTTATTTTTACTTATTTTTTTTATAAAATTTTTCTGTTTATCATTTATCATATTACTCCTTTCATTAAAATTTATAATAATTTTCTTTTTTTTTTGATAATTAAAATAACACCTTCCCCAAGAGGAATAAAATGGGCCAAAAAAACTAGCATTAAATAATCTTTTGAATTCTTCAAAATTTGTCTCAACATCAATTAATCCATTATTTGGAATTTTTTTGGGGAATTTTTTTGCTAAATTTCTATTATTTTTTTTTGGTATGAATTTTTTTCTTAAAAATAGATTTTTCTCAAAATCTTTCATCATATTAATTGTCAAAATTCTCAATTTACTCATCAAATCAATAAGCTTATCATTAGAGGTTATTTTTATTTTTTTTTTCATTATAATTTTACCTTGATCTATTTTGTCATTTACATAATGTAAGCTTACACCTGTATATTTTTCTTTATTGTACAGAGCTCCGGATACACAATTTTTTCCTGGATAAAAAGGTAATAAACCTGGATGAAAGTTATAAGCGTTTTTATTAAAATTTTTCAAAAAGTGATTATTTAAAATTAAGCTAGAGAATATACTAATTAATAAATATTGATTTTTTTTTTTAAACTTAACAACACTTGCTTTTTTTTTAAATTGATTTGAAGTATTGAAATTTATTTTGTTTTTTTTACAAATGTTTTTAATTATTTTGTGATATCTTTTATCTACACTTATAACGTTTGAGATTTCTAATAATTTGTTTTTTATAAGGTTTTTCAGACATTGTAGACCTGTTGATTCTCCAATTATAATTACAAAGTTCCTATTTTCCATTAATATAAAGTTTTATTTTGTTTCTATCTACTTTACTATTTTGATTTAAGGGAAATTTTTTAAAAATAATAATTTTTTTTGGCAACGCATATGCTGGAATTTTATTTTTCAAAAAATTTATAATATTTTCAGTTTTAATTCTTTTATTTGCTTCAATTGCTAAACACAAAATATCAATATCCATGATAGTTTGTTTGATTAAGCAAGAGTTATTAAGATTAAAATTTGTATTTACTAAATTTTCGACTTCTAAAGCATCTACTCTATATCCAGATATTTTGATTGTATTATCTTTTCTACCTATAATATGAAGGTTTTTTTTATTATCCAAATAACCTAGGTCACCTGTTAAATATGCATTTCTTCTATTATGTTTAAAATAATTTTTGGAATTTTTATTACTGCCCAAATAACCAAGACTCACACATTTTCCTATCATGCAAATTTCACCCTCAAGTCCATTTTTAACTTCTTTTTTATTTCTCAAGATTTTTACTTCCATTAATTTATGTGATCTACCAACAGGTATACTTTTTCCATCGGCTAGATTCTTCAGATCTTTTTTTGAAACTTTGTACATTGTATTTACGATTGAAGTTTCTGTTGGTCCCCATACGTTAAAAATTTCAACTTTGGGCTGGTTAACTTTCCATGATAAAATATCTTTATTCAAAAAGAAATCTCCCCCTGATATAATCCTTTTGAGTGCAAAAAAATTTTTACTGATCAAATTATACCTTACAAAATTTGAAAAAAATGTGGGCACAGAAAATATAGAAGTAATTTTATTTTTTTTAATTTCACCTAGACTTAATATTGGATTTGAGGGATTCTGAAATATATACATCGGTACATTAAAATATAAACCTGAAAACAAATCAAACATTGAAATATCAAATGAGAACTCTGTAGCAATTCCAATTTTATGATTATTCCAATTAAGATAATTTCTTGACCATTTAAGAGTATTATAAATATTGTTAAATGAAAGTTTTACACCTTTTGGGTCACCAGTTGTACCCGAGGTAAACAAAAGATAAAATGTATCGTCACTATTTTTTAAATCAAAATCTAATTTGGTTTCTTTGAACTTAAAAATAATTTTGTGTTCATTATGAACATTAAATTTTTTTTTTGAACAATTAATGACATGATTTGTTTTAATAATCTTTAAAAAATTCTTGACCCTGTCAATTGGAAATTTATGAGAAATTGGGCAAAAAGTTTTTTTTGAAAAAAGAACTGCTAAGATAGCTACTACTGACTCAACATTTCTGTCTATAATTATTGGAATATATTCTGAGTCTAATTTCTTAATTTTTTTTGATGTTGCTAAAGCACTATATATTAATTCTGAGTATGTTAATGATCTTTCGTTGTCAAAGATAATTTTTTTATTAGGATTTTTCTTAAAATTTTTAATTATATTAGATATTAGAGGATTACTTTTTTTTAACATTTTTAAGTAATTCGATAAAAAAATTGTTATTGAAAAAAAACATCGTTTTAAGTGTTCCTCCAAAGCATGAGATATTTGCATCAAATGAATTTACATATATACAACCATTTTGTTTTAATAATTTTTTTTTCTGACTCTGAAGATTATTGGTCTCATATCCAAAATGATGAACGCCTGGCCCATTCTTTTTGAGAAACTTATAAACTGTTGAGTTAGAGTTTTTTGGTATTACAAATTCCATCCACAAACTATTTAGATGATCGCGTTCTATAATTAATTTATTATTTTGAAAATCATCATTATAAACATTTTTCTTTTTTGGCTTA
>CACJQO010000002.1:27500-163351 GCA_902595565.1 uncultured Pelagibacteraceae bacterium
TCATTCGTTTTCGGGTCTAATTCATTTAACTATTCGCCCTATTAAGACTTGCTTTCGCTGCGCCTACACCTAGATGGCTTAAGCTTGCTAAATAAATTAAGTCACTGACCCATTATACAAAAGGTACGCCGTCACTCTAAAAAGAGCTTCGACTGATTGTAGGCATGCGGTTTCAGGTTCTATTTCACTCCCCTAATAGGGGTTCTTTTCACCTTTCCCTCACGGTACTAGTTCACTATCGGTCACTGAAGAGTATTTAGGCTTAGAGGGTGGTCCCCCTATATTCGAGCAGGATTTCACGTGTCCCGCTTTACTCATGAATTTTAATAAACATTACTTTTACGGGACTATCACCCTCTTTGGTTAGCTTTTCCAAACTATTCGAATTTTTTTATCAAAACTGCTGGCCTATTCCGGTTTCGCTCGCCACTACTAACGGAATCTCAATTGATTTCTTTTCCTCTGGTTACTTAGATGTTTCAGTTCTCCAGGTTGTCTCTTTAAACCTATTTATTCAGTTTAAAGTACCACAAAAAGTGGTGGGTTTCCCCATTCGGAAATTTTCGGATCAAAACTTACATACAGCTCCCCGAAACTTATCGCAGTATATCACGTCCTTCTTCGGCTTCCAGTGCCAAGGCATCCGCCACACGCCCTTAAACGCTTGATTTATGCACAGAAAAAAATTCTGTGTTGAATCAAATTTTTATTTTGAACATTAGCTAATAACATTACTAATGTTCGGATATAGATATTGATATTAATTATTTTTATTCACAATTTTGTATAACTAAGTGTTTGGTGGAGGATAGCGGGATCGAACCGCTGACCTCCTGAATGCAAATCAGGCGCTCTCCCAGCTGAGCTAATCCCCCTTAATCTTAAATTGGTGGGCCGAGAAAGACTCGAACTTTCGACCCCACCCTTATCAAGGGTGTGCTCTAACCAACTGAGCTACCGGCCCCCATGCAAGAGAAACACTAATTAAGAAGAGAAATGAGGACGGTCAACATTAACCTATGTATATTATTTAGAATAAAATTTTACTTTTATTCATCCTTAGAAAGGAGGTAATCCAGCCGCAGGTTCCCCTACGGCTACCTTGTTACGACTTCACCCCAGTCGCTGACTATACCGTGGTCAAGGGTATAAAACCTTGCCTTAAGGTAGAACCAACTCCCATGGTGTGACGGGCGGTGTGTACAAGACCCGGGAACGCATTCACCGTGGCACGCTGATCCACGATTACTAGTAATTCCAGCTTCATGCACTCGAGTTGCAGAGTGCAATCCGAACTGAGGTATCTTTTAAGGATTTGCTTAACATCGCTGTTTTGCTTCCTGTTGTAAATACCATTGTAGCACGTGTGTAGCCCAACACGTAAGGGCCATGAGGACTTGACGTCATCCCCACCTTCCTCCAGCTTATCACTGGCAGTTCTTTCAGAGTGCCCAACTAAATGATGGCAACTAAAAGTGAGGGTTGCGCTCGTTGCGGGACTTAACCCAACATCTCACGACACGAGCTGACGACAGCCATGCAGCACCTGTGTTTCGTCCGGCCGAACCGAAAACTTTAATCTCTTAAAGTCGCGACGAACATGTCAAGTGTTGGTAAGGTTCTGCGCGTATCTTCGAATTAAACCACATGCTCCACTACTTGTGCGGGTCCCCGTCAATTCATTTGAGTTTTAACCTTGCGGTCGTACTCCCCAGGCGGTGTGTTTATCGCTTTCGCTGCGACACTGAAAATAAATTTCCAACGTCTAACACACATCGTTTACGGCATGGACTACGAGGGTATCTAATCCTCTTCGCTACCCATGCTTTCGTTCCTCAGTGTCAGTAATGATCCAGAAAGCTGCCTTCGCAATTGGTATTCTTTCTAATATCTACGAATTTCACCTCTACACTAGAAATTCTGCTTTCCTCTATCAAACTCTAGCTGAAAAGTTTTGATGGCAGTTCCAGAGTTAAGCTCTGGGATTTCACCACCAACTTTTTCAACCACCTACGAACTCTTTAAGCCCAGTAATTCCGAACTACGCTAGGTCCCTTCGTATTACCGCGGCTGCTGGCACGAAGTTAGCCGGACCTTCTTATTCGGGTACAGTCATTTTCTTCCCCGACGAAAGAGCTTTACAACCCAAAGGCCTTCTTCACTCACGCGGCATCGCTGCATCAGAGTTTCCTCCATTGTGCAAGATTCCCCACTGCTGCCTCCCGTAGGAGTTTGGGCCGTGTCTCAGTCCCAATGTGGCTGATCATCCTCTCAAATCAGCTATTGATCACAGTCTTGGTAGGCCATTACCCCACCAACAAACTAATCAAGTGCGGGCTCATCCAATGGTGCATAAAGCTTTCTCCGTAAAGACTTATCCAGTATTAGCACAAGTTTCCTCGTGTTATTCCAGGCCAAAGGGTAGATACCCACATGTTACTCACCCGTCTGCCACTAAGTATTGCTACTTCGTTCGACTTGCATGTGTTAGGCGTGCCGCCAGCGTACGTTCTGAGCCATGATCAAACTCTCAAGTTTAAAAACGGCGCACACTAGCTTCTATATAAATTCTAAGAATAAAATTTATATAATGTTGAAGTGTGTACGACAAATTTTGGTAACCTTAACCGTCCACACTTCTCTTCTTAAATTTTTACGTTTTAAATAGCTAATTGAGCTAAAAGGCTCAATAATCCTCGCTAATTTATTGTTTTACAATAATTTTATTGAGAAGTTCGATGCTTATAGGCTAAAATTATAGGAAATCAAGCTTTTAAGAATAAAAAAAGTGTTAAAAACACCCTATTTTAAAGGATTTTTTTGATATTTATCAATTCCTAAACTATTAATAAGAACCTCGATAATTTTAAATGTTAAAAAAAGTTAAACTTAATATCAAGAAAAACCTAGAGATATTTGCACTAGGCTTACTTATTCTAATAACAATTACATTCACTTCTTATTATAATTACAATAAAAAAAAAATTTTTAATAACTACTCAAATTTATTAGATAATGTCTACCTCAAAAAATCATTCAACCAAATATTAGACAACCTAGAACCAAGATTTAAAAAAATTGAGCATGAAATTAGCGTAGGTGAGACATTCGATAAAATTTTAGAGGAATATTTGGTAGAAAAGTCTCAAATAGAACAAATTAAAAAAGAAATAAGTAAAAAAATAAATATAAATAAACTCAATATTAATCAAAAATTTAGTTTTACAATAGATCAAACAAGCTCAGTTATAAAAGAATTTGTATTTCAAGTTTCGAATACAGAAAAAATTTATCTCACAAGAAAGAAAGAAACTGATGAATTTGATCAAAAGATTTTAGTTACTAAACTTAATAAAAATATAGTTTATGATGAAAGTATTATTTTAGAAAGTCTCTATAAATCAGCTTCAAATGAAAAAATCCCAGCTGGAATTATAGTTGAGTTTGCTAGAATTTACGGTTTTCAAGTGGATTTTCAAAGAGATGTTAGGAAACGAGATAGTTTCCAAATTATGTATGAAGTTTTTTTAGATGATAAAAAAAATGTAATTGAAACAGGTAATATTCTTTATGCAAATCTAAAACTAAGTGGTGAAGATAACTCTTTATATTACTTTGACTCAAAAAACAGTGAGGGACATTATGATAAAAGTGGAAGAAGTGTTCAAAAGGCATTAATGAAAACACCAATAAATGGTGCAAGACTATCTTCACCTTTTGGAATGAGAAAACACCCAATTGATGGTTTTAATAAAATGCACAGAGGGACAGACTTTGCTGCACCAATGGGAACACCTATCATGGCATCTGGTAATGGAGTGATAAAAAAAGCAGGATGGTGTGGAGGAGGTGGCAATTGTGTTGTCATAAAACATAATTCTACTTATCAAACTGTTTATGCACATATGTCAAAATTTGCTAAAGGCATCAGAAAAGGAACAAGGGTTAAACAAGGACAGACTATTGGTTATGTTGGCTCTACTGGGAAATCAACTGGACCACACCTACATTATGAGGTGATAGTCAATGGAAAAAAAATAAATTCCCAAACATTAAAGCTACCATCAGGGAAAATTTTAAAAGGTGATGAAAGAAAGATTTTTGAGACAAAAAGAATTAAATTGGACGTATTAAAGTCCGAAAAAATAATTGGTCTGAACTAATTAACTTCTGAATGTTTATCTTGAGCACCATCTTTTTCATTTGACATAGAGTTTTCTTTATTTTCTCTATTTTCATTCGTGTCGGTGGTTTCCTCTAAATCCTTATTTTTAAAACTCATTTTTCTTTGGATCTCTCTCTCGTTTAATATCCTCGTAAAATGATCTGCATGCTGAAAGTAATTTTCTGATAAAATTTTATCCCCAGTCGACAAGGCTTCTCTAGCTAAGTTATTATATTTCTCAATTAATTTAGGCGCATTGTGATTATTTCTCCCTGGGGATTTCCTTTGAAAATTTTCAGAAGTTGAATAACTATTATTGAATTTATTTCTATCACCATTAGACTTGAAATTTCTCTCATTTCTTCGAAAATTACTTCTTCGTCCATTATTGTTTCTAAATGTAACCATCTTATTAAATTTTAATACTTACTATGCAACGATCATGATTTGATAAATCTTTAATAGTTTTTTTAATATAAAACCCCTTATCACGTAATATTTTTTTTACTTTATTTTTTTGATCAAAACCTATTTCTATTACCAAATGACCATTTCTTTTTATCAGTTCAGACGATTTATATATAACTTTCTTGATTTCTGATAAACCATCTAGCCCGCCGTCTAATGCTTGTTTAGGCTCAAAACCAATATCTTTTTCCAAACATTTTAAATTACTTTTTTTTATGTAAGGAGGATTAGATACAATTAAATCATATTTGCCTGTATTGAAATTGTCAATATTTGATTTAAATAATCTCAGTCTGTTATTTATTCTCAATTTTTGACAATTAACCTTGCTTATTTGTAATGATTTATTGCTTATATCAACGCCAGTTCCAATGAAATTTTTCTTTTCTTTCAAAATTGACATTAAAATGCAGCCAGACCCAATTCCAATATCTAGTATTTGCAGCCTATTTTTATTTTTTACTAATTTAAGAGCCTGTTCAATCAAAATTTCTGTATCTGGTCTTGGTATTAATACATTATTGTTTATGGTAAATTCATACTTCCAAAAATCTTTTTTTTTTATGATTTGCGCTATCGGTCTACTCTTAGCTCTTTCTTGAATTAATTTATCAAAGTAGTCAAGATCCCTTTTTTTAATTTCTTTATCTAAATTTAAAATTATAAATTCTTTATTCTTTCTAATTGCTTGAGACATTAGAATTTCACTATCTAGTTTTGCTGATATGATATTATTATTTATTAAAATTAATTGTCCTTTTTTTAATGCACTCTGTATATCCATAATTTAAAGTTTGCTCAAACTTTCCTCTTGTGCTTTTAAGGACAAAGATTCTATTATTTCATCAAATGCTTCTCCCTCCAAAAATTCTTCCAACTTATGTAAAGTTAGATTAATTCTATGATCTGTGACTCTTCCTTGTGGAAAATTATAAGTTCTAATTCTTTCAGATCTATCTCCCGTGCCAATCTTACTTTTTCTATCCGCTGATCTTTCTTGATCTATTCTAGACCTCTCTAACTCATATAATCTTGCTCGCAATATTTTCATTCCCTTTGCCTTATTTTTATGCTGAGATTTTTCATCTTGCTGTGAAACACTCAAGCCAGAGGGTATATGAGTTATTCTTACTGCACTATCAGTTGTATTAACAGATTGACCACCAGGACCACCGGCTCTGAAAACATCAATTCTTAAATCCGCCTCATTTATTTTTAAATCAACCTCTTCTGCCTCAGGTAATACAGCAACAGTTGCAGCTGAAGTGTGAACTCTACCTTGAGTTTCTGTATCCGGGACTCTTTGAACTCTATGTACACCACTTTCATATTTTAAAGTAGAATAAATATTGTTACCCTTAATAGACGCTATAACTTCTTTTAATCCGCCCGCATCGCTTCTCGAAATAGATATTAATTCCAGAGACCATTTTTTTTTATTACAAACTTTTTCATACATTTTAAATAAATCACCTGCAAATAAACTTGCTTCTAGACCGCCAGTTCCAGCTCTTATCTCTATAATAGCATTTTTTTTATCAGCTTCATCTTTTGGTAGTAAAAATAATTTTAATTTCTTTTCATTTTTCTCAAATTGTGATTTTAACTCATTTAACTCAGTATGAGCCATCTTCATTAACTCCTCATCAGAATTTTTATCATTTAGAATTTTTTCAAGTTCAATTTTATCATTTTTATGTGAAGCATATTTCTTTGCGTAATAAACGATTTCATTTAAATCAGAATATTCTTTTGATTTTTCTGCAAACAATTTCTTGTCTACCTTTCCTGATGCTAAATCTTTTTCTAAAGAAGAATGTCGAGTAATTAATTCCTCTATAGTTTTTTCTGGTATCATTTTGAATTATTCTCTAATTCGGAAGCTTTTTTTTCAACTTCATGAATCACTCTCGTTATCATTTCATCTGTCATTACTTTTTCACTTTGAACACCAGAGAGGTAAAGCATATTACTTCCTTTTTGCCCACCTGTAATTCCTACATCTGTCATCGCAGCCTCCCCAGGACCATTAACAACACATCCGATAATTGAGAGAGTAATTGGTGTCTTGATATGTGATAATTTTTCCTCTAAGACCCTTACGGTATCAATTACTTGAAAACCTTGTCTTGCACAGGACGGACAGGAGATAATCTTTACTCCTCTATTTCTAAGATTCAATGATTTTAGTATCTCATTTCCAATCGCCACCTCTTTTACTGGGTCATCAGAAAGAGACACCCTAATTGTATCTCCAATTCCCTCTTTAAGAAGAATTCCTAAGCCAATTGAGGATTTAATACTCCCTGATATAAAACTACCAGCTTCAGTGATTCCCAAGTGAAGTGGATAATCTATTTTCTTTGAAAGTTGACGATAGGCTTCTACGGATAAAAAGACGTCAGAAGATTTTACGCTTACTTTTAAATTTGAAAAATCCATATCCTCTAAAATTTCAATATTTCTTATTGCGCTTTCTACCAATGCCTCCGGACAAGGTTCTTTAAATTTTTCTAGTATATCTCTCTCTAATGAACCAGCGTTAACGCCTACTCTGATTGAACAATTATTATCTCGAGCAGATTTAATTACTTCAACAATTTTTTTTTTATCTCCAATGTTTCCAGGATTTATTCTCAAACAACTTGCTCCATTTTCTGCAGCTTCAATTGCTCTCTTATAATGAAAATGTATATCAGCAACTATTGGAATATTAACGTGTTTTGTAATTTCTTTAAGTGCTTTAGATGACGACTCATCAGGGCAAGAAACTCTAACAATGTCAGCTCCTTCAGATTGTATTTCTTGAATTTGTTTAATTGTATTCTTAACATCTGATGTTAAGGTATTGGTCATTGATTGCACAGTTATAGGATTTTCACCTCCAACTTTAACATCGCCTACATTTATAGTTTTGGTCTTTCGTCTTTTAATATCTCTAAAAGGTCTAATGCTCATTTTTTTATTCTTGTAGTTTAAATTCTTTATGCAATGTAACTAAGGCTTTTTTAGCATCTTTTTTATTAATCAAAACAGAAATTTTAATTTCAGATGTTGATATAACTTGGATGTTAATTTTTTTATTTGCTAAGGCTTGAAACATTTTAAAAGTAACACCAGGAGTTGTTATCATTCCTACACCAATTATTGATATTTTAGAAACGTTTTTTTGGAATAACGCTTTTTTAAATTTTATACTTTTGTTATCTTGAATTATCTTTTTTGTTTTGTTGAGATCTTCGGCTTTAATCGTAAAAGTTAAATCGGTTTCTTTTCCATTCGGTGCAATATTTTGTACTACCATATCAACGTTTATAGAATTGATTGATAGTGGTTTAAAAATTGATGCTGCCACACCTGGTCTATCTTTGACACCAACTAAAGTAACTTTTGCATCATTATGTGTTGAAGAAATTCCTGTAATAATTCTATTATTATTTAAATTTGTTCTTTTTGTAATTAATGTTCCAGGTTTTTTTATAAATGAAGATTTTACTTCAATATTAATTCTATTTAATCTTGCATCTTGAATTGAAACAGGCTGCATAACTTTAGCACCCAAAGATGCCATTTCTAACATTTCCTCGTAAGAAATTACTTTAATTTTTTTTGCTTTTTTTAATTTATTTGGATCTGTGGTGTATACACCCTCTACATCTGTATAAATAATACATCTTTGTGCTTTAAAGGATTTTGCAATCATAATTGCACTTGCATCTGAACCTCCTCTACCTATCGTGGTTACTCTCTCGTTCATATTTACCCCTTGAAAGCCGGTAATAATAGGAATCCCTCCTTTTTTAAGAAATCTTAATAATTTATTTTTATTCACTTGTTGAATTCTTGAGTTTGTGTAAGGACCATTAGTGAAAATCGGTATTTGCCAACCTAGCCAAGACCTTGATTTGAAACCTTTGTGGTTTAATCTTCCAGCTATTAACGAACATGCGACCTGCTCACCTGATGATACTAAAACATCATATTCGGAATCTATGAAATTGTTACTAATCTGTTTTGATTTTTTAATCAAATCATTTGTCACACCACTCATAGCTGAAGAAACAACTATTACTTTGTTTTTTTTCTTTTTATGTTCAATGATAATATCAGTAACTTTTTTGATTTTTTCAATTGTACCAACTGATGTTCCACCAAATTTTAATACTACAATTTTCATGATAAATATTTTTAATTAAAATTTATTGATTAAATACATCTTCAATATATTGTTAATCTTGTAATGAAAACTAGCACAATAAATAAAAAAGAAATAGAGAAATTTTCTAGAATTGCAGAAGAATGGTGGGATCCTACCGGTAAATTTAAACCATTACATAAATTTAATCCTATTAGAATTTCATATATAAAGGAAAAAATAATTAATAGTTTTAAACTTGAAAATTCAGATAAGCCATTACAAAAAATAAGATTATTAGACATTGGGTGTGGTGGTGGTTTACTATCAGAGCCTATGAGCAGATTAGGAGCAGAAGTAACTGGCATAGATGCGTCAGAAAAAAATATACAAGTTGCAAAACTTCATGCAAAAAAGAATAATCTAAAAATTAATTATCTAACTGCCTCACCAGAAAATTTAAAAGTGGATAGAAAATTTGATGTAATTTTGAATATGGAAATTATTGAACATGTTGAAGACGTTGATATTTTTTTAAAATCATGTTCATCGCTATTAAAAAAAGAAGGTATAATGTTTGTTGCAACAATAAACAAAACTTTAAAATCTTATCTATTTGCAATAATCGGTGCAGAGTATATTTTAAGATGGCTACCGATTGGGACACACGAATGGGATAAATTTATAGATCCAAATGATTTAATTAAAATATCTAAAAAATATAATCTTCAATTACAAAATCTAGACGGAATGAAGTTTAATATTATCACCGACAAATGGTCGATAAGTTCAGACAAATCTATTAATTATATTGGAAAATTTAATAAAGTTTAATTACTATTATCTTCAATCCATGGTATCATTTCAGTCTCAACTCCTTCTTCCTTAAGTTCTTGAATTTCATTTTTTGTAGCTGAGCCATAGATACCTTTTTTCTTATTTTTTTTATTATAATGTAATGATCTTGCTTCATAAGCAAAATTTTCACCCACATAATCAAAATTACTTTTGATAAATTTTTGATACTCTTTAATTTTATTTTTAATCTCATTTAATTTCGTGTTCTTTTTTTCGAAATTATCGATGCTATTTCTATTTATTAATTGAGGAGCCATTAAAGTTTTTTCAACTTTTTGAGAATTACATTTATGGCAATTTAAAAAATTTTTACTTTTGAGTTTTTCATACTCTTTCGATGAACCAAACCAGCTATCAAATGAAAAATTACAATTTTTGCAAATCAACTTATATTTGATCATAATAATTACTTAGTAATAGTTCTATAAATTTCAATAGAACAAATCTAACTTCGATAATCTCCATTAATCTCTATGTATTTTTTTGTCAAATCCATCGTGTAAACTTTAAAACTTTTGGAACCACAGGAGATATCAACATTAATATCAATACTATCACTTTTCATATATTCAGACACTTCATCCTCATTATAATTAGAATTCAGCTTTCCATTAGAAACAATACTTATCTCACCAAATTTAATAGACAATTTTTCATGTTTAATTTGTACACCTGCTTTTCCTATTGCCATTACCACTCTTCCCCAATTGGCATCTTCCCCTGAGATAGCTGTTTTTACTAAAGGTGAATTTGCGATTGAGAAAGCTATTTTTTTTGCATCATCTTCATTTTTGCATCCTTGGATATTAACTGTTATAAATTTTGAAGCACCTTCACCATCAGCTACAACTCTTTTAGCTAAATTTAATAAAACCTTATTTAAAGCAAAATCAAAGTTTTTAATTTTTTCATCATTAGCATTTTTAATTTTAGGATGTTTTGACTTACCTGTTGAAAAAATTGAAACCATATCATTAGTGCTAGTATCACTATCACAGCTGATAGCATTAAAAGTATTAGAAATATTTTTCTTTAAAAGTTTTTTAAGTACATCATTTGGTAAATCTGCATCAGTAAAAATATATGCTAAGGTTGTAGCCATATCAGGTTGTATCATGCCTGAGCCTTTAGCAACCCCAAATATCTTTATATCACTTCCACCAATTGAACATTCTTCCATTGCCATTTTAGGCTGAGTGTCGGTAGTCATTATCCCTAATGCGGACTTCATCCAGATATACTTATTTTGTGTATATTTTATTTTCTCAATTAGTTCAGGAATTTTATTGATTATTTTTTCCTCAGGAAAAATCTCACCAATAGTTCCTGTACATCCAAAAATTATTTCCTTTGAATTAATTTTTTTTGGTTGATCTTCATCCTCTTTCTGTTTTTGTGTTAATTTTTGAGAGATAATTTCTGCGATTTTTTCAAGACTTTTATAACCTTGTTTTCCGGTAAAACAATTAGCATTTCTTGTATTCACTATTAATGAAAAAATTTTTTTAGCTTTTTGATTTAAATTCCATTTTATATTTTCAGAAATTATTTTGGATTGGGTATAAACAGACGCATAGTTAACTCCATCTCTAAAATAAAACATGACTAAATCATCTCGAGAACTATTATATAAGTCAGCACTAATTGTAGAAATCGCTACACCATCAATATGATCAAGATCTTGAAATTCGTTTAATCTCTTGCTTTTTGATTTAGATGATAGAAAATTTGTTAAATTAATACCCATTGTATTTAAAATAATTATTTAATGACTATATAAATGGTTATATGTAAATAATAAATCAAAAACTAATGCTAAATCCACTTAACTTTTTCTCAAAACTAATTAAATCCAGCAATCAAAGAGAACTTGATAGAATTGCACAAATTGTAAAAAAAATTAATTCATTAGAGGAAGAAATCAAAAATTTAAAAGATGAGGACTTTCCAAATAAGACTATCGAATTTAAAGAAAAAATTAAAAAAGGAGAAAAAATCGAGCAGATATTGCCTGAGGCTTTTGCATTAGTCAGGGAGGCCTCAAGAAGAAAAAGAGGAGAAAGACATTTCGATGTACAGTTGGTAGGCGGGATAGTCCTACAAGAGTCTAAAATTGCTGAAATGAAAACTGGTGAAGGAAAAACGCTTACTATTACACTTGCTGCATATCTTAATGCTCTTCATGAAAAAGGGGTTCACATCGTGACTGTAAATGATTACCTCGCTAAAAGAGATTCTCAAGAAATGGGTGAGATTTATAACTTTTTAGGACTAACATCTGGTTACATAAACAATGATCAAGACGACTCTCAAAGAAAGCAAAATTATAATTGTGACATTACTTATGCAACTAATAGTGAATTAGGTTTCGATTATTTACGAGATAATATGAAATTTTCAAAAGATGAAATGGTACAAAGGGAACACTTTTTTGCTATAGTTGATGAAATAGATTCCTGTCTAATTGATGAGGCCAGAACACCACTGATTATTTCTGGAGCAGCAGAGGATAGAACAACCCAATATTTGGCTATAGATAAATTAATCAGATTTTTAAAAGAAAAAGACTATGAGGTTGATGAAAAGGACAAAAATGTACTTTTAACCAATGATGGAATTAACAATATTGAAAAAATTTTTTCAAATGCAGGAATTTTAAAAAATAATAACTTTTATGATCCTGAAAACTTAAGTTTAGTTCATCATGTAAATCAAGCTTTACGAGCAAATCATTTATTTCAAAAAGGTAAAGATTACATCATTCAAGATGATGAGTTGAAAATTATAGATGAATTAACCGGTAGAATTCTTGAAGGAAGAAGATTTGGTGATGGGCTTCATCAAGCCTTGGAAGCAAAAGAAAGAATTCCCATAAAAGTTGAAAATCAAACTTTAGCTTCAATTACTTATCAAAATTATTTTAAATTATATGACAAAATTTCTGGTTGTACTGGAACAGCAGTAACAGAATCTCAAGAATTTTACGAAATATATAATCTTCCAGTAGTTGTCATTCCAACTAATAAAAAAATGATAAGAAATGATTTTAATGACCAAATATTTAGAACAGAGACTGAAAAAAATGATGCTATCATTAGAAAGATAAAAAAATGCCATCAAAAAGGTCAACCTCTATTGGTGTTTACCTCTAGTATTAATAAATCTGAAATATATTCAAATCTATTAAACAAAGAAAATATTAAACATGAAGTACTTAATGCTAAAAATCATGAAAATGAAGCTGAAATAATCGCAAACGCTGGCAAAGAAAATTCTGTAATTATAACTACCAGTATTTCTGGTAGAGGAGTAGACATTCAGCTTGGTGGAAAGAAAGGCTCAATTCCAGATGAAGAATTAAAGTTAAATAAAGAAAAAATTAAATCAATTGGTGGATTATTTGTAATTGGAACTGAAAGAATGGAGTCTCGAAGAGTTGACAATCAAGCAAGAGGTAGATCAGGACGTCAAGGTGATGAGGGAAATTCAATCTTTTATGTAAGTCTTGAAGATGATTTAATGAGAATTTTTGGATCAGACTCAATGAATAATATATTACAAAAACTTGGTCTTAAAGATGGAGAAAGTATTGATCATCCTTGGATAAATAAAGCTTTAGAGAGAGCCCAGCAAAAAGTAGAAGCTCGAAATTTTGACATAAGAAAAACATTAATAAAATTCGACAACGTTTTAAATGACCAAAGAAATGTAATCTTTAGTCAAAGAGAAGATGCCATGAATAGTGACACAATTTTTGATTATTCTAATAGTTTTTTAAACGAAATAATTGATGACCTTATTAGACTTAGAATAAAGAAAAAGTCCAATCCTAAAAGCACTGATTTTGAAAATAAACTTAAATCAATTTTAGGAAAGAATTTTATATATTCATACCTAGAGGAACTTACAAATTGTAGTGATAAAGATTTGAAGGAATCATTAAATAAGAAATTTCAAGACTCTAGGGAGGAAAGAATAAAATTGTTAGGTAAAGATCAATCACAAGATATAGAAAAAAGAATTTTTTTACAAACTATTGATATAAATTGGAAATCCCACATTCAGTATTTAGAACAACTTAGACAAGTTATCGGGTTAAGATCTTACGGTCAAAGAGATCCTTTGGTGGAATATAAAAAAGAAGCATTCCACTTGTTTGAAAGTTTGTTAAATAGATTGAAACTAGATTTTATAACAATATTAATGAATCTAACTTTAGTTCAATCTCAAACTAAAAACGTGGATAATAATGAAAAAAAAGAGAATTATAAAAAAACAATTGATAAAAAAATAAGTAGAAACGAACCTTGCCCATGTGGTTCTGGTAAGAAATATAAGCGATGCTGTGGAGCTTTATAAAAAGTAAAAAATTAATCCTATAACAAAAATTGTAAGTCCAGTACCCGCAATAAATATTTTTTTGGATTTTAAAAAGTTATTTAAATTATTTTTTTCTAAATTTAGCGAACTTAATTCATTTAAATTACTCATAAATCCTTTACTTCTACCTATTTTTAAAAATTTATTTTTTCTACCATCAAATATTTCCTCTGGAGACATTTGTTTAAAATTTTCTAAATTTTTATTTAGAGCATTTCTAACATTTTCTAATATCAAATCTCTGTCTCTATGCGCACCTCCAGATGGCTCTGGTATAATTTCATCTATTATCTCGAGTTCTAGTAAATCTTTAGCTGAAAGCTTCATCGCTTTAGCGGCATCAAGCATTTTTTTTGGATCTCGCCATAAAATTGTTGCACATCCCTCAGGAGAAATAACTGAATAAATTGCATTTTCTAACATTAAAACTTTATTAGATGATGCAAGGGCAATTGCACCGCCCGAGCCACCTTCCCCGATAACAATTGCAATCGTTGGAACTTTTAATTTCATACAACATTCTATTGATTTTGCGATGGCCTCTGCCTGACCTCTTTCCTCAGCACCAACACCAGGATAAGCGCCCGGAGTATCAATAAATGATATAATTGGTATATTAAATTTATCAGCCAGCTGCATTAACCGAATAGTCTTTCTGTAACCTTCTGGCCTCATCATACCAAAATTTCTTTTGATTCTTGAATCTAAATCCTCTCCTTTTTCCTGTCCAATAACTAAAACTGATAAACCATTAAACTTTGCAAATCCAGATAGTACTGAAAGATCCTCGCCATAAAAACGATCACCTGATAACGGGATGAAATCTTGAAACAAATTATCTATAAAAAATTTTGACTTTGGCCTATCCTCATGTCTAGCTACCATTGTAGTTTGCCAAGGGTCTAGATTTGCATATACCATTTTTAATTTTTCATCTAACTCGTTTTGTATCTGAGAAATTTTTTGTGTATCTACTTCAGAGAGTCCGCTTTGATTGTATGGATCTTTAAGTTTATCTAATTCATCTTCTAAATTCTTTATATCACTTTCAAAGTTAAGATAATTTTTCATATTCTATGATATTAACTATGGAAATTGACAGCAAAATGTCAATGCTACTATTAATTATTTGACTTAGTTTTATGGGGGTTTTAGAAATTATTTATGTCTAAAAATTATCAAAATGTGAACAATCTAAAAATTTCAGAAGAATTGCTGTCATTTGTAAATAAGGAGTTGCTAAAAGATTTAGATATATCTTCTGAAAAATTTTGGGAAGGTTTTGATAATGCTGTACATTATTTAGCACCACAGAATAAAGAGCTGATCCAAATTAGAAAGAATTTACAAAAAAAAATAGATGATTGGCATATAAATAACAAAGGAAATGAAATCGAAATTGAGCAATATAAAAAGTTTTTAAAAGAAATCGGTTATTTAAAGGAGGAAGGACCAGATTTCAAAATAGAGACAAGTAATGTAGATGATGAAATTGCTCAAATTGCTGGACCACAACTAGTCGTTCCAATAATGAATGCTAGATACACTCTCAATGCAGCTAATGCTAGATGGGTAAGTTTATATGATAGTTTGTATGGTACAAATATTATTGAGTCAGAGGAAGGGGGGAGCGAAAGATACGACCCAAATAGAGGACAGGAAGTAATAAAATATGTCAGAGAATTTTTTGATAAATATATTCCAATTGATGGAACTAGTTGGAAAAATATATCTGCACTTAAAATAAAAGATAAAAATCTTATAATTTTAAAAGAAGATAAAGAGTATAAACTTAAAGATGAAAATAAGTTTGTAGGTCACAGAGGTGATGTAAATAAGCCAACGGCAATAATCATAAAAAATAATAACCTACATTTTGAAATTATTATTAATCCAAAAGCATTTAGCGCTGCTCATGATATAGCTGGAATAAGTGATGTGATAGCAGAGTCTGCGGTTTCTACAATTTGTGACAATGAAGATAGTGTTGCAGCAGTTGATGCAGAAGACAAAGTAGCATGTTACAGAAACTGGCTAGGTCTAATGAGGGGGGATCTAAAAGTACAATTCGAAAAAAATGGAAAAAAATTAGAAAGAAAGCTTAATCCCGATAGAAGCTACATTTCTAAAGAAGGAAAAGGTCTTAAATTGCATGGAAGAAGTTTGCTATTAATAAGAAATGTAGGCCACTTAATGACCAATTCATCAATAATTTTAAATGATGGTAGCGAAGTGCCCGAGGGAATAATGGATGCTTTTATAACAACCACTGCTGCATTACATGATTTTAAAAAAAAGAAAAATTCAAGAACTGGATCAATCTACATTGTAAAACCAAAAATGCATGGACCAGATGAAACAGCTTTTACCAACTTAATTTTTTCCAAAGTCGAGGAATTACTTGGCTTACAAAAGTATACTTGCAAAATTGGTATTATGGATGAGGAAAGAAGAACTTCTGCAAATTTAAAAGAGTGTATTAGAACTTTGAAAAATAGAGTTTTTTTTATAAATACTGGATTTTTAGACAGAACAGGTGATGAGATGCATACCTCCATGGAAGCTGGTCCAATGATTAAAAAGGGGGATATGAAATCATCCAGATGGATTTCTGCTTATGAAAATAATAATGTTGATATTGGTCTTAAATGTGGTTTTTCAGGTAAAGCACAAATAGGTAAAGGTATGTGGGCAATGCCAGATAAAATGAAGGAAATGTTAGATGAAAAAATAGGTCATTTAAAAGCTGGTGCAAATTGTGCCTGGGTTCCTTCCCCAACTGCAGCTTCATTGCATGCTCTTCACTATCATCAAATAAACATTTTTGATGAACAAAAAAAAATTATGAAGCGTGAACAATCTAAGTTAGATGATCTATTGACAATTCCTGTGGCTGATAGACCTAATTGGTCAGTTGATGAAATCAATAAGGAAATTACTAATTCGGCACAAACACTGCTAGGTTATGTTGTCAGATGGATTGACCAAGGAGTGGGTTGTTCAAAAGTTCCTGATATAAATAATATTGGACTTATGGAAGATAGAGCTACATTGAGGATATCGTCGCAACACATTGCTAATTGGATACATCACGGGGTTACAACAAAAATTCAAGTTATGGAAATCATGAAAGCCATGGCAAAAGTTGTGGATAAACAAAATGAGAACGATAGGAACTATAATAGAATGTCAGATAATTTTGAAAATTCTTTAGCATTTAAAACAGCTTGCGACTTGATATTTAAAGGAAAAGATCAACCATCAGGTTATACAGAGCCTCTTCTGCATTCAAACAGAATACACAAAAAATCTAGCTCGAATTGATTTCAGATCTGTTTTTAAAAGCAGAGAATAATGTTCCATCATCAAGAGTTTCTATTTCACTACCAACAGGTAAACCTTGTGCTAATCTTGTAATTTTAGCTTTTGTCTTTTTTAGACTCTCTTGAATATAAAATGCTGTTGTTTGACCTTCAACAGTAGCACTAGTTGCTAAAATTACTTCTTCTATATCATCTCTTTTTACTCTCTCAACCAATGAATTAATTAATAAATCCTCTTTTCTCTGTGTTGAAGACGAAATTGTTCCTCCTAAAATATGAAAATATCCTTGAAATATATTTGAATTTTCTATCGACCACTGATCAGCAATATCTTCAACTACACAAATCTTTTTGAAATTCCCCTTTGGATTTACACAATTATCGCAATCTTGAAGATTAGATTTTAAAGATCCACATGAATTACATCTTGTTATATTTTTATAAATTTGAACTAATACGTTGGCCATAGGTTTTACAAGTTCATCTTTATTATTGATTAATTTTAGAACAATTCTCTTTGCAGATTTAGGTCCAAGACCAGGGAGTTTTGATATTATCTTTATCAGTTCATCTATCTCATTTACATTTTGCATACTTATAGTGGCCACTTAAAGCCAGGGATTCCAAATCCTCCAGCAGTTTTAGAAATTTCTTCGTTAGTTTTTTCTCTCAATTTTGATTTTGCATTATTGTGAGCAGCAGTAATTAAATCCTCTAAAACAGATTTATTTTCTTTTAATGTTTCATCTGAGATTTCTATTTTCTGCATTATGCCCTCTCCATCTAAAATAACTTTTACTGAATTAGCTCCTGATACACCTTCTACTCTAATCTTTTTTATATTTTCCTGACTTTCTTTCATCTTTGCCTCAAGTTCTTTAGCCTTATCTAATATTTTAGTAAAATCTGTCATCTAATCATTTTCTTCTTTTGGGTTAACGTCGATTAAATCTGCATCAGGAAATTTTTCTATTAAATTTTTATATAATTTAGATTGTTTAGCGGAATTGATATTTTTAATTTTTTTATTTTTTTGCTTGTCTTTTATTGATAACTCACCTTTTGATTTACTTAATGTGATAATCCATCTATCTCCAGTCCATTCAAAGAGTTTTAATGATAAATCTTTAATAAAATTTTTATCTAGATTTTCATTAAAAGATATTTCAATACGATTGCTTTCAAAATGAACTAAATTTACATTTTTTTCTAGTTCATACTTAAGTTTAATCTCTTTTTTTTCATTACAAATTTTTAAAAGTTGGTCGAATGAATTTACACTTAGCTTTTCCTCTGCTTTAATTCCTTTATTATTTTCAATTTTTACTTCTTGTTCTTGTGAAATATTTTTAACCTGACTAATCGTTTCATTCTTTTTTTCGTTCACGATGATTTGTTTATCATCTTGCTTTTTAAATTGATCAATTTTATCCTTGCTCAAAGGTGAGAGCTCTTTATTTGCTGAGGACCTTAAATACATTAATCTAACAAGAAACATTTCAATTGATAGATTTTGATTGTTAACAATTTCTAACTCCCCAAGAGTTTGTAAGGTAAACTGCCAAAATAATATCAATATTTCATCGCTAACTTCGTTAGTAATTTTTTTTATTTTTGAAAACTCCTCATCATTCAAAGTAAAATTTGTACTCTCCATATTAAAAGAGTTAATATTTTTAAAGTAATAAACCAGCTCTAAAAAATCATTTATAAATACTTTCGGCTCAACCCCTTGATCATAGATTTTTCTGTAAATTTCTATTGCTTTTTTTTCTTCTCCCCTTAAGATTAATTCAAATAAATCAATTAATTGTGATTTATCAAAATATCCAAAAATTTTTTGAGCAGAATTTAAATCTAGTTCTTCATCTTTATCCAAACTTAATAAAGCTCTATCGAGTAAAGATAATGCATCTCTAACAGACCCCTCAGAAATTTTTACAATTAGTCTCAAGGCATCATCTGATATTTTTCCCTTCTCTTTGTCTTTAATTTTTTTTATAAATTCAAACAATTCACCTGATTTAACTCTTGATAAGTCAAATCTCTGACATCTGGAAACCACAGTAATAGGAATTTTTTTAATTTCTGTAGTAGCAAAAATAAATTTTAAACTACCTCCATTCTCATATTGAGGAGGTTCTTCTAAAGTTTTTAATAAAGCGTTAAATGCCTGCTTACTAAGCATGTGCACCTCATCAATTATAAATATTTTATACTTTGATGTGCTTGGACCATATCTAGAGAATTCTATGAGGTCTCTTACATCATCAACACCTGTTTTACTAGCAGCATCCATCTCTAGGACATCAATGTGACTAGAATTAGTAATTGCCTCACAGTTATCGCATAAATCATCTTTACATATTTTATCTATACCATTTGTACAATTAAGAGATTTAGCTACAATTCTAGCAATTGTTGTTTTACCAACACCACGAATACCAGTGAAAAGATATGCATTAGGCACTTTGTTTGCTTTAATTGAATTTATGATGGTTTCAGCAATAACTTCTTGTCCTATCAATTCAAAAAAATTTTGCGGTCTGTACTTAAGAGCTAATACTTTAGAATTTTTATTCATAATTAAATGAGGAGACTAGACCCGTTCCACTTTTAGTTCGGCTGCTGAATTTCTTCCCTGACCGGTTTCATGAAGCAAACGCCCTAGCCCCCAAAACTATTATAGCAGGTATAATTTCTAGTCTACAAGAAAAGATTATTTTTATTTTTCTCTTATTTTGTCCGCCTCAAAAACACCTAAGACGTGAAAATCTTGGCAATGCAATCCTAATTCCTCTAAGGATTTTTGAACTTTTATATCCTCAATATGACCATCAAGATCACATAAAAAAAAGAATGAGTCGAATGTATTTTTTTCTGGATAACTTTGCAGTTTTGTTAAATTCACGCCATTGATTGCGAAACCACCTAAAGATTGGTATAAAGCGGCAGGTTTACTTTTAAGCTTGAACAAAAAAGATGTAATATATTTTTTATTTCCAAATTCTGGTTGAGATATATTTTTTCCCATAATTAAGAATCTTGTTAGATTGCCTTTTTCATTTTCAATATTTTTTTTAATTATTTCTAAATTATATGTTTTAGCACTCAAAGATGAAGCTATTGCTGCTTTTGTCTTATCCTTTGTTTTTGAAACCATTTCAGCAGAGCCAGCTGTATCAGCGCTCACGTGCTCAATTAGGCTATTTGACTTTATAAATTTTGAACATTGAGAAAGTGCTTGTCCATGAGAATAAACATGCTTTATGTCTGAAATTTTCGTGCCTGGTAAACCTAATAAGTTATGTTCTATTTTCTGAAAATATTCAGAATAGATATTAAGTCTATATTTAAAGATTAAATATTCAATTCCAATATTGCCTGTAATTCTATTTGACTCTGGAATAATAATTTTTGAATTATCGTCTTTTGAGGCTTTTAAAAAACATTCATCAAAAGTTTTACATGGAATAATTTCAACATCTTTAAAAATTGATAATGCTGCAAGATGTGAATAGGCTCCAAATGTACCTTGAAAATAAATTTTATTCATTAAGATTTGTTTTCCATAATTTTTTTAACAGCATCTAAATCCTCTATTGTGTCTACACCTATAGGGGCAAACTTCGCAAAAGCAACATTAATTTTCATATTATTATCTAGTGCTCTAAGTTGCTCAAGTTTATTTTTGATCTCACTAGCAGATTGATTTAAAGAAACAAACTTCTCAAGAGTATCTTTATTATATGAGTAAATACCTAGATGATGATAAATGTTTTTTTGTTCTTCACTAATATCTCTCATAAAATTTAATGCCTCCGGAAAATTTGTTTGATTTAAATTTTCTTTGGTCAAAACCTTAACTACATTTGGATTCTCTAATAAAGCTTTATCATGAATTTTGGAGGCTAAAGTTCCTAATTTTGAAGAGCTTTCAATCATCTTTTTATTCAAGTTTCTAATGTCATCTACATTTATTAAAGGTTCATCACCTTGAAGATTCATTACTAAGTCAATATCCGCCGAATTGATTTTTTGAAACACCTCATAAATCCTATCTGTACCTGTTTTATGCTCATTTTTTGTTAAAATTGCCTGTCCACCATTTTGTTTAACGTCATCAACTATCTCTTGGTCTTCCGCTGCAACTATTACCTCTCCTATATTTGCTTCCTCTGCTTTTTTAAAAACATGCGAAATGATTGACAATCCTTTAATTTTCATCAAGGGTTTACCCGGCAATCTCTGGGCAGACAATCTAGATGGAATTATTACCAAAGTTTTCATTATTTATTTTACTATGAGCACAATATAAACAGAGGCAAAATTGTACATCAAAATATATGAGCAATTTTAAATTTATAGTGTTATATGTTCAAAATATTTTAATTAAATGGATTCATTTGAACTAAACAAGATAATTGCTGCTGTTTTATTAGTTGCTCTAATTATTATTGGTATCGGAAAACTTTCCGATGCTATCTTTTATGTAGAAAAACCTAAAACTCCAGGTTACGTCGTGGAGGTGGAACAAGCATTAACAGCAAGTACAGAAACTAAATCAGATACAACAATAGAAAAAGTTGATATTGCAGCTTTAATGGCGATGGCAGATCTTGCTCATGGAGAAAAAGTTTTTAAAAAATGTGCTGCATGTCACTCGATTGTCAAAGGGGGGAAAAATAATATTGGACCTGCACTTTACAATGTAGTTAATAGACAAGTTGGTGTTGTTTCCGATTATAAATATTCTAAAGCACTTACTGAATATGGAAAGAATTGGACCTTCGAAGAATTAAATGGTTACCTAATAAGACCAGCAAAATGGATTAAGGGAACTAAAATGGCTTTCGCTGGATTAAAGAAAGAGAAAGATAGAGCCTCAGTTATTTTATATTTAAATCAAAATTCCGACAACCCACTCCCTTTACCTTAATTTTCCAAGACAATAAAGTAGTATCGATTTTTGTACGTGAACTCTATTTAAAGCCTGTAACCAAACTTTTGATTGTTTGCTTTTAAAAACATTTTCATCAACTTCGCTTCCCCTTGGGAGACAATGCAAGAATATAGCTCTTGGACATTTTTTTAGAAGATTTTTATTAATCTTAAAATTTTTAAAATCCATTAATTTTTTTTTTTTATTAACTTTATCATTCATTGATATTACTTTATCTGAAAAAATTACATCTGCTCCTTCAACTGCTTTTTTTGGATCATTATAAATTGTAATTTTATTTTTATTTTTTTTTATATAATTCATTATGTTCTTATTAGGTTGATATTTTTTTGGACAACCAACTTTTAATTTAAAAGAAAATTTAATTGAAGCAGCAATCAAGGAATTTAGAACATTATTTGAGTCTCCAATCCAAGTAATATTTAATTTTGATATTGGTTTTTTTTTTATTTCCTCAACAGTGAATACATCTGACAAGATTTGTGTTGGGTGAGAGGACGGGCTCAATCCATTAATAATTGGAATTGTTAAATGCTTTTTAAATTCCTCTAACTTTTCATCATTGTCGGTTCTTAACATGAAAGCATCACCAAAACTTGACAATATTTTAGCGGTATCTTCAATACTTTCACCTCCTTTTGATAAATGCAGTTCATCTGGTCTAAGTGTTAAAGTTCGACCAGAGAGTTGGGAGATAGCTAAAAAAAAGGACAAGCGAGTTCTTAAACTTGATTTTTCAAACATTTGTATCAATAATTTTCCTTTTAAAGGCATACCTTTATCGTGGTCAAGATTGTTAAGTTTCTTTCTTGCTTTTTTTCTTTTTTTTGCATCAGTCAAAATTCTTCTGAGATCTTTCGCTGGAATATCTTTTAGATTAATAAAGTGTCTCATTTTAATTCCACACAAACTTTATCGATAATTTTGAGAGCTTGATCTAACTCATTTTTTTTGACATTTAACGGAGGTAAAATACGTATAACATTTTCTGCAGCTCTAATTGTTAATAACTTTTTATCCATAAGTTTTTGAATAAATTTTGTTTGATCCTTGTAAAGTTGAATTCCTATTAGGTAACCTCTCCCTCTTACATCTTTTATAACTTTGGGATACTTTTTCTTAAGTAAATTTAAATTTGATAAAAAGTATTTAGATAATTTGTTTATGTTACTTAAAAATTTCTTACTTGAAACTATATCCATTACAGTATTTCCAACCGCCATTGCTAAAGGATTTCCTCCAAAAGTAGAGCCATGAGTTCCTGGAACCATTCCTGCAGCAACTTTTCTATTCATTAAAACTGCTCCGATTGGAAACCCACCTCCAATACCTTTTGCAATTGGTACTATATCTGGTACACATTTTGATTTTTCAAATGCAAAAAAACTACCTGATCTTGAAATACCACATTGTACTTCATCTAAAATAAGTAATATTTTCTTCTTATTACATAATTTTCTCAATTCTTTTAAACACCAATCTGGTACAACTTTAATACCACCCTCACCCATTATAGGTTCTATCATAATTGCAGCTGTATTTTTGGTAATCCTTTTTTTTAAAGATTTATGATCTCCAAAAATAAAATGGTCAAAACCACCTACATGTCCAAATCCTTCAGTCATTTTTTTAGATCCACTTGCAAAAATTGTAGCTAAAGTTCTTCCATGAAATGAGTTTTTTACACACAAAATTCTTGTCTTATTTGGTTTACCTATTGAATAAAAATATCGTCTCGCAACTTTAATTGCAGCCTCAGTAGCTTCTGCACCACTATTTTGAAAAATTACGTAATCTGCAAAGGTTTTTTGACATAATTTTTTTGCTAATTTCTCTCCCTCAGGAATTTGAAAAGCATTGGATACATGCCAAAGCTTCTTTGATTGTTTATTTATAGTTGCAATTAATTTTGGATTAGCATGACCTAAACAATTAACCGCTATGCCTTGTACAAAATCTAAATATTTAGCTCCAGACGAAGTATAGAGATAAGATCCTTTACCTCTAACAAATGAAATTTTTTTTCTATTATAATTTTTTGCCAAATAGCTCATAAATTTTTAAATATTTTAAAACTTTGTATTAACAATAATATTATATACAAGTCAGGATTGAATATTTCTATTTTACTTGTTAAATTATTTTTGTTGATAACTCAGATTAATTACTTGTTTTAATAAAATTTATATCAGTATATTGTATAAAAGTTATTTTTAAACACTAAATATAGACTTTTTATGAGTTGGACAGACGAAAAAGTAGCAAAACTAAAAGAGTTATGGGGAAAAGGCAATACTGCAAGTCAAATTGCAGAGATAATAGGTGGTATTAGTCGAAATGCAGTTATAGGTAAAGCTCACCGACTAAATCTTTCAGCAAAAATAAAAACTAGATCTGCAACCTCTAATGAAAACTTTGAAAGTTCAATTGATAATAAAAATTTAAAATTAAAAAGGGGACGAAGAAGTAAATTTAAGTCCCTAATAATTGAAAAAGATTTTGAGCCTGAAAATCCTAAAACACTCGAGGAATTGGATGAAAACTCTTGTAAGTGGCCAATTGGTCATCCAAATGAAAAAGATTTTTATTTTTGCGGAAGGACATCATTAAAAGATTTTTCTTATTGTAAGCTTCATTTACTCTATGCTTATCAACCTAAGGGAAAGAAAGATGATGTTGCCGATAAGGATGAAGTGCCAGAATTTATAGAAAAAAAAATAAAATCAGCTTAAAGATCTTTATTAACGTTTACTAAGATGTATCTTTTTTGAGAATTGTCCACCCTCTTTCCACATATAACAATATTTTTCTACTTCTTTTTCAAATAAGCATTTAGCTGGAAACCCAATATCTGAATTTGTCTTATACTTGCCAGATATAACATTATCATATTTTAAAAGCTTAAGTTGATCCTCCGTAAGTAACGGTTTGGGAAATAATTGAAAAAACTTTGCTGTTAATTTTCCAAAAAACAAAGGGACAGGTAATAAAATTCTTCTTTTGTCTATTAAATTTAATAATTTTTCTATTATTTCCTTTAGCGTCAATGTTTCAGTGCCCACGCATTCAATTATCTGAGAATAGATATTTTTAGAGATTATATTGTAGATAATATCCACTAAATCAGAAGAATGAATAGGCATAAATTTAGTTTGTCCATTATAATAAAGTGGAAATACTGGAAGCCTATTTAACAGTGTCATAAAGTTAGTCGTAAAATCGTCATCAACAGAGTAAACAACTGATGGTCTTAAAATTGTAGACAAAGGAAAGTTTTTTAATATCTCTTTCTCACCATCTAGCTTAGTTTGAGCATATTTAGATTCTTTTGATTCGTTAATACCTAATGCTGATAAATGAATAAAATGTTTCAAATTATTTTGCTTGCAAAGTTTTGCTAAGAGAGATGGTAATAAAGTATGAATATTTCTAAAAGAACTTCTTTTTTTTTCATACAAAATACCAATTAAATTTATACAAACATCTGCCCTTTCAAATAGACTTTTTATTTTAGCCTCATCAAAGATATTTGCTTCCACAATATCAATATAACCTGCATTTCCTTGTGTTTTGATAATGTGACCCTTTTGATGGATGTTCCTAGTAACAACAATTACCTTGTACTCATTTTTTGTTAACTTTCTAATAAGATGACGTCCAATTTGGCCACTTCCACCAAAAATTAGACAATTTTTTCCTTTCATATATATAAGACTTTAAAAATGAATATTGATATTAAACTTCACAAAAATGATGTACCAGATGATTTAGATTTAGGCAACGTTATAGCTGTTGATGGAGAATTTATGGGTCTAAATGTCAGGCGTGACCCTTTGTGTTTAATTCAAATTTCATCTGGTAATTCTGATGCACACATAATTCAACTAAATAGATCAAATTATCAAGCACCAAATTTAGTGAGAATATTAAAAAACGAAAAAATTACAAAAATTTTCCATTATGGAAGAGCTGATATGGCTCATATTAAGTATTACTTGAAAACAGATACAAATAATATTCTCGATACAAAAATTGCAAGTCGTTTAGCAAGAAGTTATGCAGATAACCATTCATTAAAAACTTTGATTAAAGAATTTTTAAACATAGACATTAGCAAACAATTTCAAAATTCAGATTTTGGAGGTGAGTTAACACCCGCCCAAATGAAATATTGCGCTAATGATGTGATTTATCTTCATAAAATTCATAATGAATTAAATAAAATTTTAGAGAGAGAAAAAAGAATTAATTTATATAAAGATTGTCTTAAGTTTTTAAAAACAAGAGTAGAACTTGATTTAGCATTGTTTAGGGATGATATATGGTCTCACTGAATAAAAAAAAAAAATTTATTAAAATCGCTAAAGAAGTAATTGATCTTGAAATCAAAGCTTTAAACAAATTAAAAAATAGTATTAATAAATCATTTAACTTAGCAGTTCAGCAAATACTTAAATGCCAGTCAAAAGTAATTTTATGTGGAGTAGGAAAGAGTGGATTAATTGCTAATAAAATTGCCTCAACTTTGTCATCCGTAGGTACTCCAGCATTCTACCTCTCAGCTAATGACTCTTCTCATGGTGACTTAGGAAGTATTTCAAAAAAAGATATCTTAATTTTGATAAGTAATTCTGGAGAAACAAATGAATTAAAAAATATTATTCAATTTGCTAATAGAAATAAAATTTTACTTATAGGTATAGTTTCACAAAAAAATTCAATTCTTTATAGATCGGCTGACATTAAATTATTTATACCTAAAGCTTTAGAAGCGGGAGGTATTATTCCAACCTCAAGCACAACTTCACAATTAGCCTTGGGTGATGCAATAGCTATTGCCACGATGAAACAAAGAAATTTTAATAAAAAAGATTTTAAAAAAATTCACCCAGCAGGAAGTTTGGGTGCTCAATTAAAAACTGTTGAGGATATAATGTTAAAAGATAATGCAATTCCTTTTGTAAATCAAAATATAAAAATGAAAGATGCTTTAAAAATTTTAAGCGCAAAAAAATTAGGTTTTCTTTTAGTTAGAGACAAAAAAAAACTTACCAGGGGTATAATCACTGACGGACAATTGAGACGTTTTAATCAAAAAAAGCAAAATCTCCATAACATTCCAGTTAGAGAAATTATGACAAGAAACCCTATTGGAATAGACAAAAATGAGTTGGCCGCAAAAGCATTGTCTCTTATGAATAATAAAAAAATCACTTCGTTATGTGTTTACAACAAAAAAAATAAATCTAAAACCATAGGAGTGCTACATATACATAACATATTGCAATCAAATATTTCTTAATGAAAAAAAAAATAATTTTGGGGACTTTAATTGTGATCTTTTTTTTTTCTCTTTTAATTTTCTTTTATTTAAATTCAATTGATGAAAAAAAACTCATAGAAAAAAAGAAAAAAATAGAATTAGTAGAAAAAAAAAGTAGTGAAAGAATTGAGGAACAAATAGAGAGTTTTAATATAATTGAAGATGTAAGTTATTCAGCATCAGACAATAAAGGGAATGAGTATTTTTTAAAAGCTAGTGAGGGAACAATTGACCAAAATAATAGTAATTTTATTTTTTTAAAATCTGTAAATGCAATTATAAATTTAAAAAATTACAAATTAATTGAGATCTCATCTGATTTTGGAAAATACGATATAAATAATTATGATACTATTTTTTCTAAAAATGTAATAATTACTTATTTAGATAATAAAATTACAGGTGATTATCTTGACTTTTCATGGGATAAAAATTTAATGATAATCTCTAGAGATGTAGTTTTGAAAAATAATAAAAGTTCTCTTCAGGCAGATGTAATTGAGGTGAATATTAAAACAAGAGATATTAAAATATTTATGTATGAAGAAAATAAAAAAATTAATATCAAATCATTAAATTAAAAATGGCTTTAATAAAAAAATTCAGAATCAAATCCTTTAAAAAGAGTAACGCTATAATTGAATTTGAGAATGTGACTCTTGCATATGGAAACAGAATAATTTTAGATAATATAAGCTTTAAAATTAATGAAGGTCAAATCTTTGGTATGCTTGGACCAAATGGAGTGGGGAAATCAACAATTTTCAACTTAATTACTGGACTTATAAGTCCCAAATATGGAAAAATAAAAATAAATGGTGAAGATGTATCTCAATACCCAATATATTTGAGAACAAAGAAATTTAGAGTTGGTTATGTTCCTCAATACGGAGGATTTTTTAGTGATTTAACCCTTTACGACAATTTAAAAGCAATCAGTGAAATCGTGATAAAAGATAAAAATTTAAGGCAAGAAAAAATCAACTATTTGTTATCAAAATTTGAACTTGAAAATATTAAAAACATTAAAGCAAAATTTTTATCTGGCGGACAAAAAAAAAAATTAGTCATTTCTCTATCGCTTTTAAGTGATCCCAGAGTACTATTATTAGATGAATGCTTTGCAGCCCTAGATGTTTTGACAATAAAGATGTTACAAGAAATAATTGTAAATTTACAGCAAGAAAGTCAAATCAGTATTATAATTTGCGATCATCAGGCTAGAGACTTATTGGCGTGTGTTGATGTAGCAATGATTTTAAGCAATTGTAAAATAGTTGCACAAGACACGCCTTCAAATCTTGTAAAAGATATAGATGCTAAAAATGCATATTTTGGAAATAGTTTTAAGTTTAATTAATAATCAATGCCAAATAAAGTTATTCTTAAAAAAATAATTTCAAATTTTAATAAAAGGATTTCAATTCCAGGTGATAAAAGTATGAGTATTAGATGGGTACTAATTTCATCTATTGCGAATGGAGTATCTAAAGCCAAAAATTTATTGATATCAGAGGATGTATTGGCATCAATACAAGCTATCAAAAAGTTAGGTGTTAAAGTTATATTAAAAAAAAATTTTTGTACAATATATGGTGTTGGCGTTAAAGGTTATAGATATAAAAAAAATATTTCTATTAATGCTCAAAATTCCGGAACACTTGGACGATTAATTTCTGGAATTTTAATTGATAGCCCATTTCCTATAAGAATCTTTGGTGATAAAAGTTTATCAAAAAGAGATTTTAAAAGAATAGCAAAACCTTTAAGTAAATTTGGTGCCTCTTTTACTCTCCATAAGAATCGTAATTTACCTCTTACTATTAAAGGATCAAAAAAATTAAAACCAATTAAATTTTTTGAAAATAAAGGTTCAGCCCAATGCAAGAGTAGTGTTCTTTTTGGAGGTATGAAAACAGATGGAAAAACTATCATTAAGGCAAAAAAATCTAGAAATCATACTGAGATTTTATTTAAATACTTAAAACTACCAATTAAGATAAGAAAATATAAAAATTTTGATTTAATAGAGATTCGTAAAGTAGATAAAATTAAACCTATTAATTATAAAATTCCTTCAGACATAAGTTCAGGAGCTTTTTTTATTGCATTAACTGTGCTTACAACAAAATCACAATTAATCATAAATAATGTTAACGTAAACCCAACTAGAATTGGTATAATTACAATTTTAAAAAAGATGGGAGTGAAAATTTTACTTCTTAATAAAAAAATTTATAAAGGAGAAGCGGTAGCTGATATTTTGGTGAAAAGTCCAAAAAAACTAAAAGCTGTAAATTGTCCACCAAAATTAAATAGTCAGGCTATAGACGAATTTCTAATTATATTTTTAATAGCAGCTAAAGCTAAAGGTGTATCAATTTTTAAAAATTTAGATGAACTTAATAAGAAAGAAAGTCCGAGGCTGGAATGGGGTTCAAAAATTTTAAAAATGATGGGGGTGGAAGTGATTACAACTAAAAACTCAATTAAAATATTTGGTAATCCAAAACTAAAGATAAATAAAAAGATCGTAATTCAAAAGTATCTGAAAGATCATAGAGTTTTTATGGCAAGTGTCGTAGCGGCATTATCTTTTGGAGGTGAATGGCATATACATGATAAAGACTCAATAAAAACCTCATTTCCATCTTTTTTAAAAATAGTAAATGAATTAAAAAAATGAAAAATAAAAAAAAATTAATAAAAATAGCAATTGATTCTCCTGCCGCAGCTGGTGCTGGAACTTTAGCCAAATCAATATCAAAACACTACAACCTTTTATATCTGGATACTGGAAAAATATATAGAATGATAGCTTTTATAAAGATTAATCAAAAAAAAAAATTTAATAAAAAATTCTTAAAAAAAAAAATCAAAAAACTTAATTTTAAAAGTCTTCAAGACAAGAGGTTATTATCAGATGATGTTGGGACCGAAGCTTCTGTGATAGCTAAAGATAAAAATATAAGAAAACTAGTTCATTCTTTTCAAACTAATTGTGCTTACAAACCACCACAAAAATACAATGGTTCTTGTTTAGATGGTAGAGATATAACTTATAAAATTATTCCCGATGCAGATTTTAAATTTTTTGTGACTGCAAGTTTAAAAGTGAGAGCTAAAAGAAGATTTAATGAGTTAAAAGGTCTTAGAAAAAAAACTTCATATTTAGCTGTTCTAAAAAGTATTAAAAATCGTGACAAAAGCGACTATAATCGACGAATTTCACCATTAAAGAAGACCAAAGATTCTATATTGATAAATACCTCAAATTTATCTAAAAGAACGTGCTTTTTAAAAATAAAAAAAATTATAGACAAAAAAATTAATAATTAATGGAAATATATAAAGATCTAACAAGTCCCGCCTCAAAAGAATTCGAAAAATTATTAAATTCAAAACTTTCAAAAACACAAATAGAAGAGGGTAAAATTATTGAGGGAAAAATTAACAAAATAACAGATAAATTTGTTTTTTTATTTGTTGAAGGTCTGAAAAGTGAGCCTGTATTAGATGTAAACGAACTCAAAACTATGGGTTTAAGTGATAAAATTAAAATAGGTGAAACAATTCCAGTGCTTTTAGAAAAAATTGAAGATAAAAATGGTGAAGTTTTAGTTTCAGCTAATAAAGCTCAAAAAATTAGAGGTTGGGATAAATTGGTTGAGGCTTACGAAAAAAATGAGCCTATCATGGGAAAAATAATTTCAAAGTGTAAGGGTGGAGCAATTTGTGAACATATCGATACTGGATCTTTGATGTTTTTGCCTGGATCGCAAATAAGTGATAAACCTTTGAAAGACATTAGTCACTTAATGAATGAACCTCAAAAATTTGCAATAATTAAGCTGGATCGTGTTCGTGGAAATTGCTGCGTTTCAAGAAGAGAAATTATATCGTCTTTTAAAAAAGAAGATAAAGCAAAAATTGTAGAGAAATATAAAGTTGGAGATATAATTAAAGGTGCAGAAGTAAAAGGTTATAGTTCTTTTGGATGTTTTTTTAATGTTAATGGAGAACTAGACGTATTAGTACATTTACAAGAAATCTCTTATTCAAGAGTTAATCATCCTGATGAAGTTTTTAATATTGGTGAAAAACACGATCTAAAAGTTATATCAGTAGATAAAGAAAAATTACAAGTCGGTTGCAGTGTAAAACAATTATCACCTGATCCGTTTGAAAAAATTGATAACTACGAATTAAATAAAACTTATAAATTTAAAGTAATTAAGTTGATGGATTTTGGTGCATTTTGTGAACTTAAAGAATTACCAGGTTTAACTACATTGCTTCATTCTAGTGAGCTTAGCTGGAGTAAAAAAAGCGCATCTGTAAAAAAAATGTTCAAAGTAAATGATGAAATAGATTGTGTTATAACTGAAATAGATAAAGAGAAAAGAAGGGTAGCAATATCACATAGATTAACTCTAGAAAATCCTTTTGAGGTTTTTGAGAGAAAATTCCCAGTGGGAACTATAGTTGATGGAGAGGTTGTAAATAAAAACGAGTATTCATTATTCGTAAAAGTTGCAGATTTAGAAGTTGATGCATTTTTGCATTGTAACGATTTAACATATTCAAATAATGGTGAACAAGAACTTAACAATTATAAAAAAGGAGACAAAATTAAAGTAAAAGTTCTAGAAGTTAAAGTTAGTGAACAAAAAATAAGAGTTGGCCTTAGACAAACTCAGCCTGATCCATTTGATTGGTTCAAAGATAAAAAAGTAAGGCAAACTATTACAGTTAAAATTATTTCAACCGACTCAAAAGGTTTAATTGTTAGACCTGAGGGATGTAATATGGACTTTCCAATAAAGAAGTCTAATATTGCAATTAATGCATCAGATACAAGAACCTCGAGATTTACTGGTGGAGAAAGAATAGATTGTGCAATTGGGGATTTGGACTTGGAAAAAAGAAAAGTAACATTGAGTATTAAGCTATTAGAAGAAATAGAAAAAAAAGAGGCTTTGGAGAAATATGGAGCAGAAGGTTCAGGAAAAAATTTACCCTTTTCATCATTGTCAGAAGATTTAAAAAAAAAAGATAAAAAATAAACTAATTAATTAAAATAAATTGGCTATTGTTAAATCAGAGCTTTTAAAAGAACTCAAAAAATCCTATCCAAACTTTTTAACTCGCGATCTTAATAAAATAATTGAAATAGTTCTTAAGGAAATTAAATTGACATTGAATAAAGGTGAGGGTGTCGAACTCAGAAACTTTGGAACTTTCAGAACAAATATACAAAAAGCTTCGATAAGACGAAATCCAAAAACAGGCGAAAAAGTAAATGTTCCAAAAAAAAGAACAATAAAATGGAAAATGTCTAAAGATCTGTTTAAAAAGTTAAATAATGATAAAGAATAAAATTTTTATAGCGTGTGATACCACTAACATTTCAAAAGTTAAAAAAATTATTAGTAAAACTCAAAATTCAAAAATAAAAGTAGGTTACAAATTTGGACTTGAATTTCTTAACTCAAAAAATGGCAGATCTTTTCTCTCAAAGTTAAAGAATAAAATAAAATTTGTAGATTTAAAACTTCACGATATTCCAAATACTTGTGCGTCAACAGTCAAAGCGATAAAGGATCTAAAAATTAATTATTTAACTATACATATAAGCTCTGGCTTAGAAGCCTTAAAAGTAACCAAAAAAGTTTCGGGAAAAATAAAATTAATTGGAGTAACAATTCTTACATCATTAGACAATAAAGCATTAAAAGATATTGGATTTAATAAAGACGTAAAAAAATTAGTCCTTCATCAGGCAAAAATAGCAAATAAAGCAAAATTAGATGCTATGGTATGTAGCGCTCAAGAAGTAAAACTAGTTAAAAAAGTATTTAAAAAAGAAATTATAACTCCAGGTATAAGATTTAATTCTAAATCAAATGATCAAAAAAGAGTTGTAACTCCTAAACAGGCTTATAAAAATGGTAGTGACTGGCTTGTAATGGGAAGACCGATAACCCAAGGGAATATAAAGAAAAATATTCAAAATTTAATCAATCACTTAGGTAAATGATCAAGGGTTTAAAAATTTGTGGGGTCTCAGATCCTGAAACTTTAAACTATATTTTAAATCATAATCATAAACCAACAATGATAGGTTTCATCACAAACTATGAGAAAAGTAAAAGGTTTGTTAAACTTGAAAAATTAAAAGATTTAATAAATATAGATAAAAAACAGGTTAAATTTGTTTCTGTACTTGTAAACCCTGATGATGAAATACTAGAAAAAATAAAAGATTTAAATTTTGATTACTATCAGCTTTACGATGTAAACCCTACTAGAACAAAAGAAATTAAATCTAAATTCAAAAAAAAAATAATCACTGCTATTAATGTTTCAAGTAAAGTTGATGTAATTAAATATAAGGGTTATACAGAAATTTCGGATATAATCTTATTTGACTCGAAAGGTTACCATAAATCTGAAAGTTTTGATCATAGTTTACTAAATGATGTACCTAGTGATTTAAGTAAAATGATTGCAGGAAATATTCAAATAGATGATATACCTGACTTTAAGAATAAAGAATTTATTGTTGATATCAGTGGAGCACTAGAAGACCAGTATGGAAAAAAAGATATTAATAAAATCAATAAATTGTTAAATTTATTTAAGAAAATATGAAACTAAAAAAAAGAGTTCCAGTTATTGATCAAGGAAATTCACTTGGATTTTGGGGTGATAAATTTGGAGGAAACTTTGTTCCCGAAACTTTAAAAAAACCAATAGAAGATTTAGAAATTTTATTTAATAAACTTAAAAATAATAAAAACTTTATTAACGAGAGAGATAAGTACTTTAAAAATTGGGTTGGATCTCCTACAAGATTTATAAAACTAGAAAATCTTACAAATCACATTGGTGGTGCTCAAATTTGGTCCAAAGTTGTGTCGGATGCAAATGGAGGAGCCCATAAAATTTACAACGCTACTGTTCATTGTTTGCTTGCAAAACGATCTGGTAAAAAAATTATATGTGGAGATACAGGTGCTGGATATGCTGGGAAAATGTTGAGTATGGCTGCTAAAAAGTTTGGTTTAAAATGCAAAATATTTATGGGCGCAAAAGATATTGCTAGACAACAACCAAATGTAAAAGCAATGAAAAAAAATGGAGCTGAGGTCATACCAGTCTATTCAGGGAGTCAAACGCTTGTTGATGCTGTATCAGAATGTATGCGATTTTGGGTTGCTAATTGTGATACAACAGCAATGTGTGTTGGGAGTACAGTTGGACCAGCAGTTTTTGTTCGAATATGTGGATGGAGTACTAGTCAAATTTCAAGAGAGTTAAAAGCACAACTAATTGATGAGTTTGGATCAATTCCAAGAAAACTTAAATTATACAATTGTGTAGGAGGCGGAAGTTCAAGCTTTGGTTTTTGGAATGAATTTATGGATTATGATAAAAGACAAGTTGAGTTTATCGGGGTAGAGGCTGGTGGACCTAAAAAAAGTAAAAAACATGCAGCGCCTTTAACCTATGGCTCAAAAATTGGTATACTTCATGGTGCAGCTCAATATGTTAATCAAAACTCTGATGGACAGATAGAAGAGACAGAGTCAATTTCAGCAGGGCTTGATTATCCAGGAATATCTCCACTTCATTGTTTTTTAAAGGATACCAAGAGAGCAAGGTATACTGCAGCTAGTGACGAAGAAGCCCTAAGTGCCTATAAGCTTGTTACTAAATTTGAAAAATTAAGACCCTCCTTAGAGCCAAGCCATGCTTTTTTTGTTGCACTTAAAGAGGCAAAAAAACTTAGTAAAGATACAGTGGTAGTAATTAACAGTTGTGGTGATGCTTACAAAGATCGTGGAATTTTAGAGAAAAGATTAGGCAAAAAATATGTTAAATCCAATTAGTGTTGCATTTAAAAAAGCAAAAGCAGAAAATAGACCAGCTTTATTAACCTACACTGTTGCTGGTGATAGTTCAAAAAAACAATCTTTAGATATATTAAAATCTATATCTAAAAATGCAGATATTTTAGAAGTAGGTGTACCTCATAATACTCCTGTTGCAGATGGTAGCCAAATTCAAACTAGCGCGTATAGAGCAATTAAAAAAGGTATTAAATTAAATGATATATTTAGAATTGTCAGAGATTTTAAAAAATTCGACAAGAGCAAGCCTATTATATTGATGGGTTACTATAATATGATCTTTCAATATGGAGATAACAATTTTTTAAACAAATGTAAAACCTCAGGAGTAAATGGATTAATAGTTGTAGATTTACCTTGGCCGGAAAATAAAGATTTTGCCAAAAAATGTAAAAAAAAATCAATTTATTTTATTCAACTTTTATCACCTACAACAACAAGTAAAAGACTCAAAAAAATTATAAAAAACTCTCACCCGGTGAATTATTTCATATCAATGTTAAGTACTACAGGTGGCAAATTGAAAGTGTCACCTAAAGTGATACTTAAAAACTACAACATGATTAAAAAGATTAATCCTAAAAAAGAGATTGTGATTGGTTTTGGAATTACAGATAAAACCATTGGAAAGCTTAAATCTGCTGATGGATTAGTAGTGGGAAGTGCTATTTGTAAAGAAATTACGAGAAGTTTAAATAGTAGACAAAATCCTGTCACAAATGTAGGTAAGTTAGTAAGAAAATTGAAAAATAGAATAAGATGAATTGGATTACTAAAATAATAAAGGCAGGCGAAAAAATCAAATCTGCGATACATAAAAGAGCATCCAAAGAAGACATTGCTAATAGTGATTGGACATCTTGTTGCAAAGGTCCAATATTAAAAAAAGATTTAGAAGAAAATCTATGGGTTTGTCCTGATTGTTATAAACACCACAGAATAAAACCTAAACAAAGATTTGATATTTTATTTGGCAAAGATAATTATGAAATATTTAAAACACCCATCCCAAAAGATGACCCTTTAAACTGGACAGACTCAAAATCCTATAAGGATAGATTAAAATCTGCCAGAAAAAAAACAGGTATGGATTGTGGGATGATGGTCGTAAGTGGTGTAATCAATGATATTAAAATTACTGCAGTTGCATCTGATTTTGATTTTTTAGGTGCATCAATGGCAGCTGCAGAAGGAGAAGCTTTCTTATACGGTATTCAACATGCAATTGAGAATAAAACTCCTTTTTTATGTGTAAGTGCAGGAGGTGGAATGAGAATGATGGAAAGTTTAATTTCTTTATCTCAAATGACAAGAACCACACTAGCAATAAATGAATTAAAAAATAATAATCTTCCATATCTTGTTTGTATAACAGACCCAACTGCTGGTGGGATCACAGCTTCCTATGCAATGTTAGGTGATATTCATATAGCTGAGCCTGGAGCACTAATCGCTTTTGCTGGAGCGAGAGTAATTCAAGGAACTGTTAAAGAAGAATTGCCAGAAGGTTTTCAAAAGAGTGAATATGTAGAAAAGACAGGCTTTGTTGATTTAATTGTTGAAAGAAAGGATCTAGCTGAAAAAATTGGAACTTTATTGTCAATATTGTTAAAGAAAAATTCTGTTATAAGCACTGAACAAGATGAAACTACAGAAAATACTCAGTCGCTTTCTAAAATTGCATAAAAAAGAAATTGATCTAAGCTTAGATCGAATTATTAACCTTTGCGAAAAACTTGGTAATCCTCAGGATAAAATCAAAGCCATCAGTATTGTCGGGACAAATGGTAAAAACTCTACAATTCAAGCTTGTTATTCAATTTTAAAGGAGGCAGGAATTAAGTGTAATGTTTATACCAGTCCTCATATTCAAAAAATAAATGAAAGATTTGTTTTTAACAACCAGCAACTTGGAGATGATGAACTGGCCTCTTTATTTGAGGAGGTTGAGAGAGTTAATGCGAATAATCCAATAACATTCTTTGAAATTTTGACTGCATGTTATTTTTATAAGGCAGCTCAATTTCCTGATAATCTTAATCTGATTGAGGCAGGTTTATTTCATAGGTTTGATGCAACCAATATCTTAAAAAATAATCTTGCAAGTATTGTAACTTCTATATCAAAGGACCACTTAGACTGGCTTCCAGAAAATGAGAGAACAATCGATAAGATTGTTTTTGAAAAAACTTCAAACCTTTTAAATTCAAATATTATTGTTGCAAAACAATACCCTGTTTCAACATTAGAAAAGATTAAAAAAACTATTAATCAAAATCAATCTAATAAGTATTTTTTTAATGATGATTTTTCATTCTCAAATGGAGAAAATGAATTCTTCTATTATGAAGATAAATTTGGTGGATTAAAACTACCAAAACCAAATGTATTAGGTCAATTTCAACAGGAAAATATTTCAACAGCTATTGCAGCCTTACGAATTTTAGATCTAGGCATTAAAGATCATCATATAAAAAAAGGTATTAAAAAAATCGATAATATTGCGAGACTTCAAAAAATTGAGTCAGGTAAATTAAAAGATTTAGTTAAAGACAATCTTTTTTTGATATCTGGAGATCATAATGAAGATGGAGCAAGAGTATTAAATGAATATTTAAAAAGCCTAGATTGTAAAAAACATGTCATCATTGGTATGATGGATAATAAAGAACATGAAAAATATATTAACCACTTTAAAGATATTGCCTCAATAACAACTGTAGATATTAAAAACCAGCCCAACGCAATTAGTGGAATTAAATTAAAAGAAAAATTTAAAAATATCCCAAATGTAAATTATAAAGAAAGTATTGAGGATGCAATCAAGAGCATAAATCTAAATCAAGGAGATCTACTACTGGTAACTGGATCTTTATATCTTTGTTCTGAAGTTTTGAATTTAAATTAGATATTTTTTTCTAAAAATTCTTTCATGTGACTTTCAGGTACACCGCCAACTTTTCTATCTACTTCGACACCTTTTTTATAAATAATTACAGTTGGCACCCCTCTTATTCCTGCGGCACTCCCAGTATTTATTCCACCTTCTTCAATATCAGCGTAATAAAATCCTGCTTTATCTTTATACTCAACAGCTAGTTTATCCATTATTGGTTTTAAAGCTTTACATGGGCCACACCACGCAGCCGAAAATTGAATTACAGAAATGTCCTCGTTTTTAATTTTCTTATCAAAATCCTCGTCTTTAAAATCTGTTAGCATTCAATCTTTCTATAATTTACTAATACAAAGTCAACTACGCAATTTCATATTTTTTTTCAATTGACATTATAAATTCGTTTATTTCATCTAACTTTTTTAATTCTTCCTCATCATCTCTATTGGAAGCTTGATCTCTTAAATAGTCAATTTCAGTATAGGCCATATTTACAGTTTGCCACTTTTCCTTATTTTTACTCAAAATTCTTCTAGCAATTTCACTTTTGATATTTTTGTAAAGATCAGGTGGTAAAATTTGTGGTGCTTCTTGATAAATAATTTTTTGACCAAACCAGCTACATCTTTTATCTTGAAACTTATCTAATAATCTCAATTTGTCTTCCCAAGATGAGCTATGCCAAGTTTTAAATAATGCAGTATCTTTATTTGGAATAAATTTCTCATAAAGAGTTTCCTCCGGTAATAAATCTTCTTGGGTTTTTGTTTGTTCCTTTTCCTCTGCAGCTTCTCTATTTATGATTTGAATATTTTTACAAAAACTTTCATTTTCCCTAACAAGTTTAGCCCTTTTTTGAATTGTTGCTAAATCTAGTTCTGAATAAGGTTTTTGTTTAAGAGCAAATTGTTTATCCAAAATTACTGGAGCTTTATTAGTTTTTAAAACTCTTAAAGCCTTAGGGCTATATTTTTTCAATACATCTCGTAATTGATTTACTGGTAGGTTTAACAATGGTTCTGGATCCCTTCTTAAGTCCCAAACATATCCCCAAGATGCATAAGACGGGTGAAAGCAATGGTTGGGGTGTAGCGTACCAGTTAGATACATCATATTTCGACCCTTCACATTTTCAAATATTGAGTAAATACCCTCATTTTTTAAAAATGTTTCAACGCTAGTCTTTGTTGATGTCTTTAAAAACGTATCCCAATTTTCTTTATGTTTGTCTTTTATAATTCTTAAAACCTTCAGTGAATTCTGTGCATCAACATAGGCTGTATGGCTAGCTGAAGTGTCAAAACCCTGCATTCTAGATAGAGATTCCAGTGCAAGACTTGGGTTACCTGCTTCGGTTAACTCTGTTTTTAGTGTCTCAGAGTTTAATGTTTGGGCTGCTCTAGCTATGTGCAAACCATCATGTTCACTATTGGGCGATGAGTGGGTAGCATAAGGATACCGATTACCCTTAAAAAAATTAAAGTGGAACATTCTTCGATCAAAATTTAAATTTGACCAACCCATAAATACAGCAGGAGCACACTTTGTGAAAAAATTTTCAACAGCACCTAAAAAATCGTAATGTGAATAATTGCCTTTGGTAAGTAAATCAATGCTAGTTGAATTAACAAGTAAGGCCTTTGCACTGGGCACCTCTCCTTCTGGCATTCTGCCTCTGATATTTAATTTTCCAATCTCTTTAAGATTTTTATCAACAACGACCGCACCTACTTCAATTATTGATCCCCAAATAGTGCTATTGGTTGTTTCGGTATCATAGATTACTATTTTATCCATTATTTACATTACTCCAAATTTGTGAGTTCATTAAACTTTTTAAGTCTTCCAAGAAATAAATTTTGATAAGTTACTAATTCAGGTCCTTGAATTTTAAACTTTTGAAACAAATTATCTACTGTGCAAACAAGAATAACGCAAGCATTGATATTTGAATTGTAAACGACATTATGAGCTAATGAATAAGCAGCTGTTTGTAAAAACCAAGAATCTATATATTCAGTCTTTTTTGGTTTATTGGATTGTTTGAAATCAATAATAGTTTCTTTTCCCTCATAAACACCAACGCAATCTGCTGTACCTGCATATCTCTCAGGATAATGCATTGTACATTCCACACCATATATTTCCTCCAACCTATTTGTTAAACCTTTATCAATTATTTCTTTTGCCATTTTTTTATATTGTTCATTATCCTCAAAGAAACTTAAATTTTCTCTTCCTAATAGAAAAGACTCTAAATAGCTGTGCATCTGAGAACCTCTACTACTGGCTGCTTTTGTAATTGCTTCAGCTTCTTTATAGCCAGTTCTTTCTCGCCAATTTGCTAAGGCTGCTTTATCTTCCTCTGACTTTGTTGCATCAAGTATTGAAGTTACACTTGGTAATTTTGCTTCTCCTAAAACATATCTTCTTATTCCATCTTCGGTAGCTCTTGAACTTGATGGATAGTTATATTTTTTGTTCCAACGCATTTGATTTCTTATAGTCGGTAATATGTGAAAAAAGAAATTATTTTTTTAGCTGTTTATTTCTCTCAACAAATTTTTCAACGTTCTCTGTCAGTAAAGCTTTTTCAACTTGCTCGGGATCTTTAATATTTTCTAAAGTTCTAGTGATTGATCTTGCATCAGTTCCAAACTTATCAACTACGTTCATAGCCTCTTCTAGCTTTTTTCTTAAAACTATGACGTTGTCAAAATGCTTTGCAAACCTTGTGCTGATTGTTTTTAAGTGATTATAAATCTCTGTTGCACCCTTTTGAACCTTAAGAGATTGAAATCCCATGTGTAAAGACTGTAAATAGGCTGAAAGAGTATTAGGGCCACAAATTACAATTTTATATTTTTTCATTAATTCTTGGGTTAATAATTCTTTTGTGCTTGAATCTTGGTATTCAGTTAATTCTTTATAAAGACTTTCAGTTGGTGCATACACTATTGCAAAATCAGTTGTTTTTGGTGGAACAATGTATTTTTCCATGACACTTTTTGCTTTGGCCTTAAATGCACTTGCTAATTTTGTTCTAGCATCTGCAACTGCTTTTTTGTCATCTGCATCATATGCATCAGTGATGGTTTTGAATTTTTCTACTGGAAAATGAGAGTCTACTGGAACCAAGACATCTCCTTGAAGCTTGATTGCAAATTCTACGTTTTCACTAGTGTCCTCTTTCATTTTGACATTTGTCATAAATTGAGATGCTGGTAACAAATCTTTGATTAAAGCATCCAAAGAATATTCAGCCAAAGTTCCATACTTTTTAACCCCTGCTAAAATTTTAGTAATCCCCTCTTGGCTTTGATTTAATAATTTAACTTGCTCATTAAAGTTACCAACCTTCTCATCTACTTTGGTTAAGGCCTCAGTCATATCCTTTGTAACTCCGGTTGATAAAGAATTAAATGAAGTAGACATTGAACTAAGCGATGTATTGATTGTCGAATTAAGGCTATCTTTTAACCTCACTATTTCAGCATTTAAATTAGCTAATTCCTCAGCTTCTTTATTCTCATTCTCATCTTTAGGTTTTGACCTTAAATTTAAGTATAAAATACCTAAAGTTGCACCAAGTAGTATAACTAGAATTATTAATAGAATCGTATCCATACTTTTAAAGATATACGTGTTTTAATGGAAATCAACTTATTACTAGATTACTATGAGATACTAAGATTGGTTATTATTTTTAAAAAATAATTAATAAATATGGATTTTTTTTTGGTTTTAAAAATATTGTTTATTATTGGAGTGATGATCGCTCTATATGCGATAATTAGAAATTTAGATATAATAAAGATTATTTTAATTTACTTTAAAGATAAATTACTTGGAAAGTAATTTAATTAAATTGTTTAATCGCTTTTTCTTTACATTTTTTTTTGAAGTTAAAAGACAAGCTTCAGATTTTAAAATTTCACCATCCATTAAGATACGTAGATTATTTGCTTTTAAAGTCTCACCTGTGGATGTAATGTCAGTAATCAACTCGGCAGATCCAGTAAAAGGATAGGCCTCAGTAGCTCCTAAACTTTTAACTAATCTAAATTGTGTAACACCTTTTGAGAACAAAAAATCTTGTGTTAAATTTGGATATTTAGTTGCAACCCTAATTCTTTTTTTCTTAATATCTCTGAATTCAAAAGCAATTTCCTCAAGATCAGCGATAGTCTGAACATCAATCCAAGGATCTGGAATTGCTACTACTAAATTTGCTCTTCCAAAACTAAGTTTTTTGACCACATTTATTTTATTTTGGACATTTACGCCGCTTTCTTTCAATAAATCAAAACCAGAAAAACCAACATCTAAAGAGCTATCCCCTAACCTTTCAATAATTTCTCTAGCATGAAGATATAAAATCTTAACATATGGTTTATTTTTAATTGATCCAATTAAATCTCTTTCTCCTCTTTCAGATATAATTTTCAATTTTTTTTTCTTAAAGATTTTTAAAACATCTGCTCTAAGTCGACCTTTGCTTGGAATACCTATATTGATTAAATTATCCATTAATTAACTAAATTTAAAGCAGCACCAACTGCTGGAGTTTGTTTTTTTGAACCAAGGTCAGAAATCAATTTGTCATATCGGCCGCCATTGCAACAATTAATAATTTTTGATTTGGACTTAATATCTATTTTAAAAACCATACCCGTGTAATATTCAAGCTGTCTGCCAAAAGCAGCTGAAAAAGTCACATTTAATTTATTAATTTTATTTTTTGAGATTGGAAAATATCTCTGATCTACCAATAAATTAATTTTATATTTCTTGAAAAACTTATTTAATACCTTGGCTGCATTATTAATTGGACATTTAATTTTCAAAAATTCCTTAATAATTTTTGAAATATTTCTTCCTTTACTAGGTCTCCTTGGATCTTTAATCTTTTTATCAAATCTGCTTAAAATTTCGTTAATTGTTCTATTTGCTATAATGGTTGATTGATCATCTTTTAACATTCTAAAATATCTTTTTTTATCGATCTCAACTATTGTTGGATCAACATCTGAATTAGTCTCTAATCTTTTGAGAAGATCATTAAAATAATCTTCTCTCCAAAAATGTCTTGAAAGTCTTAGTTTCCATCGTTTAGGGATATCTAATTTAGATATAAGAAGATTGAATATTTCTACATTCCCAATTGTGATCTCGCCTGATGAATAATTAAAATTTTTTAAAGATTTTAATGATGTATTTATTATTTCCTTATCATCATTTTTCTCGTTTCGTGACCCTATGATTTCAAAACCAACTTGATTTCTTACAATGGAGTCCTTTTTGTTTTCAGATTTACGATATGCTTGACCATTATAAAATATCTTCTCCTTGCCCTTTAGATTATTTTCTAAGTATCTTAGACAAGATACAATTGTTAGATCTGGCCTTAAACATAGTTCATTTCCTCCTTGGTCAGTAAATGAGAAAATAAATTTTCGAAAACTTTCACCAGATCTTTGTACGATATGGTTAGCCTCAATTACTGAGGGTAATTCAATATATTTAAAACCATTTGATTTAACAGTTTTAAGTATGCTGTCAGATAAATTTTTTGATTTCATTTACTAAATTTTCTTTTGAAAAGGTGATTTGATTATCTTCTCCCTTAATACCTAGGAGGTTCTTAAGTGTAATTTTACCATCTTTAAATTCATTCTCTCCACAAATAACTGCAATCGGGCACCCTCTTTTATTTGCATATGTCAGTTGTTTACCGAGATTTTTCTTACTATCTAAAAAAATTTCTGAATTAATATTATTTTTTCTCAAGATATCTAAAATTTCGTAATAATTTTTTAAATATTTTTCATCCATTACGCAAACAATCACTGGTTTTTGATCGTCTAATTGGACTTGATTTATTTGAGACATAGCAAACAAAAGTCTATCCACACCAATACTGACACCTGTTCCAGGTATATCGACACCTTTAAATCTTGAAATTAACTTATTGTATTGTCCGCCAGAGCATACACTCCCAATATCAATTTCTTTACCTTTATTATTTGTTGTTTTAAAATTTAGATTGGTCTCAATACAAAAGCCATCATAATACGCTAATCCTCTAACTATTGTGAAATTTGTTTTGACTAACTCAGAATAATTTCCAAAATCTAGCACCTCAAATAAATCCTCAAGCTCTTTAATCCCTTCTTGGGTAATAGGATTTTTAAAATCTTGTTTGAGTTTTTTTAAATCTTTAATTTTTAAAAAGTTTAAAATTTTTGAAACTTGATCATCATTTAGATCAGCTCCTTTAGTTATTGCACCACTTTTATCTTTTCTCTCTTTTTTTAGTAGATCTTCAACTCCTTTTATTCCAAAATCTGGTTTGTCCAACTTATCAATTGCTCTCATCACCTTGATCTCTTTATTTGCAGGAATTTTCAGATCTTGAATTAAACCTTGAATAATCTTTCTATTACTTACATTAATTGTAAATTGATCTTTTTTTAAACCACATTCAATTAGAGTGCTTGCAACCAGATTACATAATTCAACATTTGCTTGTGCTGGATTTACATTGCCTACAATATCGCAATCAGCTTGAGTAAATTCTCTGAAACGTGCATTGCCTGACTTTTCATTTCTAAATACATTTTGAATAGCGTATCTTTTATAAATTGATGGAAGTTCTTGATTATTTTGAGCAACAAATCTTGCTAAAGGACTGGAAAGATCGTATCGAAGAGTAATATTCTTTTCACCATCATTAAAAGAAAAAACATCAGACATAGGATTATTATCATCCTCTGCAAGAAAGGATCCTATATTTTCTGCAATTTCGAATGATGGAGTTTCTAAAGGATCGAAACCATATCTAATAAAATTATTCTCAATGACTTTTAATAGTCTTTTTTTGAGAATTAATGTTTTATTCCATCTATCTTCAAAACCTGAAGGTAATCCAGGAATTAATTTATTTTTTTCACTCATTTTTTGGTACCTTGAGTAGGTTACGCTCCTACGACTTCGGATCCACAAACCGACGTGATACTATTTCACCATCAAGGCATATCCTTTTTTGTTTTATCTTATTTTGTTGTTATTTAAAATTATAATATAAATGATTATTCGCTAGCTTTAGCCAGCATGGAAGTGAGTGTGCGCAACTCTACTAGTTCCTTTAAGAGCTTTTCTTAAAGTACTTTTTGATGCTAATTTGTTTGTCTCAAATTTTTTCATTGAAAGCTTTTTAGACAAAAAAAACGATAATGCAACCCCTAAAAGAAAAAGGACGTATATCTACTAGTAGATATATCGCCCTTTTCATAATTTTAGAAAATTAGTCTAATTTTTTTAAATTTACTGCTGAAGGGCCTTTGGGACCATCTTCAAGAGTAAATTCTATTTTATCACCCTCATTAAGATATCTCATGCCCGCTGCTTTAACTGCGCTTGCATGTACAAACGCATCTTTTTCTTTATCGTCTCTTTCTATAAAGCCGTAACCTTTTTTGCCGTTAAACCACTTTACTTTTCCTTGTATTGTACTCATCTTATTCACTCGTCCTTTAGTTATTTATTTTGATATGAGGTTAGGTTCTTTTAAATTAATTTCAAGATATTTTGATGGTGCCTCGGGAAGGATTCGCACCTCCGACACAAGCCTTTTCAGGGCTCTGCTCTACTCCTGAGCTACCGAGGCAAAAGGTCAACCCCTAAAGATTATTCTGCCTTTTGTGAGGTCATATGGTGTCATTTCGACTGTCACATTATCACCTTGTAATACTCTAATTCTGTTTTTTCTTAATTTGCCCGCTGTATGAGCTGTTACAACATGACCATTTTCAAGCTGAACTCTAAACATAGCATTTGGAAGTAAATCGGTTACCTTGCCTTTGAATTCAAGTAAGTCTTGTTTTGACAAATTTATTTTCTCCTTATTCTTTTTTTTACAGATTGAGCATGTCCTGCTAACCCTTCGTAATTTGCAAGAGTTATAACTGATGGCCCAAGACTTTCAATACCCTTTTTTGATAAGTTTATGTAAGAAATTCTTTTATAAAATTCATTGACGCTGATACCACTAGAATATTTTGCTGACCCATTAGTTGGCAATATATGATTTGATCCAATGTTATAATCTGTCATTGCCATAACTGCATATTTTCCTAAGCATATTGAGCCAGAATTCTTAATTTTGGGTATCAAAGATTTGTAGTTTTTTACGTTTAATTCCAAGTGTTCAGGTGCAATTTTATTTACGATATTAATTATTTTACTATCGTTTGCTACATACATTAAAATTCCATTTCTCTTTAAACTTTTTTTTGCCACAGATTCTCTTGGAATACTTTTTAATTGTTTTAAAATTTCCATCTGGACTTTACTAATTAGTTTTTTGTCTTTTGAAATTAATATACATTGTGCTTGAGGATCATGTTCTGCTTGACCGATTAAATCACTTGCAGCCCATTCAGGATTTGAGAATTTATCACAGACAATAGTTATTTCAGAAGGACCTGCAGTCATACCTTCAATTCCAACATCTCCAAAAACTTCTTTTTTTGCCGCTGCTACATATGAATTCCCAGGTCCAACTATTTTATCAACTTTTTTAATTTTTTTAGTTCCATAGGAGACAGCTGCTATAGCAGATGGACCACCAATAGAGTAAATTTCTTTAATTTTACATTTTCTCGCTGCGTATAAAACAGCCGGATTTTGGTTTCCCTTGAAACCTGGGTTTATCATTACAATTCTTTTAACTCCCGCAACAATTGCTGGTATAGCATTCATAAGTACACTTGATGGATAAGATACAAGTGAACCTGGAACATAAATTGCAACAGAATCTAATGGTAAATATCTATATTCAAGTTTGTTTTTAAATTTATCTGTATACGAAATATTCTTAAATTTTTGTAAAGAATGAAATTTGTAAATTCGATTATAGGCTGTGTCGATTGCTTTCTTAACTTTAGGGTTTAAAGATTTTATTAACTTAGTAATTTTTTTGGCACTAGGAATGATTGTGGTATTTCGATTAAATTTCTTTTCATACTTAATCAATGCTTTATCACCATTCTTTTTTACGTCGTTAATAATATTAGTTACAGAGACTTTGTCAGATTTGATGCTTTTTCTCCTTTTAAAAAGTAAATAATCCAAATTTTTATCGAAATTTTTAGTTTTACTATTTAATATTTTCATAATTATCTAATTTCGTTTTGATCCTCAAGCCGCGCTTCGATAGTTTCTGTTGTCAAAGCTATGTGGGCATTATTATTAAAAATAAGATTTATTTCATAATCATCATTATTTTTCAAATAATCAATTCCAATTAACTTTAAAACTAAATCTTTATTTGATTGATTGATATTTTTTGATCTTACTTTATCAACAAAATCAAATCGACAGATACTATTGATTTTCTTACCCTCTTGATCAGTTTCAATTTTAGTTCTTTCAATTGATAACAAAAAAACCTTATTAGACGCCAGATACTTTATATCTGTCACTTTAACTTTTGCACCAGAACTACAAGCAGAAATCATTTGTAGACCCTCTTGATCATTTGCAATTATTTTTGCTAAATATTTACTCATTATTTCAATCTTTTAATTTTAACACCAATTTTTTGTAATTTATTTTCAATATTTTCATATCCTCTCTCCAAGTGATAGACTCTTCCAACAATACTTTTACCATTCGCCACTATTGCGGCTAATACTAAAGCAACACTGGCTCTTAAGTCACTAGACATTAATTCAGCACCAATAAATTTGGTATTGCCCTCAATCAATGCTTTATTGTTTTGAATATTTATTTTCGCGCCTAGTCTTTGCAACTCAGCAACATGCATAAATCTATTCTCAAAAATACTTTCAGTTATAGAACTTTTCCCAACGCTCTTGCACATTAATACCATTAATTGAGCTTGAAGATCTGTTGGAATACCTGGAAACTCTTTAGTTTTTATATTTTGAATAGGTTTGATTTTGTCAGGTCCTTTTATAAAAATTTTGTTATCCGAAGTTTTAATCTTTGCCCCAACTTTTTTTAATAGTTGTATTTCAGTATTAATTATTTTTGGGTCTAAATTTTTAATTTGTAAATTACCTTTAGCAAGCGTTGCCGCTACACAAAAAGTTCCCGCCTCTATTCTATCAGCCATAACTGTATGACTTGTTTGATTGAGAGAATTCACTCCTATGATGGTGCAGGTTCTTCCAGACCATTTTATATTTGCACCTGCTTGACTTAAGAATTTTGTTAAATCTTTAATTTCAGGTTCCACGGCACAATTTTTTAAAATTGTTTTGCCTCTTGCTAAACATGCAGCTATTATAGAATTTTCTGTAGCGCCTACACTAATTTTGGGGAAATTTATTTTTTTGCCTTTAAGTCTTCCATTTGATTTCGCTAAAATATAACCATCTCGTATTTTATATTCCATTCCCAACTTCTTTAATGCACTAAGATGATAATTTACAGGTCTCGCACCTATAAGACATCCACCAGGCAAAGATGTTTTAGATTTATGAAATTTAGAAATTAATGGACCTAGCACCAATATTGAACCTCTCATTGTTTTTACAAGTGAATAACTTGCAAAAGTTTTCATATTCTTTTTATTAATAATTTTTGCAGTTTTTCTGTCTTTAGATAAAATTATTTTTGATCCAAGAGATTTTAATAAATTAAGCATAGTATCTATATCTCTTACTCTAGGTAAATTTTTAATAGTTACTGGTTTGTCAAATAATAAAGTTGCTGCAAGAATTGGTAGAGATGCATTTTTAGAACCTGAAATCGAGACTTTACCCTTGATTTTACAAGGACCATTGATCAGAAATTTATCCATAAATTACTTTTTTATTTTAGCAACCTGTATGGTGGTTTGTCCCTGATATTTACCGTTTTTTGATTTATATGTCGTTTCTGGCTGGGTATCTGATTTAAAAAATAAAAATTGAGCAATACCCTCGTTTGAATAAATCTTTGCTGGATTAGGAGTTGTGTTGCTTAATTCGATAACAATATTACCTTCAAATTCATTTTCAATTGGTGTTACATTACAAATAATACCTGTTCTCGCATAAGTACTTTTTCCAACACAAATACAAAGAACATCTTTTGGAATTCTAAAATATTCAATGGTCTTTGCCAGAACAAATGAATTTGGTGGAATTATACAATATGGCCCCTTTCGCTCAATAAAGTTTTCATCAGAAAAGTTTTTTGGATCCACTAGCGAACTATTAACATTTGTAAATATTCTATACTCATCAGAAATTCTGACATCGTAACCCATGCTACTTAGTCCATATGATATTTTCCCTTCAGAGACTTGATGATCCAAAAATGGTTCGATCATCTTATGCTCTTTACACATTTTTTTTATCCAAGAGTCTGGCTGAATGGACATTATTTTGTTTTCTTTTTATTTTTTTTTTGAAAAATTTTTCTCTTTTTTAAATTTTTCCTAAGCGCAATGCTTAGGCGCTCATTTTTATTTTTAGTAATCATTCTTTATTTGGATTGGTAAGGAAATCTAAAGTTATTGGTTTAGATGCATCTAAAGCTTTATCCTTATTATCATCTTTTTTAGGGCCTTCTTTTGCTAATCTTTTTGCTTTTTTTTCAGCAAGTTTTTTCTCTCTTTTCGCTTGCTTTTCCATAAGCTTGGCGCTTTTGGTTGATTTATAATCGTAATGAATACCCATAAAATTTCCTTGGTAAGATATAAATCATATTAATCAAAAAATTAAGGCAATAATTTGGAAAAAATGCTCTATTATCAATAAAAATAGAATTGATCTAAATGCTCCTATAGTTAAATGGCATAACGTGTCCATGGTAAGGATAAATTCCAAGTTCGATTCTTGGTGGGAGCACCACTAATTTTTGTAAAAAGACTTTCTAAGAAAAATTGTAATCAAGACTAAACTAAAAAAGGCTAAAATTGGGATATATATTTCAGGTGAAAAAATTATATCTGTAATTTTAGGAACTTGTGAATTTTGTTCTATTACTTTTTCCAAACCACTACCTATAGAAACAGCTAAAAAAATTTGAGGTATAATTCCTATTAATGATGCGAAAAAAAAATTTTTTACCCTAACATCAAAAATTGTAGGCAATATGCAACTAAGTTGCCAAGGTATTCCTCCAATAAATCTATATATTAAAAGATAATAAAATTCAGACTTTTTAAATTTTCTCTCTAGATTTTGATATCTATTTAAAAATTTATCTCTAATTAAATCTTTTAAAAAATAGTTTCCAAAAATATAAAGAAATGTTGCACCAATACTCATACCTATGACCACAATTATAGTACCCAACCATTTGCCAAAAATGAATCCTCCTAATAGTGCAATTGGAGAACCAAAACCTAAAAATGGAAAAACCCATAATATTGTAAAAATTAAAAAAATTATGGATATTAAAAACAAATTAGAATTTTTTAATTTTAAAAAATACAATCTGTTTTCTTTAATGAAGTCATAAGAAGTTATTTCTTGGATACTAAATTTTGAAAAAAACAATAACACAAATATAGTAAGTAAAACTAAGTATGATAAACCTATTATTATTTTAGTTTTCTTAGCTTTTTCCATCATGGTTCATGGTATTTATAAATCTTCTATTTGCTATTTATATATTTAATTATTATAAAGGGCGAAATTTTATATAAATTTAACCACTTTTATGAAAAGAACATATCAACCATCTAGAAAAAAAAGAAGCCGAACCCATGGTTTTAGATCGAAAATGAAAACCAAGGGAGGTAGAAAACTTTTAAAACGAAGAAGAGCAAGGGGAAGAAAAAATTTAACAGTATCCTCTACTGTAAAAAGAAGAAGAAAATAAAGCCAGCTCAATGAAAAGCAAAATTGTTGCTCTTTCAAAAAATGAAGACTTTAAAACTTTGCTCAAAAAGAAAAAAGTATCAAACAGATATGTAACAATTTTTTTTGGTAATATAGATAAAAAAAATAATCAAAAACTTAATATTTCTTTTGTAACTAAGAAGAAGATAGGAAATGCTGTAAAGAGAAACAAAATAAAGAGGAGACTAAGGAATATTATGAATGATGCTGTTAAAGAAATATCTCTAAAATATCACTATTCATATCTTGTTATTGCTAAGTCAACTATGCTAAATAATGAATTTAAAATTATGAAAGAAACCTTATTTCAGGATTTTAAAAAAATTAAATAATGAACATTTTTACAATTATATTTATAAAATTAATTCAGGGTTACAAATACCTAATAAGTCCATTACTTGGTAACTCTTGTAGGTATTTTCCATCTTGTTCCGATTATAGCATTGAAGCATTAAAAACTTATGGTTTTTTTAAGGGTGGATATTTAAGTTTAAAAAGAATTCTTTCATGCCACCCTTTTAAAGAAGGTGGAATTGATCCTGTAAAAAAAGAAATAAAAGTTAAAAAATAATGGACTCTAAAAATACAATAGCGGCTATAGCTTTATCATCTGCTGTAATTGTTTTGTGGGCATTATTCTTTGTTCCAGAAAAATCAACACTGGATCAAAACATTGTTGAAAAAGAAAAAATTGAACAAAGCGGTGATGCACCAAGTTTGGAACAAAAGGAAACACAGATTACAATTTCACGAAATGATGCATTAAAAGAAAGTGAGAGAATTCAATTTGAAAATGATAATATTATAGGTTCAATATCATTAAAAGGTGCATCAATTGATGATTTAACTTTCAAAAATTATAAAGTAACCCTCGATAATGAACAAAGAGTAACTTTATTAGGACCTCGAAATATTAAGGAGGGATATCTAATAGATAGTGGTTTTGTTACTTCTGATAAAAATATTGATGTTCCTAACTCAGATACAATTTGGTCAATAGAAGGTAATAATAAACTCACAGACGGGTCTCCAATAAAACTATCATGGTCCAACGAACAGGGTCTAAAATTTGAAAAAATAATATCGGTAGATGATAAATATCTTTTTACAGTTAAACAAAAGATAATTAATGAGAGTAATAATAAATATGATTTTTACTCATATGGACAAATAATAAGAAATGAAATTCCGGAAATAATTGATTTTTTAATTCTTCATGAAGGACTCATTGCAACTTTAGATGATGAATTAATAGAGGAGGATTATGATGATATTCAAGAAAAGAAGTTTACTAAAATAGCTAATAAAGGGTGGTTAGGGATAAGTGATAAATATTGGATTACTTCCTTAATACCACCAAAAGATAAAGAGTTTAAAACAACATTCGACTATAAAAATAAATTTAGAGCAAATTTTATTTCTACAGATCCTTTGGCATTAAATGAAAAAAGTTCAATTGAAGAAGAATTACAAATTATCGTTGCGGCAAAAAGAGTGGATGTGATAGACGGATATGCTGAAAAACTCAACATAGATAAATTTGATTTAGTTATTGATTGGGGATTTTTATACTTCATAACGAAGCCACTATTTTATGGAATTGATTATTTCTTTAAACTACTTGGAAACTATGGTTTGGCAATTATAGCTATCACTATTTGTATTCGTTTAGTTTTTTTCCCATTAGCTAACTTTTCATTTAAAAGCATGGCAAAAATGAAAGTTCTTCAACCAGAAATGGTTCGCCTAAAAGAGTTGCATAAAAATGATAAAATGAAACTTCAACAAGAAATGATGGCTCTTTACAAAAAAGAAAAAGTAAACCCAATGTCAGGTTGTTTGCCAATTCTTGTTCAAATACCTGTATTTTTTGCATTATATAAAGTTTTGTTTGTCACTATTGAAATGAGACAAATGCCATTCTATGGATGGATTCATGATTTAAGTGAGAGAGATCCTACAAGTATATTTAATATTTTTGGTTTGTTGCCTTACGACGTTCCAAGTTTCTTGGTTATTGGGGCTTGGCCAGTAGCAATGGGAGTTTCAATGTGGGTGCAACAAAAATTAAATCCTGCACCTACTGATCCAATGCAAGCTAAAATTTTTGCTTTCTTCCCGCTTTTCTTAACTGTAATACTCGCACCATTCCCAAGTGGGTTAGTTATTTACTGGACTGTTAATAATATTTTAACAATGGCTCAGCAAGTATTTATTATGAGAAGAACAACAGTCAAAACAACAACCTAAATTTTAATTTAAATAAATTAATGGACTTAAAAAAAATTCTTCCTGAAAACGGACCTCCAATAAACGAGGTTAATAAATATATAGAAAAATATAAAAATGACTTGATAGTCATTAAATATGGAGGAAATGTTTTAATTGATAGAAATATCTTTGATAATTTTATTACTGATTTAAGTATTTTAAATAAATTGGGTCTTTCAGTTATTGTAGTTCATGGTGGAGGTCCAAGAATCAAGAGAGAGTTAGATAAATCTAATATTCAATCGAAATTTATAAGAGGGCTAAGAGTCACTGATGAAAAAATTATAAACATTGTTGAGTCAGTCTTAATAGATTTTAACAATGATATTGTTAGCTCTTTGGACAAAAAAAATGCAGAAGCAGTTTCCATTCACACAAAAAAAGATAATATTATTGAAGTCGTACCAGAAGCAAAAGAATTAGGTTTTGTTGGCCTACCAAATAAGATTAATAACGATATTTTATTGGATATAATTCGACAAAATAAAATACCAATTATTTCACCACTAGGCTTAGATAAAAATAATCAAACACATAATATTAATGGTGATACTGCGGCAATGGCTGTAGCCAAATCTGTCAAATCAAGGAGATTACTATTGATGACAAATGTTGATGGTGTTTTAAATAAAGAAAAAAAACTTATAGATGAAATATCCTCATCAGAAGTATTAGAGATGGTAAAAGACGAGACAATCACTGAAGGAATGATACCCAAAATAAATGCTTGTCTAGATGCTGTTAATAATGGAGTTACAGCAGCAGGTATAATTAATGGTACAAAACAGCATTCTTGTTTATGGGAAATTTTCTCAGACAAGGGATCAGGCACATTAATAAGAAAATGAACTTAAAAGAAAAAAAATATTTGCTACTTGATCTTGATGGTGTTTGTTATGGAAAGCATAATAACTATTCTTTAGAGCGTGTATTTGGTCAAGTTTCAAAGAGGATGACTCAATTTATATCTGAAAAACTTAAAATTGATAAAGATAAAGCTAAAGAATTACAAACAAATTATTTTTATAAATATAATACATCATTAAGAGGATTAATGGTCCATAATGGAATATCACCAGATGAATTTTTATCATACGTCCATGAAATTGATTTATCATTTATGAAAGAAGATAAAATTATGAGAAATGAGCTTAAACAATTAGATATGGAAAAATTTATCTTCACCAATGGTAGTGCTGAACATGCTGCTAATATTTTAACTCACTTGGGTGTGTATGATTTGTTTGGAAGAGATAAGGTTTTTGATATTAAAGACGCTGGTTATGTACCTAAACCAGAAGCAGAAACCTTCGACTTAATGGTAAAAAAATTTGGTATAAATCCAAAAGAGACTATTTACATTGAGGATATAGCTAAAAATTTAAGTATAGGTCACGAACGAGGTTGTACAACCGTTTGGTTAATTAATGATGAGCATTTTGGAAAAATGGATGCAGACAAAGATTTTATTTCACACAAAATTGAAAATCTGTCTTTATTTCTAAAAGAAATAAGGCTATTAAAAAGTAATTAATTATGTCTTTAGAAAAAATAATCAATGATGCTTGGGAAAATAAAGATCGGGTAAACCAAAATTCTGATCAAAATTTAAAAGATGCTATTAACCATGTTATTGCTGATTTAGATAGTGGTAAATCAAGAGTTGCTGAGAAAATAAATGGAGAATGGGTAACTCATCAGCACCTTAAGAAAGCTATAATGTTAAGTTTTAGAATTTACCCAATGGAAAATTTAAATGGTCCTTATAGTAGTTGGTATGATAAATCACATTTATTAAAAGGTAAAACTGCAGGATGGACCAAAGCTGATCATGAAAAAGCAGGTTTTAGAATGGTTCCGAACTCACCAGTAAGAAAAGGTTCATTTGTCGGAAAAAACGCTGTTCTTATGCCATGTTATGTAAACATTGGAGCTTATATTGACGAAGGAACGATGATTGATACTTTTGCAAGAGCTGGTAGTTGTTGTCAGATAGGTAAGAATTGCCATATTTCTGCAGGTTCGGGTGTTGGTGGAGTTCTAGAGCCCGCGCAAGCTTTACCAACAATCATAGAGGATAATGTATTTCTTGGAGCGATGTCAGAGGTAGTTGAAGGCGTAATTGTTGGAGAAGGTTCAGTTTTAAGTATGGGTATGTATATTGGTCAATCAACTAAAATAGTTGAAAGGAAAACTGGGAAAATTACTTATGGTAAAATACCTCCTTATTCAGTTGTAGTTCCAGGCTCGTTGCCTGATAAAAATAATTCTTCTGCACCCTCCTTGTATTGTGCAGTAATAATTAAACAAGTTGATGAAAAAACAAGATCTAAAACTTCTATTAACGACCTCTTAAGAGACTAAAAATGAAAACTTTAAATGAGTTAAAATTAGCTAAAGAGCTAATCAGATTTCCTTCTATCACTCCAGTTGATGCTGGGGTAATGAAATTTTTAGAAAAAAAATTAAAAAAATTAGGTTTCAAAACAAAAATATTGGAATTTAAAGAAAGAGGATTTCAGCCTGTGAAAAACTTGTATGCAAGATTAGGATCTAAGAAACCAAATTTTATGTTTGCAGGACATGTTGATATTGTCCCTCCAGGAAACATTAAGGATTGGACAGTAAATCCATTTAAACCATCTGTCAAAAAAGGCCATTTAATTGGGAGAGGTGCAAATGATATGAAAAGCTCTGTTGCAGCTTTTGTGTCTGCTGTAAGCACTTTTCTATCAAAAAATAGAAAATTCAACGGATCAATAAGTTTACTTATTACAGGAGATGAAGAAGGTGATGCAGTAAATGGCACCAAAAAAGTTGTAGATTATTTAAAAAAAAGGAAAGAGAAAATTAACTTTTGTCTTGTTGGTGAGCCAACAAATCCAAATAAATTAGGTGAAATGATAAAGATTGGACGTAGGGGTAGTTTAACTGGTAAATTAAATATTTTTGGTCAGCAAGGCCATGTCGCATATCCTCATAGAGCTAATAATCCCTCAACTATAATTGTAAAAATTTTAAAAGAATTAAAAGATATTAAATTTGATAGAGGATCAAAAAACTTCCAACCTACAAACTTAGAGGTTACAAAAATAAATATAAATAATAACGCTGATAATGTTATCCCGGCTATGGCTGAGGCAACATTTAATATAAGGTTTAATAATAAACATTCGTCAAATTCTATTAAAAATAGACTTAATAAAATTTTTAAAAAAATAACCAAGAAAAATAAATCAAAATTTAAAATTGATTATAGAGTTTCAGGTGAGGCATTTCTAACAAAGCCAAATGAAACAACGCACATGATACAAAATATCATAAAAAAAGTGACCAAAATTAAACCAAAGCTATCTACTACAGGTGGAACCTCAGATTTAAGATTCATAAGAAAAATATCACCTGGATTAGAATTTGGGCTTGTTGGAAAAACAATGCATAAAGTTGATGAGGCCGTATCTTTAAAAGATTTGAAAAATCTTAAAAAAATTTATGAAAACGTTTTAATAAATTATTTTAAATGAAAACAGCGATCATAAATTCTGACTCCTATGAGAAACATAACACTGGCGATGGTCATCCTGAGCAGCCTAAGAGAGTAATTGCTATAAAAGAAAAGTTAAAAAAAAGAAAAGACCTAATCTGGGATAAGCCAGATAATGTTCCTGATGATATATTGTCTATGACACATTCAAAAGACTATATAAATAATTTAAAAGATTCTTTTCCTCAAAAAGGCCTTAAGTTTCTAGACGGCGATACTGTTGTATCACCCGAAAGTAAAAAAGCAGTTTTTGATGCTGCTGGTTCAACAATTAGAGCAATAGATGGAATAGAGAGTAATCAATTTAAAAATGCATTCTGTTTGGCTAGACCACCTGGGCACCATGCTGAAAAAAATAAAGCTATGGGATTTTGTTGTATATCAAACGCGGGAGTAGCAACAAACTATTTAGTGTCAAAATATAAATACAAAAAAGTTGCCTGTGTAGATTTTGACGTGCACTGGGGTAATGGAAATTATGATGTCATGCGTAATAATAAAAATTCATTATATATTTCTACGCACCAATATCCTTTTTATCCTGGGGGTGGAACAGATAAAGATAAAGGAGACTTTAATAATTCATTGAATATCCCTTTGCCCGCTGGGACGAACTCCGAAGAATACTTTAATGCATTTGACAGGGTGTTAGAAAGATTGGTTCAATACAAACCAGATTTTCTCATATTTTCAGCAGGTTTTGATGCACATAAAGATGATCCATTAGCTCAATTTCAACTTAATTCAAAAGATTTTTATGAAATTACTAAAAGAACATTAGCGGCTACTAACAAGTTTACCGCAGGTAAAGTTGTTTCTATACTTGAAGGTGGATATGATTTAAATGCTTTAGCAGAAAGCGCTAACGAACATGTTAATGCATTGGTAGAATTCAATTGATAAATATCTAGCCCATCATAAATCGACTTCATGAAACTATACAAAATAAGAAAATCAAAAATTGATAATAAAGGTCGTGGACTTTATGCTACTAAAAATATCAAAGAAGGTACAAAAATTATTGATTACTTAGGAAAAATAATTACAAATAAAGAAGTCGAAGAGTCAGATAAATATGACAATAAAAAACCTATTTATCTATTTACTCTAAATAAAAAATATACCTTAGATGGTGATTTCTCATTTAATATTGCTGGATTGGTAAATCATAGTTGTGATGCGAACGCACGTTATGATGGTAAAGGTTTAAAAATTTGGATAACAGCTGATAGAGATATTAAAAAGGGCGAAGAGATAACTTGTGATTATGGTTTTAGTTTTGATAAAGAAGATTACAAGCAATTTCGTTGTAAATGTAAATCAAAAAATTGTTGTGGTTTTATAATTCGTGAGGAAAGTAGATGGCGAATAAATCGTAAATTTGCGATGAGTAATAAAAAAAAATTAATAAATAACTCTCGTTAAATAGAGACCTTGAGGTGGTGCAGGTGGAGCACATAATTCTCTTTTTTTAGACTGCATTACATTTACAAATCTTTTTAATGTCCATTTTTCTTCCCCAACATATTTTAAACAACCAACCATAGACCGAACTTGTTGTTGTAAGAAAGATTGAGATCTGAATTCTATCTCAATCTTATTTTTTGTAGATCTAATTTTTACAGATTTCATAGTCTTTATTGGACTTTTAGCCCTACAACTCGATTTTCTAAAAGTACTGAAATCTTTAGTACCAATCAATTTTCTTGCAGCACCTTTCATCAATTTTAAATCAAGATCTTTTATAATATGCCAGCCTCTATTTTTATCTAAAACTGGTCCACTAATCCGATTAATAATCACATAATTATAAACTCTCATTTTAGCTGAAAATCTAGCATGAAAATTATTACCTCTTTTTGTAATTTTAAGTATTGCTATTCCATCTTTATTTAAAAAATGATTGATTGATTTTAAAAACCTATCAATTTTGATAATCTTATTTTTACAATCAAAATGTGCTGACTGCTCTTTGGCATGTACACCAACATCTAATCTTCCAGCCCCATATATTATGATTTTTTCTTTTAAAAGTTTTGAAATTTTCTCTTGTAATAACCCCTGGACAGTTTTTCCTTTTTTTTGAATTTGCCACCCCCTAAAATTAGTGCCCTCATATTCAATTAATATTTGATACCTAAACATTTGATAACTTTGAGCCCTTTTTAATTTGAGAGCCCAACATGAATTCGCTAATTGTTTGTGGTCTTTTTCCTTGTCTTTGAATTTCGAGAATCTTAATAGATTGGTTTTTATTACATGCTACCTCCAGCTGATTTGAAATTATTTCTCCAACTCGACCTATGCCATTACCAATTTCGGCTTTTAAAATTTTATATCTTTCACCATTAAAACTAAAAGAAGCACCTGGGGAGGGAAATAATCCATTTATTTTTCCAATTATTTTAGAGGCATCCTCGTCCCAATCAATCCGTGACTCCTCCTTATTAATTTTTTTTGCATAAGTAGCTTTTGAATGATCCTGATCAATAAACTTCGCCTTATCTTCAAGTATATCATCCACATTATCTAAAATTTTTTCAGCAGCTAAAGCGGATAGTTTTTCTGAAATTTCTTGAGCATTTTGGTTTTGATCTATTTTGATTTTATAAATATTACTAACTGGTCCGCTATCCAATTCTTTTTTGATCTTCATAATACTTATGCCTGTTTCAGGATCTAAATTCATAATTGATCTCTGGATTGGTGCTGCGCCTCGCCAACTGGGAAGAATTGAGGCGTGAATATTTACAAAACCCTTTTTAGTTAAGTTTAAAAAATTTTCAGGAATTATTTGTCCATATGCACACACTATTGCAAGATCGGCATTTAACTCTTTTAAAAATTCATACTCCACATGATTATCCTTAAGTGTCTTGGGTGTTCTATAATCTATATTTAAAGTTTCAGAGATACCCTGAATTGGACTTTTGTTAATTTTTTGTCCTCTATGAGATTTTTGCGGTGGTTGAGTAAAAACCACAGAAATATTATAACCATTTTGATATAGAGATTTTAAGATAGGAACACAAAATATTGGTGTACCCATAAAGATAATCTTATTTGCCATCTTTAAACTACTATTCTGTCTGGATTTTTTTTAATTTTTGAAATTTTTTTTATAATAAAATCTTTTTTTAATTTTGATAAATGGTCAATAATTAATTTTCCATCTAAATGATTTATTTCATGTTGAATACAAGTAGATAAAAGCCCATCACATTTAAGATTTTTCTTCTCCCCCTTTTCGTCAATATATTCCACCTCACAAATTTTTGGTCTCTCAATTTCAATAAAAGTTTCAGGTATTGATAGACAACCCTCCTCGTACACCGATGTCTCTTCGCTTAAGTTTTTTATTACAGGATTGATTAATGCAATTGGTTGATTTTCTTCATCCTTATTCGAAACGTCAACAACTAAAACTCTTTTTAGTATACCTACTTGAACTGCAGCAAGACCAATTCCCTTGGAGTGGTACATTGTTTCAAATAAGTCTTCAATTAATTTTTTTTCATTAATTCCAACTTTTTCAATTGGATCAGAAATTTTTTTTAATATTTCATCTGGAACTGTAACAATTTCTTTAAGCATAAATAATAATTAAACTAATTTTTAAACTTTTAAAGGAAGAACTTTAAGCAATATCTTATTTCTCATCCAATCAATATTAAGCTTATTAAGAGCTGTAATTATAAAATAAATTGTATCTTCATCTATTCTGTCAATTTCATCTTGTCCAATCACCTCAGCAATTCTCAAAAGTGCTAAACCAGTTTCACTATTATTAATCATAATTTGTATGTCTGTAGGAATTTCATTTTCATCAACTTGATACAAATCATCGTATTTTTCTGAAATTTCAATTCCATCATATCTTAACGACTCTAAAAATATAATATCTTTTTTAGATAGAAAATATTTTTTGTTTTTTTTTATCTTTTTTAAAAAATTATTTGTGTCTTTAGAAATTTTGGAGCTAGCATAATCACCATTAAAGTAATTAATTAGTTTTGATTGATGCATTATATCATTGTTAAACTTAATTTTTTTATCTTCATCCTTTTCAATTTGAATATTTGTATAATAAAAACTTGTTAAATTATCTGGTATATCCACTGGATTAATTTTCTCGAGAAAGATTTTCAATTCTAAATCAAACGCTTTGTCTAAATCATCATCTTTAAAGGAATTTTTTAATACTCTTAATAACTTTAATTTTTCTACCATTTCCGACTCGAGTAAAATTTTCTGATAAATTAGAGCCCTCCCTTCAATTTTAGAGAGTTTTTTATATTCATTTTGAGCATTGAGAAGTTGATTAAAATTAAATTGGAATCTTTTATATAGATTAAATAATTCTTTTTCTGGATAATTTTTATTATGAACAGCTTTTTCTATAGTTCCTATTTTCTCAATTTCTGAAACATCAATTTGTTTAAATGAACCTAGTAAATTTGCAGATGAAAGATATTTCCAAATTATTTTTTTAGTTTTATCATTAGGTTCGAAATTAAAATTAGGATTTGTTTGATGGGCTAAGTAAAAATCAAATATTGATTTTTCAGATACTGAGTCATCTATTTTTTTTGTGTATTTTAGTAAATAATTTATTTTTTTTTCGAAATATTCATCTTTAAAGCCTGTTTCTTTTTTTAAATCTAAAATTAATTGTGCTTCCTCTCTTTTATTATTTTTAATCAAACAATAGATGTTAAATTTGGATAAATACTCATCTGTAATTAATTCATTATTTTTTGAAAAAACACTGCAAGCTTTGTCAATTTTTGAATTAGAGAGATGTTCATCCACAAGATATTTTGTGAGTTCTGGGTGTAAATTAATTATTTGATTCTGAATTAAATATTCTTCGATTAAATCTAGGTTTGAGTTTTTTATCAACCAATCTGACTTTAATTTTAGAAATTCGTTATCTGATATATTTTTTTTAGGACTATGAGCATTAATTAAGAGTGAAGTATTAATGATTTCAATTGCATCATTAGAAAGATCCATCTTATTCAGTTTTGTAAGCAAATTTTCTAATTGGTCTCCATCTGAATTAGCCCACATATCTACATTGAGACCATAGTCTTCAGGGTCGTATAATCCGATTATTTTAATTTCATTTGTATCAAACTTTTCATCAAGATTAATAATTGATTTTTGATTTTGATTTTGCATTCCAAACACACTTGGCTCGATACTCTCTTGTAATATATTTTCCCCATTTGAGATTTCTGAATTATTTGTTATTTTTTTTTCTTCAATTTCTTTTTTATCTATATTCCAAATATCAACTGGTTTTTCTTCTGCACTAGCAATAGAAGTGAAAAATAAAAAAAATAAAGTTAAAAAATTTTTTTTATTTAACGATTTTAAAATTTTCATTAGGAATAGTTTTATCTATATCTTTTTTAGGAGCTGGAAAATCAATCTTGTTCAGTAAAAAAATAATTAAAAAAAAGACAAGCAAAAGTAAAACTAATTTAGTTACAATACCCACAATACTTCGGCTTGAACTTGTTTTTTTTATAAATTGCATATACTTTTAACTAATTTCAAATTAAGACATATTTGTGGTTTTTCAATAAAGAAAATTATGAAATCTGATAGAAATATTGTTTTTTTAGGTATGATGGGATCTGGTAAAACATCTATCGGATTTTTAGTTTCAAAAAAACTAAAATTAGATTTTTATGATGTTGACCATTACATAGAAAATAAGCTTAAAATGAAAATTTCAAATATATTCAAAAACAAAGGTGAAAAATTTTTTAGAGAATACGAGGAAAAAATTACTTTAGAACTCATGAAAATTAAAGGAATAGTAGTGTCTCTGGGCGGTGGTGCTTTTTTAAATAAAAATATAAGAAACGAGGTTTTAAAGAACCACATATCTTTTTGGCTGAAAACCAAGGATGATATTTTAATCCAAAGAATAAGAAAAAGTGCTAAAAGACCGTTAGCTTATAATGTTTCTAATAGTGATCTACAAAATATGATAAAAAATCGTAATAAATATTATGCAAAAGCGCAAAATAAAATTGATTGTCACAATAAAACTAAAAAAGAAATTGTAGATAAAATTTTAGATATTATATGAAACCAATTAAATTAATAATCAAGACTAATTCTGAAAAATATCCAATATTTATAGGAAAAAATCTTATTTCAAAAATATCAAGTTTGATGGTCAATAATTCCATTAAATCAAAAAAATGTTTATTGGTAGTTGACAGAAAAGTTCCTAAAAAATTTATTTCTGAAATTAAAAAAAAACTACGAAATAAAAAAATATTTTTATTCAATTTTAATGCCAACGAAAAAAATAAGAACCAAACTACTATAAATTCAATTTTAGAAATTTTACTGAATAAAAATTTTTCTAGAGAGGATAGTTTATTGGCAATAGGGGGAGGTATAACTGGAGACGTTGGTGGTTTTGCTGCAAGTTTATTTAAAAGAGGATTACATTTTGTGAATATTCCCACAACTCTTTTGGCTCAGGTAGATTCATCTATTGGTGGCAAAACAGGAGTAAATTCTAAGTATGGAAAAAATCTCATTGGTAGCTTCTATCAACCAAAATTAGTCATAAGTGATATTGATACTTTAAAAACACTCAATAGAAGAGAAATTGTTTGTGGGTATGGTGAAATTTTAAAACACTCTATAATCTCTCAAAAAAAATTCTTTAAATATTTGGATCAGAATTTTGATGACATTATTAAACTTAAATCTCCTTATATAGAAAAGGCGATATTTGAGAGTTGTAAAATTAAAAAAGATGTAGTTGAAAAAGATGAAAAAGAGAGCAACTTAAGAAAAAAATTAAATTTTGGTCACACTTTTGGTCACTCATTTGAAGCTTCATTAGGATATTCTAAAAGATTAAATCATGGTGAAGCTGTTATCTTAGGAATGATGATGGCTGTAAAATTTAGCAATAAGAATAAATTCCTAAACATTTATGATTATAAATTAATTTCTGATCATTACAAAAATTCAAAATTACCCTCAGATATTAAAAAATATTTTAAAAGTAAAGATCTTGATAAAATTATTAAATTTATGAAAACTGATAAAAAAAATAATTCTGATAAAATAAAGTTGGTATTATTAAAGAAAATGGGCCAAACAATTTTAAATCAAGAATACTCAGTAAAAAATTTAAATGGATTCTTAAAAAATGAATTAATTGATTAAAATTTGAATAGAATGAATATATTTTTTTAATTCTTCATTTAAAATTTTGTAAATCTTTTTATCACTATCAATTCTTTTCATTTGCTTAAGTTCCTTTGACACTAAGGAAATTTTAAGATGAAATTTACCTGCCTGGTTTCCGGCATGATTTTTATGGAGAAAAGATTTGTCTTCAATTAAAATACTCTCCAAAGCAATTTGATTTTGTAATTTTTTTTTTACGATTGCAATTAAATCATTTATATTCATAAGTATAATTATATTATCATGAAAAATATTTGCGACTGGAATAATTGTAAAGAAATTGGTGAATATAAAGCGCCTATTGAAAAGGATAATAGTAAAAAATATAGGATGTTATGTTTAGAACACGTTAAAGAATTTAATAAAAATTGGAATTATTTTTCCGGTATGAATGATGATCAAGTAATTAATTTTTTAAAGTCAGATATGATTTGGCACAAACCTACTCAAAGTTTTAGTTCGTCTGATAATTTTTTTAAAGTTTTATGGAATAACACCTTAAAAGATGAAATGGATAATGATAAATTTAAAAGTGAGTTCAATCATATGCGTCAATTTAAATTTGACCATAAAGATATTAAAGCCTTTAGTATATTAGGTGTTTCTGTAGGTTTAAAATGGCAAAAAGTTCAAGAAAAATTCAAAACACTTGTCAAAAAATTTCACCCTGATATGAATGCCGGAAATAAAAAATATGAAGAAAAACTAAAGTTAATTACTTTAGCTTACACGCAACTAAAAAATACATATAGGAAAAAAATTGACACCCAATCTTAACATTCAGCCAGATATTAAAATTTCATTAAAACAATCATTTGGGATTGATTCTGAGATGGAAGTAGACGCATTCTCTAAAAAAAGTGAATATGTTCCAGAAATAGATAAAAATTATAAATTTGATAGAGATACTACACTTGCAATTGTCTCTGGATTTGCACACAATAAAAGAGTTCTAGTGCAAGGTTATCATGGCACAGGAAAATCTACACATATAGAACAAATTGCTGCTAGATTAAATTGGCCCTGTATAAGAGTTAACTTAGATAGCCACATCAGCAGAATAGATCTGATTGGTAAAGATGCAATCGTCCTGAAAGAAGGAAAACAGGTTACACAATTTAATGAAGGTATTTTACCATGGTCAATTCAAAATCCAGTAGCTTTAGTTTTTGATGAGTATGACGCTGGAAGACCTGATGTAATGTTTGTCATTCAAAGAGTTCTTGAAGCTGAAGGTAACTTTACCCTCTTAGACAAAAATAAGGTCATAAAGCAAAATAAATTTTTTAGATTATTTGCTACATCAAATACAGTCGGTTTAGGAGATACCACTGGACTTTATCATGGAACACAACAAATCAATCAAGGTCAAATGGATAGATGGAATATTGTAACAACACTTAATTACCTTAGTCTAGATAAAGAAATGGATATTATATTAGCGAAAAACAAATCTTTAAATAATCCCAAAGGAAAAGAAAAAGTTTCAAATATGATAAAAGTTGCATCCTTAACTCGAAAAGGATTTATAGCCGGCGACATAAGTACTGTAATGAGTCCAAGAACTGTATTGCATTGGGCTGAAAATGCAGAAATTTTTAAAGATGTAGGTTACGCATTTAGAGTCACTTTTCTAAATAAATGTGATGAAATTGAAAAAAATACAATTGCTGAATACTATCAAAGATGTTTTGGAGAAGAACTACCAGAGTCACTCGCAAATATTCAAATTTAAATGAAAAATAACAAGGCTGAAAACTTAAGAGAAAAACTTAAGCAAGCTTTAACTTCAACAGCTAGAGTGATTTCTGATGATATTCATCTAAAAACAATTGATGAAAAAAACAAAAAAGATTTGAATTTTGTTGATATTGAAAATCTTAACTCGAAAGAAGATTTCATTAAAGCTAGAGCAGAGTCTGACTCATCTGCTTTAAAAAAAAAATTTTCAAATGATGAGATTTATAAAAAGAATTTACCTTTAAATTCTTCATATAAGTCTCTTTATTCTATTGCAGAAAAAGTAAGATATGAATGCCTTGGCTCAGAAATGTTGAAAGGTATAGCAAAAAATCTTAAGGAAAATTATGATCAAATAATCCAATTAAAAAGAAAAGACCAATTAAATTCAAAAGAAGATGTTCCGGTAGTGGAAGCTTTTGAATTATATATGTTAAAGAAATTTCTAAACGTCGAATTAAATGACTTAACCAATAATATGTTAAATTTTTGGGAAAAAGACTTCGATAAAGTAATGAATAAACACATTGAATTTTTAAAAGAAAACTTAGAATATCAAAATGAATATTCCTCAAAGTTTTCAGAAATATTACAAGAAATGGATATTTTTAAAAATGAGGATAATGAAGAAACCAGGGAAGAAAACCAAGATGATGGTCAAAATAATCCTTCTAATGATGACCAAGACAACAATTCAGATGATACTAGAGATGAAAATAACAATGAAGAGACTGAAGCGAGCTTAGACTCTGAATATGATATAGATGAATATAAACTTGATGAGCAACTTATTGATAGTGAATCTGATCAAAAAAATAATGAACAAGTTATCCAAAAAAAATCAATTAATGATTTAAATACAGACTATAAAATCTTCACAACACAGTTTGATGAAATAACAAAAGCAGAAAATTTAGAAAACTCTGATGAAGCTTCAAAATTAAGAAAAACTTTAGATCAACAATTAATAGGTTTTCAAGATGTCATTACCAAACTTGCAAACAAGCTTCAAAGACAATTGTTAGCAAAACAAAATAGGGCTTGGGAGTTTGATTTAGAGGAAGGGTTATTGGATAGTTCAAAACTACCAAGAATAATTATGGACCCTTATAATTCATTATCATTTAAAAAAGAGAAGGATTTAGATTTTAAAGATACAGTAGTAACTCTTTTAATAGATAATTCTGGATCCATGAGAGGCCGACCAATAACGATTGCTGCAATTTGTGCGGATATCTTATCAAGAACCTTGGAAAGATGTTCTGTCAAAGTTGAAATATTAGGTTTCACAACAAAAAATTGGAAAGGTGGAAAAAGTAGAGAATTTTGGAATAAAGAGGGTAAACCAAAAACACCAGGGAGATTAAATGATTTAAGACACATAATTTATAAAGGCGCTGACACACATTGGCGGCAATGTAAAAATAATCTTGGTTTAATGTTAAAAGAAGGATTGTTAAAAGAAAATATTGATGGAGAAGCAATTTCTTGGGCATTTAATCGATTAAAAAAAAGAAAAGAAGAAAGAAAAATATTAATGGTAATTTCTGATGGTGCACCAGTTGATGACTCAACTCTGTCAGTCAATTCAGGGGATTTTCTTGAAAAACATTTAAAGAAAATTGTGAAATTTATCGAAGAAAAAACTGAAACTGAAATTTTAGCGATTGGAATAGGCCATGATGTATCAAGATACTATAATCGAGCGATAAAGATTACAGATGTCAATGAATTAGGAGATGTCATGATTTCTCAATTGAGTGAACTTTTTAAAAGTAAAAAAAATTTACATTAAAGATTGAACAAATCTTTATTTTTCCACTTTATTGTCACTTCAGCTCCACTTCTTGTTTGAGAATTCCAACAATTAACAGTGGCAAAATTTTTTTCTAGTAAAGTCTTGCCTATAAATAATCCTAAACCTAATCCACTATTTTTATCAGTTGATTTGAGATAAGGTTCTCCAATTTTGGATAAAATATCGCTTGGATATCCATCACCATCATCTTCAATAGTAATTTCAGTAAAGTTATTATCGCTTTTCAAATTTATAAAAACTTTGCTTTTACTAAACTTATTTGCATTACCTATAAAATTTCTTAAGCCATAAACAATTTCAATCGATTTATAAATTTTTTTTGAATTAAGATCTTGTTCTAAATTAAGACTAAATTCTTTTTTACTTGTTTCCTTAAAAGATGAAATAATTTGTCTTAAATATTCTCTCATTGATAAGTCCTCATCAATAAATTCATCCTCCTGATCAGGATTTAAGGATAATTTTTTTAGTATTTCATTACATCTTTCAACCTGACTTGCTAAGAGTTCAATATCTTGGGAAACATCTTTTTGATCTTTTAATTGTTTTGATAATTCCTGAGTGATTACCTTTATTGTTGATAAGGGCGTCCCTAATGAATGTGCGGCGGCAGCTGCTTGTCCACCCAAAGATAACATCTCATGTTCTTTAGCCATTATTTCTTCCATTTTATTCAAAGCATCTTTTCTTAACTTACTCTCTGCTCCGAATATAATTGCAAAATAATTTAAAAAAAGTAGAGCTATTATTAAGGCTAAAGGTATCGCATAGATATAATAGTTACTAACATGAAAATGATCATTCAAAGGTTCGGGTAGATCTTTTGAGATAAAAGTTAATCCCAAAATAGATAGAGTAGTTAATAATACTAACAATGAATTAGTTCTAAAGCTTAAATTTGAAGAAGCAAAAACACTAGGTATTATTAAAAAAATGATAAATGGATTTTTAACACCTCCAGTCAAATAAATGAGTCCACTTAATTGAATTATATCAATTAGTAGATGAATGAACGCTGACCTATCTGTTAATTGCGTTTTTTTGTAAACAAAAATTAAATATAAATTACCAATTACTCCAATAGAAATAAATAAATTTGCGAAAATAAAGTTGAAGTCAAAATCAAAATAAAAATACACAAGATATACTGATATCAATTGGCCTATAATACCAATCCACCTTAAATTTATATAAATTGACTTTTTTAAAGAATATTGTTTTGAAGTTTCAAAAAACTTCATTTTTAAACATCTAAATTTTGTACATTTATTGCGTTGGATACTATAAAGTCTTTCCTTAAAGAAACATCATTTCCCATGAGTGTATGAATCAAGACTTGATCTTTTTTTAAATCTTTTGAGTACTGAACTTGCAATAAGTTTCTTGTATCTGGATTTAATGTTGTGCTCCATAATTCTTCTGGATTCATTTCTCCCAAACCTTTAAATCTTTGAATGTTTAATTTCGACTTTTCAGACTCCATAAATCTATCGAATTCTTTTGATCCCTTTTTGATTTTTTTAAAATCTTTATTGTTATTAATAATATATTGTTCAAGCTCTTTTTCATCTTTGATATAGATTCCTTTTGATCCTTTATTGATTTTAAATAATGGTGGCTGTGCTAAATAAACATGTCCATTTTCAATAAGTTTGTTAAATGGTTTGTTGTTAAAAAACGTCAATAATAAAGCTCTAATGTGTGATCCATCAACATCTGCGTCCGTCATAATTATAACTTTACCATATCTAAGATCTTTTAAATCTATTTCATGAGATTTCGGATCTAATCCTAAAGCATTTATCAATGTCAAAATTTCATTTGACGAAATCATCTTTGATAAAGCTTTTGTTCTATGATCTGAACCATTATTACTATTGCCATTTTTCTTGCCATCATTTGCATCTACGTAAGTGTTGAGAATCTTTCCTCTCAAAGGCAATACGGCTTGATTGGCTCTGTTTCTGCCTTGTTTCGCTGATCCACCGGCTGAATCTCCCTCTACAATAAATAGTTCCGTTCCCTCTTGTTTACCAATTTGACAATCGGCTAATTTTCCAGGAAGTCCACTTAATTCAAGAGCACCTTTCCTTCTTACGCTTTCTCTTGCTTTTCGAGCAACATCTCGGGCTAACGCAGCTTGAATAATCTTTGCTAAGATAATTTTAGCAACAGATGGATTTTGATCAAACCATATAGAAAGCTTTTCATTAACTATATTTTCAACTATCATTCGCACCTCTGAAGATACAAGCTTATCTTTAGTTTGAGATGAAAATTTAGGATCAGGGATTTTTGCTGACAATACACAAGTTAACCCCTCTTTAATATCATCACCCGAAATAGTAAATTTGTTTTTTTTCAAGAGGTTATGCTCGTTTGCATATTTATTAACAACTCTTGTCAAAGCGCTTCTAAAACCAAGTAGGTGTGTTCCACCATCTTTTTGATGAATATTATTAGTATATGGGAATACATCTTCGCTATAAGAAGCATTCCATTTGAGAGAGCACTCTATTTCTACATTTTGTTTTTTACCCTCTATATAAATGGGCTTTTTAAATAAATCATTACCATTTTTATTCTGCAATTTTTCTCTTTTTTCATCTAAAAAATTAACAAACTCTATTACACCACCATCAAATTTAAAGATGGTTTTCTTTTCTTTTTTATTTGTAAGGTCTGAAAATGTAATTTTTATTCCTTTGTTTAAGAAAGCTAATTCTCTCATTCTTTTTATAAGTGTATTTGAACTAAATTTGATAGATGAAAAAATTTCCTTTGAAGGTAAAAATGTTATCTGAGTGCCAGTCTCTTTTGATTTACCAATTTTCTTTAGTGGCGATTTAGCGTCTCCCTCTTTAAACTCAATGAAATATTTTTGACCATCTCTATGGATTTCTAATTGTAATTTTGCTGAAAGAGCATTAACAACAGATACACCAACACCATGCAGACCTCCTGATACTTTGTATGAGTCATGATCAAATTTACCTCCAGCATGAAGTTGGGTCATAATCACTTCTGCTGCAGATTTCTTTTCCCCTTTATGGATATCTATTGGAATACCTCTACCGTCATCTTTAACAGTAATTGTGCCATCAGCATTCATCATAACATCAATATTTTTACAATAACCTGCTAATGCTTCGTCTATTGAGTTGTCAACAACTTCATAAACCATGTGATGGAGACCTGTGCCATCGTCTGTATCACCAATATACATTCCAGGTCTTTTTCTTACTGCTTCTAGACCTTTAAGAACTTTAATCGAGTCTGCTTGATATTTATTTAAAGTCGTCATTTTTTATTTTACGGGAAAATTAATTATATCATTTTTTACATTAAATTGCTCTTTTTATAATTTTACCAATTAGCAAAAAATATCAAATTGACCCCATAAAACAAAGATTATTCGTGGCGGAGAGAATGGGATTCGAACCCATGAAAGAGTTGCCCCTTTACACGCTTTCCAAGCGTGCGCCTTCAACCACTCGGCCACCTCTCCATAAAAATTCTTAGTAAAATTACAAAATCCAATCTTTTAAACTTTCAAAATTTCTTTTTATATACAAAGGATACGTGTGGTCAATTTCAACTTTTTCATAATACTGATCTCTATTAAATATATCTTTGTTATTTTTTACTTTATTTTCAATATTTTCTAAATTTGTAAATATTTCTGTATTAAATTCAGCATGCGCATATGATTTAATTTTATTTTGAATTTTATCTGGTGTCATTAAAAATGAAAAATGCCAACCTCCATTATCAACCATATTCCAACGAATTTTTAAAAAATTGATAAATGAAATTTTTTTAACTTTTTGTTTTCTTAGCCATTGAGGACTTTTCAAGTATTTTTTCTTACACATTTTTGTACCATGCCATATCGGAAAAGTTTTATTAATCAAGTTAAACTTATAACAAAAGTTTTTTTGCAAAAAGGCGGTATATTTGTATCTTGTGACATTATCCAAATTTTTCAAATTTGGGATTTCATCTACATCTGAAATCATAATATAATCTTCATCAGATATATCATTGAATGCATTTAAAATAAAATTTCTTTGATAACTTTCTCTTTCCCAATTTGAAATATTTTTTGGAAATTCATCTATAAATAAGTGTATTATTTTTTTTTTAAAATTAGAAAATTCATCAATATTCAAAAATTCCTTTTTAATTTTACCCTGATGATCATATTTTGATTCTACAATAATAAACTTTTCAGCATATTCATTAAGATGATTTAGCCTTAAGTCTAAAATAAGTTTTTCATTATTATACATAAAACAATCATAAATTTTCATTTTGTACCCTTTATCTTCAAAACTCCAATAAATGCCTCTTGAGGAATTTCCACTTTACCAAATTGTTTAGATCTTGCTTTACCTTTTTTTTGCTTTTCTAATAGTTTTCTTTTTCTATCTGTTGCTCCTCCACCATGAATTTTGGTTAAAACATCTTTCTTAAAACCTTTTATTGTTTCTCTTGCAATAATTTTTCCACCGATTGCAGCTTGGACTGGGATCATAAAATTATGTCTGGGTATCAAATCTTTTAATTTTTCGCAAACTTCTCTTCCAGTTTTTTGAGCAAAGTCTTTATGTATCATCATGGCAAGTGCATCGACTGGTTCACTATTAACTAAAATGCCAAGCTTTACCAAATCTCCCTCTCTATGCTCTAAGATTTCATAATCAAAACTTGCATAACCACTTGTCATAGATTTAATTCTGTCATTAAAATCGAAAACTACTTCATTTAATGGCAGCTCATAATTTAACACAGCTCTATTACCTGAATATGAAAGATTAGTTTGAATTCCTCTTTTATCCTGACACAATTTTATTATTGAACCAAGGAATTCATCTGGAGTTATTATGGTAGCTTTAATCCAAGGCTCCTCAATTGAATCAATATTTGTTGGATCAGGAAGAGTTGATGGATTTTGTAAATCTATAATTTTACCATTATTTAATTTAACTTTATAAACTACTCCAGGTGTGGTTGTTAATAAGTTTACATCAAACTCTCTCTCTAATCTTTCTGTGATGATTTCAAGATGTAAGAGACCTAAAAATCCACATCTAAATCCTAATCCTAGAGCTGATGATGATTCTGCTTCATATGAAAAACTTGCATCATTTAATTGTAATTTGGCTAACCCATCTTTTAATTTTTGATATTCAGAACTATCAACAGGAAACAACCCACAAAAAACTACAGGTTTACTTGGTTTAAAACCGGGCAATGCATTTACAGGTGATTTTGATGCATCACAGATAGTGTCACCAACTTTTGTTTCTGAAAGAACTTTAATTCCTGTAGTAATAAAACCTATTTCGCCAGTCTTTAATTCATCTATATCTTTTGCTTTTGGTGTAAAAACTCCAACTTTTTCAACTATATAATCTTGGTTGGTAGAAAGCATTTTAATTTTCATATTTTTTGTAAGTTTACCATTAATTACTCTAACTAAAATCACGACACCTAAATAAGTGTCATACCAACTATCAACTAATAGACATTTTAAATCTTTATTAGTGTCACCTTTTGGGCTCGGTAATTGATTAATAATTTGCTCCAGAATATCATTTATACCTTCTCCGGTTTTTCCTGAACAAGGAATTGCATTTTCAGTATCAATTCCAATAACATCCTCGATTTGTTTCTTTGTTCTATCTAGATCAGAAGCCGGCAAATCTATTTTGTTTAAAACAGGAATGATTTCATGATTAATATCTAGAGCTTGATAGACATTAGCTAGTGTTTGAGCTTCAACACCCTGAGTACTATCTACAATTAATATTGATCCTTCACAGGCATACAAAGATCTACTTACCTCATAGCTAAAATCTACATGACCAGGGGTATCTATAATATTTAAAATATAATTTTTTCCGTTTTTTGCTTTATAATTCAACTTTACTGTCTGTGCTTTTATTGTGATGCCTCTTTCCCTTTCTATATCCATAGAGTCAAGTACTTGTGATTTCATCTCTCTCTCTGTCAAGCCACCACATTGATGGATTATTCTATCAGCTATCGTAGATTTCCCATGATCAATGTGAGCAATGATTGCAAAATTTCTGATATTATCGATTGTACTCATTTTAATTTTAAGATCGAATTTTAGCGCCAGTTTGATTTTCCACTGCTTCTATGATTGAATTATTAATTTTCTCTAAGTCCTTATCGTTCAAAGTTTTATCTGATGACTGAATTGTTATACTGATCGCTATAGACTTTTGGTTGTCTGGAATATTTTCACCTTCATAAACATCAAAAACTTTTATATTGCTAATAAGATTTGGATTCACATTAGAGATTACACTTATTAACTCTTGTGCCTCTACATCTTTATTAACTACAAATGCAAAATCTCGCTCTGATTTTTGAAAATCCGATACAGAAAACTTTAATTTTTGATCTTTCAATGTTTTTCTTGAAAGTTTTAAATTTTCTAAAAAGATTTCAAAACCTATTAAATTTTCAGTTTTAATATCAATTTTTTTTAGAATATTAGGGTGGATTTCACCAAAATAAGCTGCAACTTTATCTTTACTATGATCTAAGAAAATTCTACCGGACTTTCCTGGATGATAATAATTTGGTGTTTTGCTATCAATAAAAAAATGATCAGAATTATAACCTGCTTCACTCAAAGTTTGCACTACATCTCTTTTTGCATCAAATAAATCAATATTTCTCTCTTTATCGATCCAAGAAAGTCTTGATTTTTTACCGGCTGACAAACCACAAACTACTGTCTTTTGCTCACCTGGATTTGAACCAGTAAAAACAGGACCGATCTCAAATATAGATAAATCTTTAAAGCCTCTATCCAAATTTTTACTCATATACATGATTAAATTTGAAAATATGGAATTTCTTAAAACTCCCAATTCAGAACTTATAGGGTTTACAATTTTTATTTCTTTACCAGCTTCTCTAAAGTGATCGTTATAACTTTGATCTGTAAATGACCATGTTATTGTCTCTAAATAACCCTTCGAAGCAATTGCTCTTTGTAAGAAATGAAATAATCTTTGAGTTTGAGTTAAAGTGGATTTAGATCTATTCTTAATTGGGTCAATTGTTTTTATTTTATCATAACCACTTATTCTCACCAACTCCTCAATAATGTCTATTTGCTGTGAAATATCTGGTCTCCAAGAAGGAACTATCAACTTTAAAGAATTTTTTTCTTTTTTAATGATAAAACCAAGATCAGTCAAAATTCTTTGGATTTCCTTTTCAGAAATTTTAAATCCAACTATATTTTCAAAAGAATTTACATCAAAGTTTATAATTTTGGTTTTATAAGACTCAATTTTTTGAATATCAATTTTACTAACTTCACCACCACAAATTTTTTGAATTAGTGATGCCGCTTTCTTTAAACCAGTTTCGATGGATAATGGGTCAATTCCTCTTTCAAATCTAAATTTTGCATCTGTATCTAAATTCAATTTTTTTGCCGTATTTCTAATTGATCTTGGATCAAAATAAGCAGACTCTAATAGTATATTTTTTGTATCAAATTCTGTGCCTGATCTTGTGCCCCCAATTATTCCACCTAATCCTAAAACTCCTTTGTTGTCACTAATAACACACATACCTTTTTCTAACTTATAAATTTTATTGTCCAGTGCTGTAAATTCTTCTCCAGATTTTGAGTTTCTTACGATTATCCCTTTTTCAATTTTGTCAGCATCATATGCGTGTAATGGTCGATTTATATCTAGCATTACATAATTTGTAATATCAACAATAGCTGAAATAGGTTTTTGACCAACTGAAATTAATTTATCTTTGAGCCATTGAGGACTCTCGGTATTTTTTACATTTTTAATTAAACAACTTCCAAAAGCACTACACCCTTGTCCTTTCTCCTTATTTATCTTAACTTTTAAAGTTTGTTTTGTTTTTAATTTAATTTTTTTTTCTTTAGATATTATTAATCTTCCAAAACCTGAAGCTGCAAGATCTCTAGCTATTCCCTTCACACCAAGACAATCTGGTCGATTAGGTGTAATAGATAAATCAATAAGATTAGATTTTGATTTTGAAAAATAACTTTTGCCAATATTTTTTTCATATTTTTTAGATAATTCGGTAATACCATCACTCTCATCAGATAAATTTAACTCAGACTCAGAGCAAAGCATTCCGTAAGAAGTTACACCTCTAATTTTTGCTATTTCTAATTTTGTGTTAGTCTTCGGGATAATTGCACCTGGAGGTGCATATATAGTAATAAGTCCTTCGCTCGCATTAGTGGCACCACACACAACTTTTTTAAGCTCTTTCTCACCGACATTTACTTCACAAACTTTAAGTCGATCTGCGTTTGGATGTTTTTCTGTCTTGATAATTTTTGCAACTTTAAATAGTTGATTATCAGATGAAAGAGTTTCCACACTTTCTACCTCTAGACCTATATTAGTAAGTTGTTCTAAAAGATCTTTTTCTTTCAGATTAGTTTTTAAGTGATCTTTTAACCAATCAAATGTGATTTTCATCTACTTAAGCCTCTATAATTCGTAGGTACGTCCAAAGGATCAAATCCAAAATGGTTTAACCATCTATAATCACAATCAAAGAAAGCTCTAAGATCATTAATTCCATATTTCAACATCGCTAATCTATCAATTCCTATTCCAAACGCATAACCTTGAAACTTAGTTGGATCAATCCTAACATTTTTTAAAACATTTGGATGAACCATCCCGCAACCTAGTATTTCTAGCCACTGACCACCTTCCCCTATAATAATTTTTCCATCCTTGATTTCATATCCAATATCAACTTCGGCAGATGGTTCTGTGAAAGGAAAATGACTTGGCCTAAATCTCATCTTTATTTTTTTAACTTCAAAAAATTCTTTTATAAAATAATTCAAACAACCTTTTAAGTGACCCATATTTATATTTTTGTCTATATGAAGACCTTCAACTTGGTGAAACATTGGCGAATGTGTTTGGTCACTATCCGATCTGTATGTTCTGCCAGGTGCAATTATTTTAAAAGGTGGTTTGTCTTTTAACATTGTTCTAATTTGAACAGGAGACGTATGAGTACGCAGCAATCTTTCTTTTTTTTCATCAAGATAAAATGTATCATGCATATCTCTTGCTGGATGATTGTCTGGAGTATTTAAAGCAGTAAAATTGTTATATTCATTTTCAACATCTGGTCCTTCCTCTACACTAAAGCCTATTTCAGAAAATATAGAGGATATTTCATCAATTGTTTGTGATACAGGATGGATCTTACCTTTTACAAATGATCGCTCTGGTAAAGTAACATCAATTTTTTCTTTTTCCAATTTTTCATTAATATTTGCTTTTTCTATTTCGTTTATTTTTAAATTTATAAGATCTTGAAGTTCATCCTTAATTATATTCAAATCAGATGCGAATTTTTTTCTTTCTGAGGCATCAATAGTACCTATTTTTTTAAATTGAGATGAGACCAACCCATTTTTACCAAATAGATCAGATTTAATTTGATTAAGTTCTGCTAGATCTAATTTACCTTTTAATTTTGATATAAATTCGTCTTTTATTTTTTTTAGATCAGACATTTTTACAGATTATTTCTTCAGCGAAATAAAACAATAGTGAAGATTAATTTAAAGCAGATTGTGCTTTTTGGACAATAGTTTTAAAGGCTTCTGGGCTATCATAGGCTATCTCAGCTAAAATTTTTCTATCAATTTTAATTCCACATTTATTTAAACCATAAATAAACTTGGAATATGTCAAACCTTCAGCTCTCACACCCGCGTTGATTCTTTGAATCCACAATGATTTGAAATCTCTTTTCTTATTTCTTCGATCTCTATATGCGTATTGCATAGCTTTTTCCATAGCTTGCTTTGCAACTCTAATAGTATTTTTTCTTCTTCCCCACTGACCTTTTACAGCTTTTAAAACTTTTTTATGTTTAGCTCTACTTGTTACACCTCTTTTAACTCTTGCCATTTTAACCTCTTAAGCTGTAAGGCATATACGATTTAACAATCTTACCGTCTTGTTTTGACATCGCAGTAGTACCCCTAAGTTTTCTAATCTGAGAATTAGTTCTTTTTATCATACCGTGCCTCTTTCCAGCTTGAGCCATCATAACTTTCCCTCTAGCTGAAATTTTAAATCTTTTTTTTGCTGAGCTCTTTGTTTTTAATTTTGGCATAATTGAACGAGGTTATACAAAGAATGTTGAAAATTTACAACCTATATTAAAGCCTATAAAGGTTGAATTACCATAATCATTTGCTTCCCATCAAACTTGGGGTGCAATTCAACTTTACCAATATCTTTCATATCCTCTTTAATTTTAGCCATCAATTCATTCCCTAAATGAGAGTGTTGAAGTTCACGTCCTTTAAACCTAATGGTAAACTTTACCTTGTCACCTTTAGCAATAAATTTTTTAGCATTTTTTACTTTAAATTCATAATCATGCGTTTCAGTCACTGGTCTCATTTTAATTTCCTTTAAAGCAATTATTTTTTGTTTCTTTTTTGCAAGGTTTGCTTTTTTTTGTGCATCATATTTATATTTTCCCATGTCCATAATTTTACAAACTGGGGGATTAGCATTTGGGGCAATTTCTATTAAATCTAAACCTTGATTTTTTGCCATTGAGATTGCCTCATTAGTATTTAAAACGCCTAAATTTTCTCCATCGCTTGCGATAACTTGAACCTCGGGTGAGGAAATTCTGTTATTTGATCGAGGTCCACGATCCTTGGTTCTTCTTTGAAAATAGTTTTGCTTAAAATCTGCCACTTAAATATTTGAAGGTGCTTTGTTTAAAGCAGAAAATTTTTTTAGAAATGTGTTTAGTTCCATATTTTCTTGTTTATTTGAATCCAATCTTCTAATGGTTACTGAGTTACTGTCAACTTCTTTTTTACCACAAATTATTAAAAGAGGTATTTTTGATAATGAATGATCTCTTATTTTATAATTTAAATTATGATTTTTTAAATCAACCATTGATGTAATACCAGCTTCTCTTATCTTATTAGAAACTTTTTTTGCGTATTCTTCAAAGTCTTCGGAAATAGGTATAACAACTGTTTGTAACGGAGATATCCAAAACGGAAATTTTCCAGCATAGTTTTCAATCAGAATTCCTATAAATCTCTCAAGTGATCCAAATAATGCACGATGTAACATTACAGGAACTTTCTTAGTACCATCTTTATCTACGTATGATGCATCTAGTCTACCTGGTAAATTTAAATCAACTTGGACTGTTCCACATTGCCAATCTCTACCTATTGCATCTCTTAAAACAAATTCTATTTTTGGTCCGTAAAATGCTCCCTCGCCTTTATTTATACTGTACTCAAGTTTAGAAGCTTTGACTGCTTTTAACAAAGATGCTTCAGCCTTGTCCCAAATCTCATCCTCACCAACTCTTACCTCTGGCCTATCTGCATATTTAAGAATTACATTTTCGAAACCTAGATCTTTATAAATTTCTAATATCAAATTTGTAACATTTAAACATTCACTTGTGATTTGATCTTCGGAACAAAAAATATGAGCATCATCTTGGGTGAATGCTCTTACTCTTAATAGCCCATGTAAAGCACCAGATGGTTCATATCTATGAACTTTTCCAAACTCAGTAATTCTCAGAGGTAAATCTCGATAACTTTTAAGACCTTGATTAAAAACTTGTATGTGTCCAGGGCAATTCATTGGTTTAATTGCAAAAACTTTTTCATCAGGAGTTTCTGAGGTATACATGTTTTCCCCATATTTTTCCCAATGACCTGATTTTTCCCACAATAATCTGTCTAATACCTCTGGTGTGTTCACCTCTTTGTATCCGGCTAGGTCCTGTTTAGCTCTCATGTAATTAATTAATTTTTGAAATAACGTCCAACCTTTCTCATGCCAAAAAACTGATCCTGGACTTTCTTCTCTAAAATGAAACAAATCCATTTCTTTGCCCAATTTACGATGATCTCTTTTTTCTGCCTCTTCAATTCTTTTTAAATAATCGTCTAAATCTTTCTGGGAGGCCCAACTTGTTCCGTAGATCCTTTGAAGCATTTCATTTTTTGAGTCACCTCGCCAATATGCGCCTGAAACTTTTGTAAGTTTAAAGGCTTTGCCAATTTTACTAGATGATACTAAATGAGGTCCTCTACATAAATCATACCAAGTATCACCATGATGATAGACTGAAAGTTCTTCAGTTTCTGGAATACTCTCAATAATTTCTGCCTTATATTTTTCTCCAATTTTTTTAAAATGCTTAATTGCTTTATCTCTTTCCCATACTTCTCGTCTTGTTTTTAAATCTTTATCAATTATTTTTGACATCCTTTCTTCAATTTTTTTGAGATCGTCATCTGTAAAAGGCTCCTTTCTGGCAAAGTCATAATAAAATCCATTTTCTATAACTGGTCCAATAGTAACTTGGGTGCCTGGATATAATTCTTGAACTGCCATAGCCATGATATGTGCAGCGTCATGTCTAATAACCTCTAAACCCTCTGGGTCTTTTGCTGTAAAAATTTTAACGGAACAATCTGTATCAATCGAAAAATATAAATCTTTTAATTCTCCATTTACACTCATTATCAAGGCTTGTTTTGCTAGTGATTTGCTAATTTTTTCAGCAATCTCTAAGCCTGTCACTTTTTTAGGAAAATCTAAATTGTTTCCGTCTGGTAAAGTAATTATGGGCATTTAATTAAGTAATCTCTTATACTCTGAATAAGTAGAAAAACACATTTTTTCAACATTAAATTTTTTTATAATGTTTTTTCTTCCCTCCTTACCCATTAATTTTAAGGAAGTTTCGTCCATTGTCATTGCTTGAATGATTTTTTTACTCAATGAGCGAGCGTCACCAGATTCAAATAACAACCCAGTTTTTTCGTTTAAAATTGTCTCATTTGATCCTCCAATATTACTAGCGATGATTATTTTTTCCATAGATTGTGCCTCTACCGCAACTCTTCCAAAAGCTTCAGGTTCAATTGATGCTGAAACTATAATATCAGAAACTTTATAAGCTAAAGCCATATCCTTACAATGGTCTATGAATTTTACTTGATTGTTCAGATTATATTTTTCAATTAATTTGATAAGTTTTTCTTTATAAGAATCTCTTCCCTGATCACTGCCTAATATTACAACATGAAATGCTTCGTATCCTAATTCAATTTTAACTAAATTTATTGCCTCAATAAACAATTCTTGACCCTTCCATGACGTAAGTCGACCTGGCATAAGAATTATTTTTTTTTCATCAGTAATATTCCACTCATTTAAAAGTTTTTTTTCATCAGTTTCAATTTTGGTTGTTGGATCAAAATAATCTACATTTATGCCCCTAAAAATTACTAAAAATTTTTTTTTAGAATTCAGAAATTCCTGATAATTCTCTTGAATATGTGAAAAAATAAAGTTTGATCCTGCTATAACCAAATCTGACCTCACCATTACTGAATTATAAAATTTTTTTAATCTACCTCTAAAATTATAAGTCCCATGAAATGTAGTAACAAACTTTCTTCTAGTTAATTTTGTTGCAATTAAACACGACCAAGCTGGTGCTCGACTTCTTGCGTGAACAATTGAAATGTTAAAAATCAAAATTATTGCTATTAAAATAATTGAATTTATCAAAATCAATAATGGATTTTTGCTATGAACAGGAAGCCTTATTAATTTAACTTTTTTTTTATCAATAAACTTAGTTAACTCTCCACCACTTGTAACAATGTAAGATTTACAATTATTTTCAGGTAAAAAATGTGCAATATCGTAGCAACCAGTTTCTGCACCTCCGTAACCTAATTTTGGGATTACTTGCAAAACATTTAAATTAGATGACATTTAAAATAATTATATAATAATAGACAAAACTAATAAACTTTTATGACAAATTTTAATTACTTAAAAATTTCTACTACCAGAAAAATAAGATATTTGAAACTACATCAAAAAAATGCCACCTACATTGTTTTTTTGCATGGTTTTATGTCGGATTTGAAAGGTAAAAAACCTCAAGCATTTTTAAAATTTGCAAAAAAAAATAAATTAGGTTTTCTTGCTTTAGAATATTCAGGTCATGGTAAATCATCAGGAAAATTTATTAATGGTAATATTTCAAAATGGACTAGGGATACTACTTTAGTAATTCAAAAAGTTGTCAAAAAAAACGATATTATATTTATCGGATCAAGTATGGGGGCTTGGATTGCTTTAAACCAGTTTAGTCTTATCAAAAACAAAATTAAAGGTTTTTTAGGAATAGGTTCAGCGCCAGAATTTCTTGATAAACTAATGTGGAATAAATTTTCTAATAAAATGAAGATTGAAATCAAAAAAAAAGGTGTCATAAATTTAAAACATGGTGATTATGAATACCCAATCACTTACCAATTAATCAAAGATGGAAGAAAAAATAAAATTTTAAATAAAAAAATAAGTCAAAATATAAATGTAACGATGGTTCACGGGAGTAAAGATAAATCTGTACCTGTAATTTACTCAAAAAAAGTTTTAAAAATATTTCAATCTAAGAAAAAGAAATTAGTAGTTATAAAAAATGGTGATCATAGTTTATCTTCCCCAAAATGGCTCAAGATATTGAAAAAAGAGTTAAAATTAATAATTAACTAACTTTTTGTACTTTTGTTTTTGTAGAGATTGGATTTTTAAGCTTATCTAACATTTCTTTTGGACAAACCTGTACAAAATTCTTTAACTCGTTTTCAAAGTCATCAATTATTTTTTTTGATAAGCTAGATCCTGTTTCATTACTATGTTCTAGTACCAATTCTTTTAAAAATTTTGACCAATACTCAGTTTCAACATTTTGCCATACAACTGAATCCGGATTAACTTTTTTTTCAAATTCTTTTGATTTATCGTAAATAAAAGCCATTCCTCCTGTCATGCCAGCTGCAAAATTATCTCCAACATCTCCAAGAATTACTGCTGTACCACCGGTCATATATTCACAACCATTTGAATCACAGCCTTCGATAACAGTTGTGGCACCAGAATTTCTTACCGCAAATCTATCTCCAGCTTGACCAGCTGCAAAAAGTTTACCTGACGTTGCACCATAAAGAACTGTGTTGCCAATAATAGTATTCTCATTAGAAATTAAATTGCTTTCATCAGGTAGTTTTATTGAAATGGTTGCTCCTGACAAACCTTTCCCAACATAATCATTTGCATCGCCTTTTAAATTAAGTTTAAGTCCTTTTGCTGTAAATGCACCAAACGATTGTCCAGCTGAACCTTTAAAATCTAGAGTTAAAAAATTTTCCTCTAATTTTTCATAACCATATTTTTTATATAAGTGATGTGAAATTCTAGTGCCTACAGCTCTATTAGTATTTTTAATTAAAAACTCGTTATTTATTTTTTCTGAGTTATCTAAAGCCTTTTCTATTTGAGGCCAAATTTCTTGATCCAGTGTATTAGGAACTTGATTTATTTCTGATACCTCACAATACCTCTTATTATTGCCAGGGTCTGCTTGAACAAATAATGGATTAAGATCTAAGTCATCTAGATTAGGCGAGGCTTTGCTTACCTGCATTAATAAATCAGTTCGACCGATAACCTCATTTAAAGATCTAAAACCGAGTGAAGCTAAAATTTCTCTCACCTCTGTAGCAATAAATGTAAATAAATTTACAACTTTATCAGGAGTTCCAGTAAATTTTTCTCTTAATTTTTCATCCTGTGTACATACTCCTACAGGACAAGTATTAGAGTGACATTGCCTTACCATAATACAACCCATCGCTACTAAAGCGGTAGTTGCTACACCATACTCCTCTGCACCCATCATAGCTGCAATAACAACATCTCTTCCAGTTTTAATACCCCCATCAGTTCTTAAAGTAACTTTATGTCTTAGATTATTTAATGTTAAAACTTGATTGGCCTCCGTCAGTCCCATCTCCCAAGGTATACCTACGTATTTTACACTTGTTTGAGGTGTAGCCCCGGTTCCTCCATTATGTCCTGAAATTAAAATTATATCAGCTTTTGCTTTTGCAACACCAGCTGCAATAGTACCAACGCCAGAAGATGCAACTAATTTAACTCCAATTCTTGCCTTAGGATTGATTTGTTTTAAATCATAAATAAGCTGAGCTAAATCCTCAATTGAATAAATATCATGATGCGGAGGTGGGGAGATTAACGTTACACCTGGCGTTGAATGTCTTAGCTTGGCAATTTCATCTGTTACTTTAAATCCTGGTAATTGGCCACCTTCGCCAGGTTTTGCACCTTGAGCAATTTTAATCTCAATTTCATTACAATTGTTTAAATAATTAACTGTTACACCAAATCTTGCTGACGCAATTTGTTTTACTCTCGAATTTGCACTATCACCAGAGTCCATAATCTTAAATCTATTTGCATCTTCACCACCCTCTCCACTACAGGATGCACCTTTAATCCTATTCATCCCAATAGCTAATGTTTCATGTGCCTCCTTAGACAATGCTCCGTGAGACATACTTCCACTACCAAATCTTTTTAATATTTTTTCTATTGGTTCAACCTCAGAAATTTGAATAGATGGTCCTAATTTTTTTTTTCTAAAATCTATTAAATCCCTTAAGTTAATTGGTGGCAAGTTATAGATTCCCTCAGCATATTTTTTATAAGCTGTATACGAATTTGATCCTACAGCGCTTTGTAATAAGTGGATTAATCTGCCCTGATATTGGTGTGTTTCTCCATTTTTTCTGTATCTATAAATCCCACCAATAGGTAAAACTGTATCGGTGCTTTCAAATGCCTCTTTATGTATTGCACGTATTTTTTTTTCGATTCCTGACAATCCAATACCAGAAATTTTTGAAGTCACTCCAGGAAAATAATCATCAACTATTGATCTGCTTAGACCAACAGTTTCAAAATTACATCCGCCTCGATACGAACTTAAAACAGATATACCCATTTTTGACATGATCTTTAATAATCCTGCATTAACTGATTTGATATATCTTTCAACGCATTCATCAAAACTATACTGGCCAAATAACTTTTTCTCATGCCTATGGTATAAACTATCAAAAGCTATATATGGATTAACTGTTGTTGCTCCAACACCTATTAATGTTGCAAAAGAATGGGTGTCCAAAGCTTCGCCAGATTGAACGTTAATTGAAACATACCCTCTTAATTTTTTATCAATTAAAAAAGTATTAATCGCACCAACGCATAACAACATTGGCATAGGCATCCTTGTATCTGAAATAGCTTTGTCGCTTAAAACTAATTGTGTTACACCCTGTCTAACGGCAATTTCCGACTCTTTTTGGATCCTTTTAATAGAGTCAAATAAACTTTGATCATTTGAGAAAGTACAATCTATAGAGACAGAGTTTTTTCCAAAAAAATTAATAAATTTGTTAAATTGTGAATTCGATAATATCGGACTATTTAAAACATAAATATTTTCTTTAGTTAAAGTATCAAAATCTAAAATATTCCCAAGATTACCAAATCTAGTTTTCAAACTCATAACTTTATTTTCTCTTAAAGAGTCAATCGGTGGATTGGTCACTTGGCTAAAGTTTTGTCTAAAAAAATGATAAAGTGGTCTGTATTTGTCTGATAGAACTGCTAAAGGTGTATCATCGCCCATGGAACCCGTTGCTTCTTTTGCATCTTCAGCCATTGGATGTAAAATTAGCTCTAAGTCCTCTAAACTAATTCCAAAAGTGTGTTGTCGTCTCCTTAGATCTTCACCATCAAAATTATGTTTTTCATTAGAAATAGATAATTTTTCATCTAAATCTATTATCTGAGAATTGAAATGCTTATATTCTTTTGCCAAATAGTCTTTAATTTGATTATTCGTAAACACTTTGCCTTTTTCAATTCTAACACCAATTATCTCCCCTGGGCCAAGTCTTCCTTTTGATAAAATTCTTTTTTCATTTAATTCAATCATTCCAGTTTCAGATCCAGCAAAGAGAAACTTATCTTTTGTTATTGCGTATCTTAAAGGCCTTAAACCATTACGATCATTAGCTGCAATGACCCATTCATTATCTGTTGCAGCAATAGCGGCAGGACCATCCCAAGGTTCCATAGTACTATTTAAAAAATTAAACAGTTGTTGATGGCTTTTTGGAAGAGTTTTATTTCTTTTTGACCAAGCATCAGGGATCATCATTAATTTTGCTAAAGGTGCAGGTTGGCCAGATTTATTTAATAACTCAAAAACATTATCTAGTGCTGCAGAGTCAGAAACTCCTTTTTGTATAACTGGCTTTAAATTTTCAACATTTTCAAAAAGAGGGCTACTCATCTCTTGTTCATGAACTCTCATCCAGTTTTTATTTCCTTTGTAAGTATTAATTTCACCATTATGGGCAACTGCTCTAAATGGTTGTGCCAAACTCCAGCTTGGAGCAGTATTAGTTGAAAATCTCTGATGAAAAATTGCAAATCTTGAAATAAATCTTTCGTCTTTTAAATCCAAGAAAAAATCTGAGATAGCCTCAGCTAAAAACATGCCCTTATAGATAATTGATTTAGAACTTATCGAGCAAATATAAAAATTATTTAATGATAAATTGAATGCTTTATTCTCAATTTTTTTTCTTGTTTCATAAATTTTTCTTTCAAGCTCTTTATCAAGCAAATTTTTATCATTCGATTTAAAAAGCACTTGAATTATCTCTGGCATAGTTTGAAAAGCTTTTTCTCCTAAAACTTTTGGATTAACAGGGACCTGTCTCCATCCATAGATACTAAAATCGTTTTTAGTTAACTCACTTTCTACAATCGTTTTACAGCTTTCTTGAGAGGAGTAATCATTTCTTGGTAAAAAAATCATTCCAACACAAATATCAGAGCCATCATGTGTGTGACCTGTAACTTCTATTTTTTCAACAAAGAAATCTTTGGGAATTTCTAAATGTATTCCTGCTCCATCACCTGTTTTTCCATCAGCATCAACAGCTCCTCGATGCCAAACAGCCTTTAAAGCTTCAATTCCATATTCTACAACCTCTCTTGATTTTTTTCCCTCTGTTGATGCAATTAATCCTACGCCACATGCATCATGTTCCATTTCCTTAGAATAAACATTGTTTTTAGTAAGTAATTCTAAATTTTTTTTATATATACTCATTATGCAACTTTAGATTTTTTTAATTCGATATTTTCAAGATAAGATTTGATTGATAAAGCAGCATCTCTACCATCTTTAATTGCCCAAACAACTAAAGATGCACCTCTTACAATATCCCCGGCAGCAAAGACTCCTTTAATATTAGTTTCCATAGTGTCAAAGTCTGTTTTAATTGTTCCCCATTTTGTAACTTGTAATTCTTGTGCTTCAAATAATAATGGCAAGTTTTCTGGATCAAATCCTAAAGCTTTTATTACCATATCTGCTTTAATTTCAAATTCGGATCCTTGTTTAATTTCTGGTCTTCTTCTACCTGAGTCATCTGGATCTCCAAGTTGAATTTGATCTACAATTAATTTTTCAATTTTATTTTTTCCTCTAAATTCTTTTGGACTAGACAACCAAACAAATTCAACACCCTCTTCTTCTGCATTAGCTACTTCTCTTGCAGATCCAGGCATATTATCTTTATCTCTTCTATATAAACATTTAACTGAATTAGCTTTTTGTCTTACAGATGTTCGAACACAATCCATTGCGGTATCTCCACCTCCAATAACAACTACATCTTTACCCTCAGCGTTTAATATACCTTTATCGAATAAATCAACTTTGTCGCCCAACCCCTTTTTGTTTGATGCTGTTAAAAACTCCATAGCAGGAAAAATATTATCTAAATCATTACCTGGTAGATTAATTTCTCTTGGTTTATAAACTCCAGTAGCAATTAAAATTGCATCATGTTTTTTTCTCAATTGCTCTAAAGTTGCATCCTTACCAACCTCAAAATTTTGTTCAAATTTAATTCCACCATCTTTCAACAATTTTGTTCTCCTCTCGACCACATGTTTTTCTAATTTAAAATTTGGAATTCCATAAATTAACAAACCGCCCGCTCTATCATATCTGTCATAAACAGTAATTTGATATCCATTTTTCCTAAGTTGTTCAGCAGCTGCCAGTCCAGCAGGTCCAGCACCAATTATTCCAACGCTTTGGTCTTTTTCGTGTTTGATTGATATAGGCTTTACCCATCCGTTTTCCCAAGCACTATCAGTAATATATTTTTCAACTGATCCAATTGTTACAGTGCCATGACCTGACTGCTCAATAACACAATTACCCTCACATAGTCTGTCTTGAGGGCATATTCTGCCACAAACCTCAGGCATATTATTTGTACTTTGAGATAATTCATAAGCTTCCTTCAATCTGCCTTCAGCAGTCAATTTAAGCCAATCAGGGATGTTGTTACTTAAAGGACAATGGACTTGGCAAAAAGGAACGCCACATTGAGAGCATCTACTTGACTGCTCTTGAGCTTTTTGAGTGATAAATTCATCATAGATCTCATTAAAATCATCTTTCCTATTATCAACTCCTCTTTTAGGTGGGGTTTGTTGACCTATTTTTACGAATTTTAGCATTTTATCAGTCATAATTTTTTATAAATTTATCGCAAAATATACATAGTTTTTATTAGTAAAAGAAATAAATAGGTCAGTTATTATTACCTAATTACAATAATATTTAGCTTAAAATCTACTTAATCTGATTTTTGCATACCTAATATGATTAAATCGAATTGTTTAAAATGAATATTTTTTAAGCTACGACACATGTATGTTGCAAGATTTTATAGAAATTTTAATTCTTTCTGCTGTTCAAGGAATTTCTGAATTTTTACCTATAAGTTCGTCAGCTCATTTAATATTGGTATCAAATTTTTATGATTTAGAAACAAGTTCTTTATTAATAGACATAAGTTTACATTTAGGCTCATTAATTGCAGTAATTTTTTATTTTAGAAAAGAGCTATTTGATCTAAGAAATAATAATAGGATATTAAGTTTAATAATTATTGGCTCCTTGCCTTTAATATTTTTTGGATATATTTTATATTCCACCGAATTTATTCATCTTTTAAGAAACACAAAAGTAATTGCATCAACAACACTATTTTTTGGATTCATACTTTTCTTTGCTGATCAAAGAAAAATTGATCGAAATATTTCTACAGATTTAAATATTAAATCAATTTTATTAATTGGTTTATTTCAAATATTAGCATTGATACCAGGAGTTAGTAGGGCTGGAATAACAATTACGGCAGCAAGATTTTTGAATTTCAATAGAAAAGACGCTAGTAAAATTTCTTTTTTACTGTCTATACCTGCTTTAGCAGGAGCAAGCTTCCTAGGTTTAAGAGAGGCTTTTGAACAATCAATAGAAATTAATTATTTATTATTAATTGCTACTTTTTTATCATTTATGTTTTCATTTTTTACAATTAAGTATTTTCTTAAATTTATAAGTAAAATTTCTTTTAATGTATTTGTAATTTATCGGATAATTCTTGGCTTAATTTTATTTTATATAATATACATTTAACTTGCTTTCCTTATTAATGGAACTAATTGAGATAATAAAACTCCACTTAATATAAAAAAACAACCAAGTAAATTATTAATGCCTAATATTTGATTTAAAAGAAACCAGGCGGCAATTGTTGCAAACACACCCTCTAAAGAAAAAATTATTGCTGCTGGTGCTGGAGTTATATTTCTTTGAGCATAAATTTGTAAAACAAATGCAAAACCACCTGATAAAATACCAGCATATAAAATCGAGTCTATTTCATTTAATATATTAGCGATTACAAATTCTTCAGAAAATAAACCTATTATAAATGAGAATAGAGCAACTAGCAGAGTTTGAATTGCACCAATAGTCAATGGTAGATTGTACTTTTTGACAATCATACCAGTAAAAATAATATGTGTACTCCAAAATAAAGCTCCTAATACCACAAGGGTATCACCTAATCTTACAGTTGCATCTTGAAAATTTGTTAATAAATATCCACCAATCAAACATAAAATTACTGATGGCCATACACTCCAGTGTAAAAAATCTTTTTTAAAGATGAAAATAATTATTGGGACCATTGGCACATAAAAAATTGTAAAAAAAGCAGCATTTGCTACATCAGTGTAAAGCAACGCAACCTGTTGTAATGCTGAGCCCAAAAATAATGATAGTCCGATTAAAAAGGACAGGATAACGAATGTTTTTGTATCAAACCTAAATTCTTTTTTTAGTTTTTTTGCTTCAAACATTAATGCTAAAGGAACAATTGCTAAAAAACCCACAAAAAATCTTACTGAATTAAAAGTGAATGGGCCGATATCGTCCATGCCTGTATCTTGTGCAATAAATGTAGTCCCCCAAATGAAAGTGCATAATAGTGCACTAAATAATGAGAGAGTTTTTGACATATTTTTACACAGCTAATTTGTAAGCAAAATTTTTTCCAAGATTGTCTTTCAAATCGTTGTTAAATCGAGCTGCCTCAGCTCCATCAATTATTCTGTGATCATATGATAAAGATAAAGGTAACATAGTTCGTGTAATAAATTTTCCATCAATAAAAATTTGTTTTTTTTGAGATTTGCCAACTCCCAAAATTGCAACTTCAGGATAATTAATTATAGGTGTAAAAAAAGAACCGCCAATACCTCCTAGACTTGTTATTGTCATGGAACCACCAAATAATTCTTTTTTATCAATTTTAAGATTCCTGCACTGATCACTTAATTTTTTAAGTTCGTTGCCAATTAATGAAATATTCTTATTATCAGCATTTCTTAGTTTTGGCACCATAAGTCCATGCTTCGTATCTACTGCTATTCCAATATGGTAATACTTTTTTAGGGTCATTTTTCCTTTATCAATTTCATCTATAGATGAATTAAAATTTGGAAATTTTTTAAGTGATGCAGTTAATGCTTTGACGATAAAAGCTAAAGGAGTAATTTTTTTTTTTTCTCCAGTGTAAATATCTGTAAGAGATGTTCTAAACTCCTCTAATTCAGTTATATCTGCTTCATCATGATTGGTCACATGGGGAATATTAGTCCAAGAATTCATAAGATATTTAGACGAAAGTCTCTTCACTCTTGGAATATCCTTTATTTCTGTTTTTCCAAATTCAGAGTGAGGATATTCTAGTTCTATCGTTTCATCTTTTTTGAATTCTTTTTCAGAATTTCTCTCAGTTTTATTTGCAACAAATGACTTTACATCACTTTCAGTTACTCTTCCTAGTCTTTCACTACCTTCAACTTTACTAATATCAACACCAAGTTCTCTTGCAAATTTTCTGACTTTTGGTGAGGCTGCAGTTTTTTTAGAAAAATCTTTTACGATAACATTTTTTGATCCAACTTCTCTTCTAATTTCTATTTTTTTTTCCTTAGTATTTTCTTTTTTAATTGTTTTGATTTCTTCAGTTTTTAATTGAGTTTCTACTTGATTGTCTTTTAATTCAATTTCTAATATTTTATCACCTTCAGAAACCTTATCCCCAACATTTAAATTTAATTCTGTAACTATTCCATTATGTAATGAAGGTATTTCAACACTCGATTTATCACTTTCAATTGTTATTAAAGGATCATTTTTTTTTATCTCTTGACCCTTTTTGACTATAATTTCAATAACCTCTACATCTTTAAATTCACCAATATTTGGAACTTTTATATCTTTTTTGGGCATTCTATAATTTTGTTGGCATAGGTTTATCAATATCAATCTTATACTTTTTGATTGCTTCTTTTGCATATTTTGATGCAATAAGCTGTTCCTTAGCTAAAATACTCAAACCATATGTTGTGATATGTTCCTTATCAACTTCAAAAAATTTTCTTAACTTCTTTCTTGTATCACTTCGACCAAATCCATCCGTTCCTAATGAATAAAAACTTTTATTTACGTATGGTCTAATCTGGTCAGAATTCATTCTCATATAATCAGAAGCTGCTAAAATTGGTCCTTCAGTATTACCCAAACATTTTTCTACATAGCTTTTTTTAGGCTCTTTATCAGGATTTAGAAGATTGTATCTCTCTACCTCAAGGCCGTCCCTTCTTAATTCATTAAAGCTAGTGACACTCCAAATCTCACTATCGATTTGATACTCATTTTGTAATATTTCGGCACCAGCTATCATTTCTCTTAAGATCGTGCCAGATCCAAGAAATTGAATTTTAGTTTTTTTATACTTGTTAAACTCCTTAATTTTATACATTCCTTTTAAAATACCATCCTCACATGATTTATCTTTTGGCATTTCTGGATGAGGATAATTTTCATTCATGGTTGTAATATAATAGAAAATATTCTCTTTTTTCTCATGCATTCTTTTTAAACCTTCTCGAAAAATGACTGCAAGCTCGTAGTGAAATGTTGGATCGTATGATCTGCAATTAGGAATAGTTGAAGCCATCAAATGACTATGACCATCTTGATGTTGTAAACCTTCTCCAGCAAGAGTTGTTCTTCCAGCGGTTGCTCCAATCAAAAAACCTCTAGACTGACTATCAGCACCGGCCCAAGCAAAATCACCAATTCTCTGAAAACCAAACATTGAGTAAAAAAGATAAATTGGGATCATTTCTACGTCATGGTTTGTATATGAAGTTCCTGCAGCGATCCAAGATGACATAGCTCCAGCCTCGTTAATTCCTTCCTCTAAAACTTGACCACTCTTTTCCTCTTTATACGAACTTAATTGAGCAGAATCTTCTGGCTCATATTTTTGACCTTCATGAGCATAAATTCCAATTTTTTGGAAAAAACCCTCCATTCCGAATGTTCTAGCCTCATCAGGTATGATTGGAACCAGTCTTGGTGCAACATTTTTATCTCTCAAAAGGTTTGTTAACATTCTGACCAATGCCATTGTGGTCGACATTTCTTTTTCACCTGTAGAAACTTTCATATTATCGAAAATATCTTTTGGTGGTGCTTTAACAGGTTTCGCGTAAGTTGTTCTTTCAGGAATAAAACCACCCAGTTGAATTCGTCTTTCATTTATGTATTTAATCTCTGGAGAATTTTGATCAGGCTTGTAGTATTCAATATTCTTAACTTGTTGATCTGTTAATGGAACATCAAACCTATCTCTGTAATACATTAAATCATCGATATCTAACTTCTTAGTCTGGTGAGTTGTATTTACACTTTCACCACTTTTGCCCATTCCATAACCCTTAATAGTTTTTGCAATTACAACCGTAGGACTTCCAACATTTTTAGATGCTTTATCATAAGCTGCAAAAACTTTATGTGGGTCGTGACCACCCCTGTTTAATCGCCAAATATCTTTGTCTGAAAGACTGGAAACCAAGTCTTTGGTCTCTAAATATTTTCCAAAAAATTTTTCCCTCACATACGCACCGTCTCTTGCTTTCATTGCTTGATACTCGCCATCGACAGTCTCATTCATTGTTTTAACTAAATGACCTGTTTTATCATTGGCAAGCAATGGATCCCAATAAGAACCCCAAATAACTTTTATAACATTCCATCCTGCACCTCTAAAAATTCCCTCTAATTCCTGAATTATCTTTCCATTTCCACGAACTGGTCCGTCCAGTCTTTGAAGATTACAATTTACAACAAATATTAAGTTATCTAATTTTTCTCTTGCGGCTAAACCAATCGCGCCTAAAGACTCCGGTTCATCCATTTCTCCGTCACCTAAAAATGCCCAAACTTTTCTCCCTTCATCTTTGATGAGGCCTCTATTGATTAAGTACTTCATGAATCTTGCTTGATAAATTGCAAGCATTGGACCTAATCCCATGGACACTGTTGGAAATTGCCAAAAATTCGGCATTAGCCAAGGATGAGGATATGAGGAGAGACCACCAGGGTTTACTTCTTGTCTAAAACTATCTAATTGTTTTTCGTTAAGTCTACCTTCCAGATAAGCTCTAGCGTACATACCTGGAGCGCTATGACCTTGAAAATAAATTAAATCTCCACCAAATTTATTATTTTTAGCTCTCCAAAAATGATTCATACCAACATCGTAAAGAGTTGCAGCAGATGCAAAAGTTCCAATATGCCCTCCAAGTTCTGGGAATTTTTTATTTGCTCTAACTACCATTGCGGCAGCATTCCATCTAATTAAAGATCTAATTCTTCTCTCTATGTTTTGATCTCCATTAGATTTTTTTTCTTCGTTAACTGGTATAGTGTTTATATAAGGAGTGTTTTGCGTATAGGGTATATTGGCACCCTCCATATAAGCTTTGTTGATAAGTTCTTTAATTAAATAATGTGCCCTCTGATTTCCGTCTTTTTCTATTACTGCTGACAAAGACTCTAGCCATTCACTTGTTTCTAGTGGATCGATATCCCCTTCTTTAACTACTTGGATTATTTTTGGTTTTTCGGTCTCAATTATTTTTTGTGAAATATTTTGGTCCTGATGTTTTCTTAAAGTACTCTCAGCTTCTTGAATTAAATTTTCAGTTTCTTTTGGAACACTTTCTTTTTGAGATAATGATTGATTTGAAGAAATGTTAATTAATAGATCTCCCTTTGAAACTTTATCTCCAACTTTAACATTTACAGACTCGACTTTGCCAGAAAATATTGATGGTATTTCAACACTCGATTTATCACTTTCAATAGTAACAACAGGATCATTTTTTTTAATATCTTGACCCTCTTTTACTAAAAGTTCTATAACTTCCACGTTCTCAAAATCACCTATGTCAGGAACTAATAATTTTTCAGTCATTTTTAAAAGTTTTATACATAAAAAAAATTTACTTAATCTTTAATTTTAACACATTCTATCCAATTTTTTGACACTCTTTATTGAAATACTCAAATAATGATTAAAAAGTTATTAAATATATTTATTCAACCAAAATTCAACACATATAAAGATGCTAATGTGTGGATCCAAAAAATATTGTTAGAGGAAAAATACGGAAAGATTAATTCCTAAATTTTTTCTACACATAGCGCAATTCCCATACCGCCACCTATACAAAGTGCGGCACAACCTCTTTCTTTATTCTGTTTTTTCATTTCATGTATAAGTGTCACAAGTATTCTTGCTCCAGATGCACCTATTGGGTGACCTAAAGCAATAGCCCCACCATTTATATTAACTTTATTTTCATCAATACCCAATTCACTGATAACTGCTATAGCTTGAGCGGCAAAAGCCTCATTAATTTCAAATAAATCGATTTCATTTAAATTCCAATTTACTTTTTTTGATGCTTGTCGAATAGCTTCTATAGGACCAAGACCCATTAAAGACGGTTCCAAACCAACAGATGCCCAGGAAATAATTTTGGCCAATGGTTTAAGTGAATTTTGTTGAGCTTCCTTAAATGTAGTTAATAATAAAGCAGCTGCTCCATCATTTATACCAGATGAGTTTCCGGGTGTTACAGTCCCACCATCTTTAAAAGCTGTTTTTAATTTTTCTAAATCAGATAATTTTAAATCTTTTCTTGGGTGTTCATCTTTTTTTAAAATAATACCTTTGTGATTTATCTGCACTATTTCATCATCAAATTTATTATTTTCAATTGCAATTTCTGTTTTTTTTTGGGATTTAAGAGCAAATTCATCTTGTTGTTTTCTAGAAATATTAAACTTTTTTGCAACATTTTCAGCTGTAACTCCCATGTGGTAATTTTTAAAAGCATCAGTTAAACCATCATGAATCATAGTATTGATTAATTGATCTTTTGAAATTTCTTTTTTCTCTGAATAAAAATAAGAGTAAGGCGTCATCGACATATTCTCTTGACCCCCACAAATTACATTATTTGCATCTCCTAATTTAATTTGTTGGTAACCTGAAATAATGGCTCTTAGTCCTGATCCACAAACTTGGTTGACTAAATAAGCAGGTTTAGATACGGGGATCCCAGCATTTACTGCTGCTTGTCTCGCAGGGTTCTGTCCTCCAGCAGCAGTTAAAACCTGGCCCATTATTACTTCATCAATTTGATTATTAGATATTTTGCTTCTTTTCAAAACCTCATTTATCACGATAGTACCAAGTTGATCTCCTTTCAAATCTTTTAATGATCCCTTATAAGTGCCTATAGGAGTCCTAACTGCACTACAAATGACCACGTCATCAGGTTTGTTGTTCATAAATTTTAATTTTATCTTATCATTAAAATACACTAAATATTGATATACTATAAACAAATATATTTATAAATGCGCCTGTAGCTCAATTGGATAGAGCGCTTGGCTACGGACCAGGAGGTTCTGGGTTCGACTCCTAGCAGGCGCACCATAAAAAAGGGAAATTATGTTAAAATGGTTGGAAAAAATATCTCTTCAAATGTCAGTAATATATTTTTTTGTTTCTATTTTTGTAATTATATTAATCTTAACTTTTGTATTATAAAAAATTATGTCAAATCAATTTGAACAAATCAGTCTCAAACCAGGTTTTATGAAACATAACGGAGGCCTTTTATTTAGAAATATCTCTGAAAATGAATACGAATTTAAATCAACGATTAATAATAATCATTTAAATGCTGCAGGAATTACTCATGGGGGTTATTTGTCTGCACTGATAGATGCCGGTGCTGGCACAGCAGCACATCGATCAGCTGATAATGCACCCTGCGTAACAATTTCTTTAGATATAAAATTTATTGGATCATCAAAAGTTAATGATGAAATCTACGGGAAAGTTAAAATATTAAAAAAAACAAAAACTCTAGTATTTTTATTTTGTGAGTTAATTTGTAATGGTAAGATAATTACGTCAGCATCAGGAATTTGGAAAATTTTAAAAATCAAAACAACTGACTAAGCATTCAGCACATAATCTTTATAATTAATTTAATTATGTTAAGTTAGATTATTATTAAAAAAAAAATGAGAACTTTTTATCCTCCGATTCGGTCATGTTTTAGTCTATTTTTGTTCTTTAACAACAACTACATCTGGTAGATAAAAATTAAGATATACCAAAGATAGAAATGACAAAAAATAAAATTACAGCTGTCCTTGGCCCAACAAATACAGGTAAAACTCATCTTGCTATTGAGACTATGCTATCGTTTGACACTGGAATGATAGGTTTTCCTTTGAGATTATTAGCTAGAGAAGTTTACGACAAGGTAATTAAAAAGGTAAGTTTAGATAAAGTTGCATTAATTACTGGTGAAGAAAAAATAATTCCTACAAATGCAAAGTATTATCTGTGTACTGTTGAATCTATGCCTATTGATAAAGAATTAGATTTTGTAGGCGTAGATGAAATTCAAATGTGCGCAGACCATGAGCGAGGTCATATTTTTACAGACAGATTATTGAATTTAAGAGGAATAAAATTAACAATGTTAATGGGATCAAATACTATAAGACCAATTATTTCTAATCTTGATGATGACATCGAATTTATAAATCGAACTAGACTTTCAAAACTTTCTTATGTTGGTCATAAAAAAATTTCAAGAATTCAAAGAAAAACTGCAATTATAGCATTTTCTGCAGAGGAAGTTTACGCCATCGCTGAACTTATAAGAAGACAAAAAGGAGGAGCTTCTATTGTTATGGGATCTCTAAGCCCAAAGACAAGGAATGCACAAGTAGAGCTGTATCAATCTGGAGATGTTGATTTTCTAGTCGCAACTGATGCTATTGGTATGGGAATTAATATGGATCTTGATCACGTTTATTTTTCCAATTTAAAAAAATTTGATGGAAAAAAATTAAGAAAGCTAAATTTAGCAGAAATTGGACAAATAGCTGGTAGGGCAGGAAGATATTTGAACAATGGAAATTTTGGTATAACAGGAGAATGCAAAGAAATAAATGCTGATGAAGTAGATTTATTGGAAAATCATAAATTTGAAGAAATCCAATCTTTATTTTGGAGAAATTCAAATTTAAATTTTGAGAGTCCTTTTAAATTATTAAAGTCTTTAGAGGAAAAGCCTAATAGAAGATGGTTAAGAAAAATACATGAGTGTGAAGATGAAAAAGCCTTAAAATTTTTTTTAAGAGATAAAAATTTTGAAAATATTGAATTTGATAAAGATAAATTAAGTCTTTTATGGGAATGTTGCCAAATACCAGATTTTGTTAAAAAAACCTATGGCAATCACTATGAAGTAATTGAAAATGTTTTTAAATATTTAACAAGTGAAAAGGGTAAAATTACAGATGATTATATGCGACTTCAACTCGTCAAACTTGATAAATTAGATGGAAATGTAGATTCTTTATCAAATAGAATTGCAAATGTAAGAACTTGGTCATATGTTTCAAATAAAAATAATTGGATAGAAAATCAAAACTATTGGATAGAAAAAACAAAACACTTAGAGGATAAGTTATCAGATAGATTACATGAAGAGCTTACAAAAACTTTTATTGACAAAAGGGCAAGTGTCCTAGCAAGAGGCTTAAAGCAAGATATGGAATTTGATACTAAAATTTTAGAAAATAACGAAGTAATGATTGATGATCAATTTATTGGAAAGATAAATGGACTTAAATTGGAACTAGATTTAAAAAAGGGTGCTTTAGAGACAGATATCAAATCGCTCAAAAAAGCAGCAAGACAGACAGTTGGTCCAGAACTTCAAAAAAGAATTAATACAATAATCGAGACAGGTTTAATAGAATTAAACGAGGATTTTAAAATTTTTTGGAGAAAGTCTCCAATAGCAAAATTGCAACCAGGTAGAGATTATTTAAATCCAAATATTGTTCTTATAGTTGATGATATTCTGGAAACAGATCAATTAAAAAAATTAAATAATTATTTAGTGAAATGGCTAAAAAATAAAATACAAAATGTTTTGAGCAGTTTAATTGATTTGAGAAACCTTAAGGAAAAAAATTCGTCAATTAAAGCTCTTGCGTATCAATTGTATGAGAACAATGGAGTCCTTCAAAGAAATCAAGTTACAGATTATCTAAAAATATTAGGGCAAAATGAGAGGAAATTTTTGAGAGATCAAGGAGTAAAATTTGGAAGATATCATGTATTTTTACACAAATTAATCAAACCAGAGGCTGTGTCTTTAAGAACTTTACTTTGGAAAAATTATCATCAAAAATATTTTAATTTAAAACCTCCTGTGTTTGGTTTAAATTTTTTAGAAAACGACAAAATTAAAAACAGAAATTTTATGTTACTTTGTGGATTTGAGAAATTTGACAATTTTTACGTAAGGATTGATATTTTAGAAAGATTATTTGTTCAAATTATTAATTCAAACACAGAGAAGAATGAAATTAAGTTAATTCCTGAAATGTTGAATTTACTTGGATGTAATAAGGACAACTTTAAAAAGCTTTTAAAAATTATGGGTTATAAAGTTTTTGAAAAAAATAATGATATATTTTTTAAATACAATCCAAGAAAAAGCTCAAAAAAAGTAAATAAAAAATTCATCAAAGAAAGTCCTTTTAAAGTGTTAAAAAATTTAAATTTAAACCAGTAAGTAATGTTTTTTAAAGAAAAAAAAGGAGATACTAAAACTAGTGATTTAGCAAGAGTTGCGGCATTATTGATTCATGCTGCAAAAATTGATGAGAACTTCTCAAAAGAAGAAGAGGTTATAATAAGTAAGGCACTTTTGAAAATAGGTGCAGACCAAGATAATTTAGAAAATATTTTAAAAGAAGGTAAAGAAATAGAAGAAAACTCTAACCAAATTTTGGATTTTACAAGGGAAGTTAAAAATATGGATGATAAAAAAAAAATTGAAATTATAGAAACCCTTTGGAGAATAATTTACTCAAATAAAGAAGCAGATATGTTTGAAACTAATTTGATGAGACGACTTGCAGGTTTATTGTATATTGACAATAAGATCATGGGAGATATCAAAGAAAAAATTAAAAAAGAAAATCAATAATGACATATATAGTTAATGACAAATGCATTAAATGTAAGTTAATGGATTGTGTTGAAGTTTGCCCTGTAGATTGTTTCTATGAGGGAAAAAATATGCTTGTAATTAAACCTGATGAGTGTATAGATTGTGGCGTTTGCGAGCCTGAATGTCCTGTTGATGCAATAAAAGCTGATACAGAGCCAGGGTCTGATAAATGGCTAGAGATCAATAAACAATATTCCGAAATCTGGCCAAATATAACGGTTAAGAAAGATCCTCCATCGGATCACGAAAAATATAAAGATGAGCAAAATAAGTTTGAAAAGTATTTTAAAGAAAACCTTTAAAAAAAGTAAAGCTACTAAATCAAAAAAAAAGGCAAAAACCAAAAAGTTTGTTAAATTAAAAAAAGTAAAAAAGAAGATAAATAAATTTCCAAAAAAATTAATTAAGACTAAAAAAATACCTTTAAAAAAATCTATAAAATCTGAGGTCAAAACTACAGAACAGAAAAGTGATGGTTTAAGAATTACAAAAAATAATGAGGCTAAACCAGAAATTAAAAAAGTAAAAAAACAAGAAACAGAAAAAAGAGAATATAAAATCAAAGATTACGTCGTATACCCAAAACATGGTGTTGGGCAAATTACTGAATTCAAAAAAATAAATATTGGAGGAATAGACGTTGAAACTTACGTTATAAAATTTGAAAAAGATAAAGCAAATGGAATGGTGCCTGTTAATAAACAATTACACTTAAGACCGTTAGCTACTATCAATCAGGTAAATAAATGCATCTCAATATTAAAAAGTAAGCCTAAAATAAAAAGATCTATGTGGAGTAGGAGAGCACAGGAATATGAAGCAAAGATTTCATCAGGTAAGATTTATGAGTTAGCTGAAGTAGTAAGAGACCTTAATAAGGGGGATGATTTGATGGTTGACCAATCTTATAGTGAAAGACAATTGTTTGAAAAAGCATATGAAAGAATCCTTTCAGAATTTCAAATAATACTAAATCTGTCATTAGAGGATACTCAAAAAAAATTAGATAAAGCTTTAAAAAGAAACTTAAATACTCAACCTAAACCAGAGGCAGCACCAATAAAGCAAGCTTCATCAGATTTACCTGAAGAAGAGGCTGTTTCAGAAAATGAAGAAGATATAGAGGAATAAAAAAAAACGCCTCTCACACGTAAATCGTTATGAGAAGCGTTTTTAATAAAGAATACTAAGTAATTATCTTCTTCTTCTTTTTTTAGCTTTTTTCTTAGCTTTTTTCTTAGCCTTCTTTGCTTTTTTTCTTCTCTTAGGCATCTTTAGCTCCCTTTTTTAAGTTAAACGAATCAATTGATTCGCTATTAGTCTATTTTTATTTTTTTATGTGCCTTATGTCAAATCTTAAATTTTAAAGAAAATTTTAAAAATAAAATTAAAATAAAAATTTTTTTAAAAAAAAATTTAAATTGTAAAAAAGTTAGTGTTTATGCGCTTAATAATCAAATATTTTGTAAAAAATTAATAAAGTTTTTCTAAATCTTCTTTATATTTTTCTAAAATTTTTTTTCTTTTTAGTTTTAAAGTTGGTGTTAACATTCCATTTTCAATTGTAAATTCTTCATTAATTAATTTTATTTTTTTTACTCTTTCAACAAGAGATAAGTTTTTATTTAGATCATCTATATATAATTCAATTTCTTTTTTATTTTTTTCACTGTCACTTACAATTAAAGCAACTAAATAAGTTTTTTTGTCTCCATAAACAAAACTTTGTTTAATTTTGTCGTCAAGACACAATAAATTTTCAATTTTCGAGGGTGAAATGTTATCACCACCAGAATTTACAATAATTTCTTTTTTTCTGTCAGTAATTTTCAAATTTCCCTCTTTTGTAATTTCACCTATATCTCCTGTGTGTAACCAACTATTTTTAAGTATATCGTCTGTTTCTTTTTTCATGTTCCAGTAACCAAGCATTACATTTTCGCCTTTGACCAGAATTTCACCATCCTGTGCAATCTTCACCTCATTAGTTTTAAAAGGAGGTCCAACTGTATCAATCTTGATTTTTTCAGGTATATTGCAACTTACTACTGGGGATGCTTCTGTTAGGCCATAACCTTGTAAAGTTGGCAATCCGATAGAATTCAAAAATTCACCAATTTTTTGATCTAACGCGCCCCCACCAGAAACAAAAGCCTTTAAATTTCCCCCAAACTGATTTTTGATTTTTTGTCTTACTAATTTTTCACATAAATAATTTAGTATTTTTTCTCTGAAGCTCATATTCTCATTATTTAGTTTTTTTATTCCAAGCAAAATCGTCGAGGATATTAATTTTTTCTTGAGACCGGTTTGTTTTGAAAAATTAATCGAAATCTTGCTATACAAATTTTGATAAAATCTTGGCACAGCAGTCATTATAGTTGGTTTAGCCACTGACATATTAGATAATAATTTTTCTAAACTTTCAGCATAATAAATTTTTGCTCCTAATGTGATTTGTACAAATTGAACAGCATGTTCATATGAATGAGATAAAGGAAGCCAAGTCAAAAAAACAGGTTCACTATCTTTAACTAGCGAATTCAAAATTTCTTGCGCACCCTCACAATTAGATAAAATACCCCCATGACTCAGCATTACACCTTTAGGGTTACCAGTTGTTCCTGATGTGTAAATGATACAAGCTAGATCTTTTCTTTCAATATTTTGGTTAAAGTTGTAATGATCTAAACTTTTGTCTTTAGAAAATCTTTCAAAAATATTTTCTATACTATCAATTTGTTTATCTATATTTTCTATTGATAAAACTTTTATATTATCTGAAATGAATTTATCTATTTTTTTTAATTGAGTATTATTTGAGACAATACAAATTTTTGGATTACAATCATTAATAATATATTCATAATCTTTTTCAGAGTAAGTTGTAAATAAAGGAACTGTTACCCCACCAGCGTTCATTATGGCTATATCAGAAATAAGCCATTCAGGTCGATTTTCAGATAATAAAATGCACCTATCTCCTTTAGATAAATTTTTTCTTAAATATTCAGATAAAATTTGAATGTTTCTTTCAACTTGTTTCCAAGTAAGAAAATCTTTCTTATTATCCTTTAACCACTTTAAAAATGGTTTATTAGAAGTAGAGTTTAACTCCTTATACTTCGTGAAAAAAAGTTCTACTAAACTGTTAATTTTACTTAATTCCATAATTTGGTGGGCGAAGAGAGAATCGAACTCTCACTTCTTGCGAAACACGATTTTGAGTCGTGCGCGTCTACCAGTTCCGCCATTCGCCCTAGTTATTTAATAATTTATTAAATAGTATAAGAACTAAAATTATATTAAAACCAAAAAATGTTTAAAAGTCTTTACAAAAAATGTTTAGATTTAGCAGCTCACAAAAGTTCTAAATATTATTTGGCAATAGTCTCTTTTGTTGAAAGTTCATTTTTTCCTATTCCGCCAGATGTAATGGTTATTCCAATGGTAATATCAAAAAAAAATGATTTTATTAAAATCTTTCTTATAACTACAATTTTTTCAGTTTTAGGTGGTATGCTTGGTTACTTAATTGGTGCGTTCTTTTTTGAATTTGGAGCACACATTATGAGTTTTTATGGTTATGAGGATAAGTTATCAAAAATAAAAGAAAACTTAGTTAATAGTGATGGTTTTTATGCTTGGTTAGGAGTACTTTTTTTAGCTGGTTTTACTCCTCTTCCATATAAAGTTTTTACAATTGCAAGCGGCCTAATAGGATTCAACTTTTTAATCTTTGTTTTGATAAGTTTAATTTCCCGAGGATTAAGATTTTTCATCGTATCGTACCTTTCTTATAAGTTCGGTGATTTATTTAATGAATATATGGATAAGCATGGGTCAAAATGGTTTACAATAATTGGAATATTAATTGTTATTATTGGCTTAATAATTTATCTGATTTTTAAATCTCATGTTTAACCTTAAAACTGAAATTTACTTGAGAATAATTTTTCTATTTAGTCTAATAGCTTTGATTTCTGCTTATTTTATAGAGCATGTTCTAGGCCACCAACCATGTAATTTATGTTTGATAGAGAGAATTCCTTATGGGTTAAGTATAATTTTGATATCTCTAATGTTTATTATAAAGAAAAATGAAAATTTCTTTATTTTGCTTTTAATACTAACTTTTATTTTTTCTTTTTTTATTTCATTGTATCATTTCGGCATAGAACAAGGCATTTTTCAAGAATCAACTGTTTGTGGTGTAAAAAACTTTTCTGAAAATGTAAGTAAAGAGGAATTACTAAATCAACTAAGTGAAAAGACTATAAGCTGTAAAGATGTGACATTTAGGATTTTAGGATTATCACTAACTACTATTAATATTGTAATAAGTATATTATTTATTATAACCCTAGCAAAAATTTTTACTAAATATGAAAAAAACTGACAGAAGAGTTGAAGAATTTATTAGAGTTGACCATGCAGGCGAGAGGGGTGCTGTCAAAATTTATGAAGGTCAGTTATTAGCTTTAAATACAATTGTTAAAAATGACAATTTAAAAAAAACAATTGAGGATATGAAAGAACATGAAGTTGAACATTGTCAATTTTTTGAAAACGAAATAAAAAAAAGAAATATTGAGCCAACAAAATTTTTGCCATTGTGGGATCTGCTAGGTGTAGGTTTAGGTTTTGGGTCTACTATTCTTGGGAAAAAAGCAGCTATGTTATGTACTGCCTCCGTTGAAGAAGTAATAGATAAACATTACCAAGACCAAATAAATCAACTTGGTCCAGAAGAAAAAAATCTAAAAAAGAAAATTATAAAATTCAGAGAAGATGAGCTTCATCATAAAGATATTGCTTATGAAAAAGGAGCTACCAAAAAAGGCATTTATTCAATTATGGATAAAATAATAAAAACAGGTTCAAAAATTGCAATTCGAATATCAGAAAAAGTATAAAACTTAAGCTTCTAATTCAACATCCCAATATAAATAATCCATCCAGCTTTTATGTAAATAATTTGGGGGAAAATTTTTTCCATTACGATGTAAATCTTCTGTTGAAGGTTGATAAGGATGTTGGGCCAGTTTCATGCCCGATAATTTTAATAGTTTGCCTCCTTTTTTAACGTTACAAGCTGAACATGCTGTAACGACGTTATCCCAATTAGTTTCTCCACCTTTTGATCTAGGCAATAAATGATCAAAAGTTAATTCCTCGTTGCTGCCACAATACTGGCAGGAAAATTTATCTCTCAGAAAAACATTAAATCTTGTAAAACTTGGTTTAGATTGAGGAACAATATAATCCTTTAGAGCAATTACACTAGGCAATTGCATATTAAATGAAGGACTTCTTACTACACGATCGTAATTACTTACTATAATTACACGATCTAAAAAAACTGATTTAACAGTATCCTGCCATGACCACAGTGATAGAGGATAGTAGCTCAATGGTCTATAATCAGCATTTAAAACTAGTGCAGGACATTTTTCTAGTGAAACATCTTGATCAATAAAATTATTCATATGAAATTTTAACTTAAATAAAAATTTTTTTCAATATTTAGGAATTATTAAATTTTTTTAAGATATAATTCAATGCAATACTTGAAGCATTTACAGGAATATGATGGTCACAATTTTTTATGAGATGCGTCTCAATGTCTATGTTATTTCTCATAAAAAAATCTTTTGCCTCTAACATAAAATTTGGCGATACAACTTGATCAGAATCACCATGAATTAACAAAATACTTGATGAGTTTTTTTTTCTCAATTTCAAATCCTTTTCATCAATAATTTTTCCAGAAAAACCCACAACACAATTAAAAGGTTCTTCAGAAGTAAGTCCTAAGTTTATTGACATCATGCAGCCTTGGCTAAAACCAGATAAACATATTTGTTTATTTTCAAAATTAAATTCATTTTTAATTTCATCAATAAATTTTGATAACTTTTTTTCAGCCTTTATAGATTGATCCAAAATATACTCTGGATCATCTTTGCTTAAATCAAACCACTGATATCCATTTGGGTTTATACTGCATGGTTCATGACCATTGGGACAAATAAAAATAGTATTAGGTAAATGTCTTTTCCAGTTCAGTGAGAGCATACTAATATCCTTGCCATCACCACCATAACCATGAAGTAAGATGATAGCATTTTTAATCTTTTTATTAGTCTCTGGTTTGACCATTACTGAATCTAGGCAAAATGTCATAGTGTGTGAATTATGTTTTTTTATTTTAAAAACACCCTACAATACCTTCATGTTATCTGGAATAATAGTTAAAATATTATCTATAATTTTGTTAATGGCGGTTGGGATTGTTTTAATTCTTGGTATCGGAACTTTATTTAAAGGTGGTGAAACCAGCAAAAAATATTCAAATAAATTAATGCAGTTAAGAGTTTTGCTTCAATTTATTGCAATAATTGCTTTAGTTGGTTTTGCATATTTTTTCAAAAATTAGTTGTAACTAGCCAACCATTCAACAAAATTTTTTTCCTTAAAATCTATTGACCCAACAATTCTTGCAAACTCATATCCATCCTTGTTTATCAAAATTGTGGTGGGCACTCCTCTTAGTCCAAACTTTTTCGCTAAGGTAATTGGTGAGTCGAAATATATCTTAAGATTATCTATACCTAAATCCTCAAAAAATTTAGAGGCTTTTTCTAAATTATCCTGACCAACATTAATCGGAAATATTTTTAAATTGTTTAAATTTTTTTGAGATTGCAATTGATCAAGAGATGGCATTTCCTCTTTACATGGGGCACACCAAGTTGCCCAAAAATTGAGTAAAACCAAATTGCCTTCAAATTGATCAAGTTGAATTTCATTACTCTGATCATCTAAAAACGTTAATCCATCATATTTTTTAAGCTCTTTATTGATAACAAGATTTTTTATATCTTTGATTTCTGCTGCAACACAATTAGATATTAAAAAAGCAAATAATATTAAAAATCTCATGTTAAATAGGTATAATTAATTATCATGTCGAAAAATAAAAACAACCAGGCAATATGGGTCAATAGAATAAAAAAAAACACTTCATCAATTTTTCAAAAAGTGGGAAGTTCTATAGATGTTGATAAGAGATTATATAAAGAGGATATAATTGGATCAATTGCACATGCCGAAATGTTATTTAAACAAAAAATTATCACTTTTAAAATAAAGAATAAGATTGTTTATGGTTTAAACAAAATCAAAAAGGAAATAACGAACAAAAAATTTGAATTTAATAAAAAGTACGAGGATATTCATATAAATATTGAAAAAAGACTTTTCGAAATAATTGGTGAAGATGCGGGTTTTATTCACACAGCGCGATCAAGAAATGATCAAGTGATCACAGACTTAAAAATTTGGATGAAATCATCAACCAAAGAAATTAATGTTCTATTAGATACTATTATTAAAAGTGTAATAAAAGCAGCAGAAAAAAATATATATACCCTTATGCCTGGATTTACTCATTTAAAAAATGCTCAGCCAGTTTCATTTGGCCACTATTTGATGGCTTATGTTGAAATGTTTAAAAGAGATAAAAAGAGATTCATAAATAATCTAGATAGTTTAAATGAAAATCCTTTAGGTGTCGCAGCTTTAACTGGAACCTCTTTTAATATTGATAGAAATTACACTACAAAAAAACTTGGATTTACAAAACCAACTAATAACTCAATAGATACAATTTCTGACAGGGATTTTGTGTTAGATTTTCTTTACTCTATTTCAGTCTGTGCCATGCATATTTCTAGAATAGCTGAGGAACTTATCATATGGAACTCTGATGCTTTCAAGTTAATAAATTTATCAGATAAAGTTGTAACTGGTTCTTCGATAATGCCACAAAAAAAAAATCCAGATTTACTGGAATTTTTACGAGGAAAGTCTGGAATTATTTATGGTAATTTGTTTTCTATGCTTACAGTTTTAAAAAGTTTACCTTTATCTTACTACAAAGATCTTCAAGACGATAAGGAAATTGTTTTTAAATCTAATGATACACTACAAAATTGTTTAAAAATACTTGATGTGATTCTTAAAAATTTTACACCAAATAAAAAACAAATGATAGAATTAGCTAACACAGGATATTTGACTGCAACTGATCTTGCAGATTATCTCGTAAAAAATCACTCAATGCCATTTAGAAAAGCATACAAAGTGACTGCTAATATTGTGAACTTTGCTGAAAAAAAGAAAAAAAATCTCGATCAATTAACGCTGGCTGAACTTAAAAAAATTGAACCAAAACTATCAAATGATGTATTAAAAGTGTTTGATTTAAAGAATTCTGTAAATTCTAAGAAATCATATGGTGGAACATCTTTTGATAATATTAAAAAAATGATATTGAAATATAAAAGAAAAAAATGAAAAAAAAGATTATTTTAGCAATAATTGTATTTTCTACATTGATCGCTTGTGGAAAAAAAGGAGACCCAGTCTATAAAGAATCTCAAAGTAATTCAAAAATACCAAGCTACTTTCTAAATAAAGCTTAATGAGATTTTTAAATAGTAAACTTAAGATTGAAAATACAATCCTGCAAAATATTGCTAAAAAATATGGAACACCTGCATATTGCTACTCGTATAAACAACTAAGAGAAAATATAAATGATTTTAAAAAAAATTTTAAATCCATATCACCATTAATTTGTTTTGCTATTAAATCAAATACTAACTTAAATTTAATAAAAGAAATAAAAAAATTTGGACTTGGGGCAGATGTTGTATCAATGGGTGAATTAATGTTAGCTCTTAAGGCTGGAATTAGTCCAAAGAAGATTGTTTTTTCAGGAGTTGGTAAGACTTCCAAAGAAATCAATTTTGCAATTGATAAAAATATTTTATTAATAAATTCAGAGTCCAAAAGTGAAATCATAGAAATTGATAAAATTGCTAAAATAAAAAAAAAACAAGTTAATATTGGTATTAGATTAAACCCAAATACTGATGCGAAAACTTTGAGCCAAATATCGACAGGTAAAAAAGATAATAAATTTGGAGTTAATGATAAAACATTTTTTGAACTTGTAAGATATTGTAAGAATTCTAAAAATATTAATTTAAAATGTTTAAGTGTTCATATTGGAAGTCAAATTTTAGATCATAAACCCTATGAAAAAATGTTAAGAATATTAGATAAAATCATCAAAAAGACCCAATATAAATTTGATTTTATTGACCTTGGGGGGGGTATGGGCATCCCATACAATAATGATAAAAAACTAAATTATAAAAAATATCATTCAGCAATTAAAAAATTTTTAAAAAATAAAAAATCTCAGATTATATTTGAGCCAGGTAGATCAATAATTGGCAATACAGGAGTTTTAATATCAAAAGTAATTTACATAAAAGAGAGTTATAAAAAAAATTTTGTTATTCTAGATGCTGCTATGAATGATTTGATGAGACCTGCACTTTATGGTGCAGTACATCGCATCTTACCTTTATTAAAAAGAGGTAAAAAATCAAAGAAAATTTATGAATTTGTTGGCCCAATTTGCGAAAGCACTGATAAGTTTACGTCCATAAAAAATTTTCAAGAACTAAAAGAGAAAGATTTTATCGCAATATGCGATGTAGGTGCCTATGGTATATCACTCAGTTCTAATTATAATCTTAGACCTAAACCTATAGAAATATTAATTAATGGATCTAAAATAAGAGTAGTTAAAAAAAGACAAAAGCACCATGAGATAATTTAGCTTTTGATAATTAATGATAAGAAACTTTCTATTTTCAATTTTCTTTTTTTCAGGAATAATTTTAATTTCAATTATTTTTCTGCCAGCGTTAATCTTACCACAAAAATTTACACTTTTTGGTGGGAAATTAATGGGTTATTGGGCTGCTATTTGTTTAAAAATTTTCTTGTCCACAAAAATCATTGTCAAAGGTAAAGAAAATTTAATTAAAAATGAAAAATTTTTTATTGCTTCCTCTCATCAATCTATGTTTGAAACTTTTTTCCTACAAACAATTTTTAATTCTCCTGTATTTATCTTAAAAAAAGAATTACTTATGATACCTATTTTTGGCTGGTACTTAAAAAAAATAGGATCAATTTCTATCAAAAGAAATAAGGTATCGAGAGAAAACATCAATTTTTTTGAGGATATTTCTAAAATAATTGCAAATACAAATCGACCAATAATAATTTTTCCTCAAGGAACTCGAGTATTACCCCACGAACAACCTCCATTTAAAAAAGGTGCATCAAGGATTTATGAAGAATTGAAAATAAAATGCCAACCGGTTGCTATTAATTCTGGTTACGTCTGGCCAAAAAAAGGAAAAAAAGATATTAACAAAACAATTACAATTTCAATTTTGGAACCTATCAAACCTGATTATTCCAAGGAAGAATTTTTAGGGATTTTAGAAAAAACTATATATTCTGAACTTAAATTGCTAAATTAACCTTTCATAGGCATAACTACAAAAATACTATCGAAATCACCAGGATCTTTGATCAGCGCAGGTGAACCTGAATCATTTAGAAACATTTCAATATTATTTCCATCTAATTGTGAAGCAACATCTATAAGATATTTAGAATTAAAACTAATTTCTAAATCATGATCAAATTTCACTACAAGGGATTCTTTTCCATCACCGCTGTTGGTATTATTTACAGACAAATCTAGTTTATCTTTACTTAAGCTAAATTTTACACCATCTTTTTTATCAAGCGATACTGAGGCTACTCTATCCACCGAACTTTGAAAAATTTTAAGGTCAATTTCTAATTTTTTTTGATTATTTTTTGGAATTACTTGAATGTAATTAGGAAATTTTCCATCTATTAACTTAGAAATTAAAATACTATTATTTAATTCAAATTTTATCTTAGATTTCATATTTGAAATTTTTACATCACCATCATAATTTTCTAATAATGAACTTAATTGAAAAATAGTCTTTTTAGGTAATATAATCGGTTCAAAAATTTTTTTTTCACTTAATCTGAGTTTAGAAATGGACATACGATGACTATCAGTTGATACCGCAGTTAAGTAATTCTTATCCTCAACCTCTGTTTGATGAAAATAAATTCCACTTAAATAATGTCTGGTCTCATCATTTGACACAGAAAATTTACATTTATTTAGCAACTTTAATAGGTCTTTTGATTTAAGGCTAAATTCATTCTCATTAAAATTTTCATCTGTTAAAGGAAATTCCGAAGCGGGCATACAATTTAAATTAAAAATAGATTTTTCTGACTCTAGATGAAGTTTGCTATTGTCTGTTAAAGTTAAATTTATTTTTTTTCCTGATGAGAGTTTTCTAACAATATCATACATAGTAGACGACGTAGTGGTTGTTTTTCCCTCCTCTATGACTTCGACGTTATTTATTTGATTAATAAATATTAAGTCTAAATCTGTCGCTGTTATAGTGAGTTTTGAATTTTGTGCATCGAGCAATATGTTTGACAATATTGGAAGTGTACTTCGTTTTTCTATGACTCCTTGACAATAATTTAATGCTTGCTGTAGGTCTTGTTGGTTTACATTAAATTTCATTTTCTTTATTGCTATATAATATTTGATTTTTTAGTTTATCTATATTTGCAATCATATCTGGATCTTTTTCTTTTAATTTTTCAATAGTTTTAACTGAGTGAATTATAGTTGTGTGATCTCTATTTGAAAACTCTCTTCCAATTTCAGGAAGAGATTTTGAAGTCAAAATTTTTGTTAAATAAATTGCTGTTTGCCGTGGTCTCACTAGGTACCTAGATCTTCTTGATGAAAGCATTTCATTTTTACTAATCTTAAAAAATTTACACACAATAGTTTGAATGAGATCAATAGTTACTTTATTTTCATTTAAATTAAGTAAATCTTTTAATATAACTTTTGTCTCAGCTAAGCTTGGTATTTTGTTATAAATTCTTGAAAAGGATATAATTCTATTTATTGCACCCACCAATTCTCTTACACTCGTTGTGATTTTAATGCTTATAAAATCCTTAATTTCTTCAGGTATATTAAACTTTTCAGGATACAAATTATTTAAGTCACTTATTTTACTTTCAAGGATTTTTTTTCTGAGTGCTAAATCAGTTTTTTGAATATCCACAACTAGACCTCCTGCAAATCTTGACTTTATCCTCTCCTGAATTCTTGACAGCTTATTAGGAGATCTATCAGCAGAAATTATAATTTGAGAACCTTTGTCTAATAATGCATTAAAAGTATGAAAAAATTCTTCTTGCATTGCCTCTTTACCATTCATGAATTGTATATCATCAATTAACAAAATATCAGTATTACGAAAATACTCTTTAAATTTGACCATATCATTAGATTTGATTGATTTTACAAATTGATACATAAAACGTTCTGCCGATATAAACATAACCTTATTGTCTTTTTTCAGGTGATAACCAATTGCATTTAAAAGATGTGTCTTGCCCATTCCAACCCCACCATAAAGATAAAGTGGATTATAATGTGAAATATTCTCTGAAACTTTTACAGAAGCTTCGTATGCTAATTTATTGCTGGAGCCAGTAATAAAGTTTTCAAAATTTTTGTTAGGATCTATTCGATTATATTGTAAATAAGAGTCTTTTATAAAAGAAACATTTTCTTTATTTTCTATGACATTAGTATTATTTTCATCCTGAGTTGAAGTAGGTTTATTTTCAGTTATTTTGAATTCAATTCGAACAATTTCTTTTTTATAATTTTTTATAATTTTCAAGATTTGATCTAAGTATCTAGATGTAATCCAATCACGAATGAATCTAGTAGGTACAGATAATAAGATATAATTATTGATTTCCTCGACAAAAGTTATTTTTTTAAGCCAACTTTCGTAAATATCTAGTCCTAATTTATTTTTCATTTCAGCTTGAACTAAATTCCAATCAAGAATATCGGATTTAGAATCTTTTAAACTATTATTATTTATAGAATTGTTCATAAATGTGGAGAGTGTTCAGTTAGAACCATAATAAAATTATTGCAACAAATAATTTTCAAAAATAAAAAAAAAATAAAATCTAGGATTGTGTAAATTTTTTTTTTTTAAAAAAAAGTATTTGACAAAAAAAAATAAAGAAAAATAAAAAAAAAATATAAATAAAATTTATAATTGAATTAAATAAGTTTGTTTATTTACTAAATCTAAATATTGTGTGGAGAATTTTTAAGATCACAGATTTTGTAGATTTAAAAGTTGTATTAGGATTGACAACCTGAAGTGTTATTAAACTAGATTGATGCTATTTTTTTGGTAAACCTTGAAACGTTTCTAGAAGCGTTTTGTTTCTTTACGATGCCTGTTTTAGCTATTTTCATCAACTCAGAATTCAACTTAGGTAAGAACTTTAAAGCCTCAGACTTCTTTTTAGCTTCAATTAAAGAATTCATTTTCTTCAAAGCATTTTTATATCTACTTTTTCGAGCCTTATTAACAGCTGTTTGTTTTGAAATTCTTCTAATTCTTTTGATTGCTGATTTTGTGTTAGCCATATGCGCAGGGGTATAACTTGAGAATGAATTTTGGTCAATTAAATAATTATTATATTTGGCAGATATTACAAAAAAAAGAAGATCTATTGGAAATCATTTTTTTTTTAATAATTCCGTTGCATCCATACCTCTTACAATTAAGTCCTTTTCTCTCATAAACATTAAAATTCTTTTGGAAATTTCCTGATTTACCTGATGTGTTTTTAAAATCTCTAATACTTGATCCTCCCTTTTTGATAGCATTAATCAAAACCTTTTTAGAATTAAATATTATTTTTTTACAATCTTCTTTATTTAATAAAGATACTTTTTTATCAGGTTTAATTTTACATAAAAATAAAATTTCACTTGCATAAATGTTTCCTATCCCTGATACAAAGTTTTGATCTAATAGAAAATTTTTTATATTTTTTGTTTTTCCTTTTAAAAAAGAATAAATATAACTTAAGTTAAATTCTGATTGAAAAGGTTCTGGTCCAAGTTTAGAGAATCTTTTATCCAAAAAATGTTCATTAACCACTATTTCAAAAAAACCAAATCTTCTTGGATCGTTATATACAATTTTAAGATCATCAAAAACTATTTCTACGTGATTATGTTTTTTAGGTAATGTAGGTGAGCTATAAAAACTAGTATTAGTTACCAAACTTTTTTTTTGATTATAAATTAGATGAATAGTTCCCGACATACCCAGATGTAAAAGACAATAACTTTGATTTGACAGGCAAATAATCAGATATTTTGAAAATCTTTTTACTTTGATTATTTTTTTGCCTTCAAGGAATCTTGGAAAATTAAGTGGGATTTTAGTTCTTAAATTTCTATTTCTAACTATTACTTTTTTGACCTTTTTTTGTTTAATCTTTTTGTCTAAAGATTGACGTACAATTTCTACTTCTGGTAATTCTGGCATTTAATACTATATTGATTATATATTTTTGAATTATGCAACAATATCTACAAAATAAAAAAGGATTAGTCCAAAATGTGTTTAATCAAGTGTACGATCGTTATGATCTAATGAATGATTTTATGTCATTAGGGATTCATCGATTGTGGAAAAAAAGTCTGTTAAATATGATGAATCCATCCAGTAATCAAAATTTAATTGATGTTGCTTGTGGTACTGGAGACATAGCTAAACTATTTGTTAAACATGTAAATAAATTATCTCATATTGCATGTGTCGATCCAAATAAAGGGATGATAAATAAAGGGAAAGAAAAGTTATCTAAGTTTAAAAATATAAATTGGATTATATCTCCAGCCGAAAAAATTCCTTTATCTGATAATTTATTTGACTTTTATACCATAAGTTTTGGTTTAAGAAACACTGCCAATATAGATAAAGCTCTTTCTGAGGCTTATAGAGTTTTAAAACCAGGGGGTCGTTTTTTATGCTTAGAGTTTTCAAAAATTCAGAATACAAATTTAGAAACCCTTTATAAAAATTACTCTAAGCTAATACCTTCTATTGGCAAGTTTGTTGTTGGTGAAAAGCAGCCGTATGAATATCTAATTAAAAGTATTGAAGATTTTTTAAACCAGGAGGAATTAATTGACGCAATGGTTAAAAACAATTTTGAAAAATGTACCTATAGAAATTTATCAGGTGGAATAGTTTCTATTCATAGTGGATGGAAATTTTGATGGTAAAAAAATTAATTATTCTCTTTAAACTTGGAAGAAAAGTAGCTTGTTCTGATATTTTAAATATTGTATCAAAATTTAAGGAACCACCTTTATCTATAAAGATTTTATTTAAGATATTATCATTTTCCTTTTCACCAAAAAAACAAATAGATGCAAATAAAGACGAGGGAGAGAGACTATCTGACTCTTTAGAGTCAATGGGAACAACTTTTATTAAACTTGGTCAATTTTTAGCAACCAGACCTGATATAATTGGTGAAGAACTTTCCAAAAAACTTGAAAACCTTCAAGATAAATTGCCACCATTTTCTCTGTTACAAGCTAAAGAAATAATTAAAAATGATCTAGGTAACGAAAGTTATGACTCTATAATAAATTTAAGTGAACCAGTTGCTGCTGCTTCAATTGCTCAAGTCCACAAAGCTCAAATTAATGACAATGGAGTTCTTAAGGACGTTGCAATTAAAATTCTAAGACCAAACATAAAAAAAATATTCAATGAGGAGATTGATGCAATAATGCTTTTTGCTTTCTTAATAGAATCATTTATTAAAAAGACAAAAAGACTCAAGCTGGTAGAAGTAGTATTTTTATTAAAAGAAATCACAAATCTAGAAATGGATTTAAGATTTGAAGCAGCTGCTGCAAATGAATATGCTGAAAATACAAAGAATGATGTTGGATTTAGAGTTCCTAAAATTTATTGGAATTATACAAGCGAAAATGTAATGACCCTAGATTGGGTGGATGGAATATCTATTAGAGAAACGGAAGAACTAAAAAATAAAGAATTTAATACTGAAAAAATTGCAGAAGATATTATTCAAAATTTTTTAAGACATGCTGTAAGAGATGGTTTTTTTCATGCAGATATGCACCAAGGCAATATTTTCATAGATAATGATGGTCAAATTGTTCCTATTGATTTTGGAATTATGGGTAGATTAGATAAAATGAGTAAAAGATTTTTAGCTGAAATTTTATTTGGTTTTATTCAAAGAGATTATCGTAAAGTTGCTGAAGTACATTTGATTGCAGGTCTTGTGCCAAAAGAAGTTCCAATAGATGATTTGGCTCAAGCCCTAAGATCCATCGGTGAACCAATTTTTGGTCAAGCAGTTAAAGATATTTCTGGAGGAAAATTATTAAAGCAACTATTTGATGTCACAGAAAAATTTAACATGCAAACTCAACCTCAGCTTCTAATGTTACAGAAAACAATGGTTGTTGTTGAAGGTGTAGCTAGAAAATTAAATCCAAACACAAATATTTGGACCACTTCAAAACCAGTTCTTGAAAGTTGGCTAAAAGAAACAAAAGATCCAATGACAAAACTAAATGAAACACTTCAAAATACATCTGAAGTAATAAAAAGATTACCAGAATTTCCTGAAATTATGGATAAAGCTAATCAAGCTCTTACTTATCTTGCTAGTGGACAAATCCCACAAAACTCAAATTCCTATACGGCCTTAAACACTCAAAAATCAGAAATGACTGCTTTTAGAAACCAATCTATTATTGGTTTATTAATCCTTGTAATTTTTGGTCTTTTAATATTTTAATTCAGTCGATGAAAGATTTATCAAACAAAAAAGTTCTTTTTATAATATGTGGTGGAATTTCTGCTTACAAAAGTCTTGAAACGATAAGAATGTTTAGAAAGAATAATGCTGAAATAAAAACAATACTAACTAAAAGTGCAAAGGAGTTTGTAACCCCATTATCTGTAGCCTCATTATCTCAAGGTAAAGTTTATGATGATTTATTTAGCCTAGAGAATGAGACAGAAATGGACCATATTTCTTTATCAAGATGGGCCGATGTAATTATCGTCGCTCCAGCAACTGCCAACACCATTTCCAAATTAAGCCATGGTAACTCAGACGACTTAGCATCCACAGTTATATTAGCTTCAAATAAACAAGTTTTTTTAGCTCCAGCAATGAATGTTAGAATGTGGGAACATCAGTCTACACAAAATAATCTAAAAACATTGAAAGGTTTTGGCTACAAAATTATTGGGCCTGAAATAGGTGATATGGCTTGTGGTGAATATGGTGAGGGTAAAATGTCTGAACCTTTAGTTATTTATGAGGAAATTCAAAATTTTTTATTAAGTAAAATTAAAAATAATAAACTCAAAGCACTAGTAACCGCGGGTCCTACTAATGAATATATAGATCCTGTAAGATTTATTACAAATAAATCTAGCGGTAAACAGGGTTACGAGATAGCAAAATCGCTCTATAAAAGAGGTTTTGATACCACTTTAATATCTGGACCTACAAACCTAAAAATAGATGAAAATATTAAATTAATCAAAGTTGAGACTGCTGAAGAAATGTTTAAGGCCACTCAAAAAAATCTTCCGACTGATATAGCTGTATTTGCTGCTGCTGTTGCTGATTTCAGAGCTAGTTATGAACATAAAGAAAAGATTAAAAAAGTTGATAATTTAACATTAAACTTGGAAAGGAATATCGATATTTTGAACTATGTTTCTAATCATAACTCTATGAGACCAAAAATGGTTATAGGTTTTGCTGCTGAAACAACAAGTTTAGAGAAAAATGCTGTGCAAAAATTAAAAGATAAAAATTGCGACTGGATAATAGCTAACGACGTCTCAAAGGATGAAAGTGGTTTTGATAATGAAAATAATGAAGTTACAATTTTCTATAAAAATGAAAAAATGAAAAAGGAGAAACTTTCATTAAAAAAGAAGTCAGAGATTTCAGAGGAAATTGTAGATAGAATAGTTGCTCAAATAAATTAATGGTTAAAGTTCTAATCAAAAAACTTGACCCAGCTGTACAATTACCCGAATATAAAACCAGTGGCGCATCAGGTGTAGACTTAGTCGCATTTATAAAAGAACCCATTAATCTAGAACCTAAAACATCTGTTTTAATTCCCACAGGATTATCTGTTGCTTTCCCAGAAGATTACGAGATTCAAATAAGACCAAGATCAGGTTTAGCAGCCAAAAATAATATTAGTGTATTAAACACTCCAGGAACAATTGATAGTGATTATAGAGGAGAAATAAAGGTTATCATCTATAATCATGGTAATGAAAATTTTTCAATTAATAATGGTGATAGAATTGCTCAAATGATCCTAGCACCTGTGGTCAAGATGGAATTAGAAGAAAAAAATGATTTACCTAAGTCTATTAGAGGTAAAGGTGGATTTGGTTCAACAGGTAAATGAATATCAATTTAGATAAAAATCAAATAGAGAGATTTTCAAGACAAATAGTTTTAAAAAATATTGGAAGCTTAGGTCAAAAAAAAATTATTGGAGCTAAAGTTTTAATTATTGGAATGGGGGGTTTAGGTTGTCCTGCGGCTGAGTTTTTAGCAAGAGCAGGCGTAGGTGTTTTGGGCATTGTTGACCCTGATATTGTTAATTTATCAAATATTCACAGACAAAGTCTTTACAGCATCGAAGACTTAAAAAAATCCAAAATAAAGTCTGCTCAAAAAAAATTAAAAAAGATAAACTCAAAAATAAAAGTAAACGCGTATAAAATAAGATTAAATATTAAAAATTATCAAAGAATTATAAAAAATTATGACTACATAATTGATGGATCAGATAATTTTGAAACAAAGTTTTTTATTAATGATGTTTCAAGAAAATATAAAAAATTTCTTGTAACTGGAGCAATAAGTAAATTTGATGGTCATATTTTTAGTTTTGATTTTAAAAATAAAAAAACACCTTGTATAAGATCTTTTTATCAAGAATATGAGATTTCAGACGATATATTAAATTGTGAATATGAAGGCATCTTGGGGACAGTAGCTGGTATAATAGGAATTATGCAAGCGAATGAAATTTTAAAAAAAATTTTATCTATTGGTAAAAATTTGAATGGTCAAGTTTTGGTTATAGACCTATTAAATCTGAATTTTAGAAAAATTAAATTTAAAAAGTTAAAAAATGTTAAAAAAAAAATTTAAACTTTTTCTTATAACTTTATTTTTATTATTTTTTACCTCATTAAGTTATGCTCAAGAAACTTTCTTGTCTTTAAAGAAAAGTAAAGTGAATGTAAGGTATGGACCGAGTTTTGAATCTCCTATAAAGTTTATTTATAAAAAAGTGAATTTGCCTCTAAAGCAAATTGATAAAAAAGAGAACTGGCGAAGAGTAATTGATTTTAAAAACAACAGCGGATGGATACATTGGTCTCAATTAAAAAAAATAAATTCAATAATTCCCACAAAAGACAAAATTTTATTCGAAAATCCGACAAATTTTTCTAAACCATTGGCTAAAATTAAAAGTGGAAGAGTTCTAATAGTTCAAAAATGCAATGGAATTTGGTGCAAAATAAATACGGATGATTTTGAAGGTTGGATAAAGACAGACAATATTTGGGGTGTATTAGATTAAGAGTTTTTTGATTTACTCGCCCACCACTTATCTAAAATAAAATACCATATAGAATTAGCTATTGGTTCAACTATTGCGTCTGTTAGTGCTATCATAAAGCTGACATCAGCAACAAACATTAAAACAGTTATAGCTATAGCAAAATGACCAATTGTATAAATAATTGTTCTTAAAATTGAACCTCTATTATTTGTGTAAATCTGTCCAGCAGCTTTGAATATGCCGGTTGTTAATTCCATTATTTTTTAAACGGACTATCAAGCACACAAGCAACAAGGTGCACTCTAGCCTGTTCCCCACCATTAAAAAAATTATGATATTTCGTGTTATTTGTTATCCATACCTTACCATCAGCTGGAAGATGTTTTGCTACATTTTCAATTACCATTGAACAGCCCTTATTAGTTATAATTGGTATATGCAGTCTACATTCAGGATCTTTATGCCAGCTTAATGTCGATCTTGGCTCTTTTAATAATAATCTAACTCTACCTAGTTTAAATCTTTTACTTAAAGTGTCGTAAACTTCTTTAAAATAAGTATTTTCAAATTCAGGAACCAATTGAGTATATTTTGACTCATCTATATCAACATCTCGAGAAACTTCTTTTCCAGTTTCATCGGCAATTGTCCAATATTTTCCTCTTATATTATTTCCCTCAATAGAACTTCTATCGTTTGGAATTTGGTTTAATGGTATTGCACCAAAGTGGGTAACCCCAGGAGAATTGAATTTTTTAGCTTTTAAAACTTTATCCAAATCATTTCTTAACTTTGATATATCAAAATTGAGATTAGGAACTTCGTAGAAGTCCTCAAAATTTGCTGTTCCCATATTTTTTCCTGTTTTATAGAATTAGTTTAATTTCAAATCAAATCGATCAGAATTCATAACTTTTACCCATGCCGCGATAAAATCTTTAACAAATTTATCACCTGAATCTTCACATGCATAAACTTCTGCTAGAGCTCTTAGTTGAGAATTTGAACCAAAAATTAAATCAACTCTTGTCGCCTTCCATTTCGTTTTTTGAGTTTTTCTATCTTTACCAATAAATGTTTGTTCAGATTTATCTTCCTCTTTCCAAGTCGTATTCATGTCTAAAAGATTTATGAAATAATCGTTAGTAAGAGAACCAGGTCTGTTAGTAAAAACACCGTGTTTTGAGCCATCAAAATTTGTGTTTAACACTCTCATACCACCCACAAGTGCAGTCATTTCTGGAGCTGTTAAACCCATCAATTGAGCCTTATCAACAAGTTTTTCTTCTGCAGAAACATTTGAAGCTCCACCATTTAAGTAGTTTCTAAAACCATCTGCTTGTGGTTCTAGAAGACCAAATGAGTTAATATCAGTCTGATCTTGCCTTGCATCTCCCCTTCCTGCTGAAAATGGAACTTGAACTTTGTAGCCAGCTTTTTTTGCAGCCATTTCGATACCAACACCACCAGCTAGTACAATCAGATCTGCCATTGAAACACTTTTCTTTTTACTATCGAATTTGCTTTTAATTTTTTCTAAAGCTTTAATTACAGTCGATAATTTTTTTGGATTGTTCACTTTCCAATTATTTTGTGGTTCCAACATTATTCTAGCACCATTAGCACCACCTCTTTTATCAGAGCCTCTGAACGTAGATGCTGAAGCCCATGCAGTAGAAACTAAATCTGGAATTGATATTTTTGATTTAGAGATTTTAGTTTTTAAATCTTTAATATCCTTTGATTTAAGTTTATATTTAGGCTTATCAATTGGATCCTGCCAAATTAGTTGTTCTTTTGGAACCTCGCTACCAAGATAGCAAACTCTTGGCCCCATATCTCTATGAGTTAATTTAAACCATGCTCTCGCAAAAGCATCATGAAATTCTTTTGGATTTTGGTGAAAATGTTTTGTGATAGGTCCATAGCTAGGGTCAACTTTCATCGATATGTCGGTTGTTTGCATCATTGGTGGATGAAGCACACCTTTTTGATGTGCATCGGGAACCATTTTAATCTCTTGCCCATTTTTCTTCGGAGTCCATTGATGAGCACCAGCTGGGCTTTTTGTAAGTTCCCACTCATGTCCATATAAACAATCCAAATAGCCCATATCCCATTGAATTGGATTTTGAGTCCAAGCACCCTCAATACCACTACTTATTGTATCAACACCTTTTCCGGATTTATATCCACTATTCCACCCAGTTGACTGATCTTGAAGTCTTGAAGCCTCAGGATCCGGTCCTTTATATGATTCAGATGCTGCACCATGAGATTTTCCAAATGTATGTCCTCCAGCAACTAATGCTGCTGTCTCATAGTCATTCATAGCCATTCTGCCAAATGTCTCTCTAATATCATGTGCTGCTAGTTTTGGATCTGGATTAGCGTCAGGACCTTGCGGATTTACATAGATTAAACCCATATGTGAAGCTCCTAGTGGCTGTTCCAAATCTCTCTTTCCACTATATCTTTCCACACCTAACATTTCTTTTTCTGAGCCCCAATAAATATCATCCTCTGGTTCCCAAATATCAGTTCTGCCAGCTCCGAAACCAAAAGTTTTAAAACCCATTGAGTCTAAAGCTACATTTCCAACAAGTATAAATAAATCTGCCCATGAGATTTTTCTTCCATATTTCTTTTTAATAGGCCATAAAAGTAATCTAGCTTTATCTAAGTTAACGTTATCTGGCCAAGAATTAAGTGGCGCAAATCTTTGATTACCTGTTCCTGCTCCACCTCTACCATCACCAGTTCTGTAAGTTCCTGCGGCATGCCAAGCTAATCTAATAAATAATGGACCATAATGACCATAATCTGCTGGCCACCACTCTTGGGAGTCTGTCATTAATTTTTTTAAATCTTTTTTAAGTGCTTTGTAATTTAGTTTTTTAAATTCTTTTGCATAATTAAATTTTTTATCCATAGGGTTAGATAAATTTGAATGCTGACTAAGAATTTTTAGATTTAAACTGTTTGGCCAAAAGTCTCTTACTGTTTGACCTCTTCCCGCAGAAAACTTCGCAGGTGTTCCCGCACCGGTAAAAGGACATTTGCTCATTTGATTAGCTTTAAAAGACTTGTTTTTGAAATTTTCAGTACTCATAATTTTTGTATTTCCCCCATGGTTATTAGAATTAGTAATTTATAATAGTTCTAAACTAAATGTCAACAGTTTAGAATGATTATAATATAAATTTAGAAAGAAAGATTTTTTAATCTTGATTTTGAGTATCACTTGCAACTCTTACTAAAACTTCAACAGAACTAATTTTTTTTCCTGTAATATTATTTTTAATATTAACTCTTCCAATTTCATTATCATTACAATCTATTAGTAAATTTGTGTCCTCGTCATAAAAATGATGATGTTTAGTAATATTTGTATCAAAATAACTTTTATCGCTACTGATCGTAATTTCTTTTAAATATCCTTTATCTTTAAAAGCATGAACTGTGTTGTAAATTGTAGCTAAAGATATTTTTTCATTAAAATTTTCTGTAATATTTTTTGCTAAATCATTAATAGTAAAATGAAAAGTTTTGTCTCTATTAAATAAGACTTCACAAATTTTAAGTCTTTGTTTAGTGGGTCTAAGACCAGAATTTCTTAATTTGCTAACAAATTCGCTATTTTTTAACATTGTTAATTATAATAATTCTAAACTTTATGTATATTATAATGGTTTAAAATCAAGTATTAAGGTGATCTATTTATGAAAAAAAACTCCTATTCTTATGAAGAACTTATAAGTTGCGGAAACGGAGGTCTTTTTGGTCCAGGAAATGCAAAATTACCACTTCCACCAATGTTAATGTTTGATAGAATTACTGAAATTAATGATAAGGATGGTGCTTTTAAAAAAGGCTCTTTAAAGGCTGAATTAGATATAAAGAAAGACCTTTGGTTTTTTGATTGTCATTTCAAAGAAGATCCAGTGATGCCAGGATGTCTTGGACTCGATGCTATGTGGCAACTCGTTGGATTTTATTTAGGCTGGATTGGAAATCCAGGAAAAGGCAGAGCCTTGGGCGTTGGTACAGTAAAATTTACAGGGGAAGTTTTACAGAATGTTAAATTAGTCAAATATGAAATCGATATGAAAAAAATTATGTCTCCTGGTGGTACAACAGTTGGTTTGGCTAATGGGATATTATTAGCAGATGAAAAAAAAATTTATTCAGCAGATAATTTAAAAGTGGGGTTATTCAAATAATGAGGAGAGTTGTAATAACTGGTTTAGGTGTAGTTTCTTGTTTGGGAAATAATCAAGAAGAAGTTCATGAATCTTTATTAAATTCAAAATCAGGAATCTCATTTGCTGAGGAATATAAAGAGCATAATTTAAAAAGTCATGTGCATGGCAAGCCAAACATCAAACTTGAAGATCATATAGACAGAAAAACAATTAGATTCATGGGTTCAGGCTCAGCTTATAACTATATTGCGATGAAAGAGGCAATCAAAGATTCTGGTCTTGAGGAAAAAGAAGTAAGCAATTTTAGTACTGGTATAGTTATGGGTTCAGGAGGACCCTCAATTGAGAACGTTATTTTAGCAGCTGACAAAACAAGAGCGAAAACCCCAAAATTAATGGGTCCTTTTATAGTTCCAAGAACGATGGCAAGTACTGCATCTGCTACTCTAGCAGTTCCATTTAAAATCAAAGGAACTAATTATACAATGAGTTCTGCATGTGCAACTAGTGGACACTGCATAGGAAATTCTATGGAATTAATTCAAATGGGTAAACAAGATATTGTTTTTGCGGGTGGTAGTGAAGAAATTCATTGGGCGATGACAGCAATGTTTGATGCTATGACAGCTTTATCATCAAAATATAATGATACTCCACAATCTGCATCTAGAGCTTATGATAAAACTAGAGATGGATTTGTAATCGCTGGCGGTGCAGGTGTGTTAGTACTCGAAGAATACGAACATGCTAAAGCAAGAGGGGCTAAAATATACGCAGAATTAACTGGTTATGGTGCAACTTCAGATGGATACGATATGGTAGCACCATCAGGTGAAGGTGCTGTTAGATGTATGAAAATGGCGATGGCGACTACCAAAAATAAAATTGATTACATTAATACTCACGGAACATCTACTCCTGTTGGAGACATAACCGAGCTTAAAGCTATTAAAGAAACTTTTGGAGATGACATTCCAAAAATAAGTTCGACAAAATCTTTGTCGGGTCATCCTTTGGGAGCTGCTTCAGTGCATGAAGCTATTTATTGTCTAATAATGATGAAAAATAATTTCATTACAGGTTCAGCAAATATAACAGATATGGATGATGATGCTAAAAAGTTTCCTATCGTAGCAAAAACTGAAACAGGTGCTGTTTTAAATACAGTAATGTCAAATAGCTTTGGTTTTGGTGGAACAAATGCTGCTTTAATTTTTGAAAAGGTTTAATTTATGAGTTTAATGAAAGGTAAAAAGGGATTGATCATGGGTGTTGCTAATGAAAGATCTATTGCCTGGGGTATTTCTCAAAAACTTTCAGAGGCTGGAGCAGAACTAGCATTTACATATTTAGGTGATGCATTAAAGAAAAGAGTAATTCCTCTTGCAGAAAAATTAAATTCAAATGTCACATTTAGTTGTGATGTTGAAAATAAAGATGAAGTAGTAAAATTATTTGAAGATATTAAGTCCCAGTGGGGAGAAATTGATTTTGTAGTGCATGCAGTTGCTTTTTCAGACAAATCAGAATTATCAGGTGAATATTTAAATACAACCAGAGAAAACTTTTTGAGGAGTATGTTAATATCATGTTTTTCATTTACAGAAGTAGCAAAGGAAGCTTCTAAAGTAATGAAAGAAGGTGGAAGTTTACTCACATTAACTTATGAGTCTACTAAAGCGATTCCAAATTATAATGTAATGGGAGTTTGTAAATCAGCTTTAGAGGCAAGTGTTAAATACTTAGCTAGAGATTTGGGTGCTCAAGGCATGAGAGTAAATGCAATAAGTGCAGGCCCTATCAAAACATTAGCTGCATCTGCAATCGGTGATGCAAAATTCTTATATAAATGGAACGAGGACCATTCTTTCCTAAAGAGAAATGTAGATATTCATGATGTTGGAAATTCAGCATTATATCTACTAAGTGATCTTGCAAATGGTGTTACTGGTGAAATTCACTATGTAGACGCTGGTTACAACAAAGTTGGGATGCCGGATCCAAAAAATATTTCTTAATTCCAAAAGTTTAAAGTTATTAATAAACTTTATGAGAAGTTAAGTATATTTCTTTTTTACTGTATTCTTCAATTAAGGAATCTTTCCACGAGACACTCAATTTGTTATCAAAAAAACTATTTAATTCTTCTGGATTAAAAGTTGTTTTTAAATCAAAACCACTATAAGAAATTAATGATATTTCTCTAGTCTTAAATTTTTTAATAAATTTAACGTAATTACTTATCACTTTTTTGGGCATTTCAACAAAACTTGCAGCGTTATGAAAATGATCTATTTCTGTGTCTACTTTTTCAATTAACCATGGTGGAATACAAAAAATTTCCAAATCGTTATTTTTAGAAAAACTAATCTTATCTAAATTTCTTAATTCAAGATAATCTTTTACTTTTTCTTTATAATGATGTCTTAAATATTCTGTACCAACATAAATATTTGGAACTGTATCTAAATAAAGAATTTTTTTTATGTTAGAAAAATTTGTAATCAAAAAATGAATATTTGATCCAAAACCTCCTCCTATTTCGAAATAATTTTTGATATTTTTAAAATCAAAATCTTTGCATAAGTTATTAATTCTGTTTGCCATATTTAAATAATGACAAGAATAATTTTTATTTAAATATTCAAATGATTGAACACATCCAAAATCTGTTGTATTGTTAAACTGAAATTTACTTATAAGATTTTGAACTTTTTTACTGTTTTTATAAACAATTCCTTGATTTTTAATAAATGAATCGAGATAATTTTGTGTTGTATTTATTTGTCCATTAAAAATTATATTTAAAAGAGGTAGAGAAAATATTTTTCCAACAATCCTTCCTTTAATATTGAATTCATTTCTTATGTCTAAAACTAAGTTGTCTGCAAAAGAAGTTCCAATTCCAGCAGTTATTCCTCTGAAATCCTCAAGACCTTTTTTTTTAATTTCAATTATTGCTCTTCTATTTTTATAATTCCAGTATGGCCCAGATGAATAAAGTTCTTTATCAATTTTTTTTTCATCTTTTATTAATAAATTAAGGAGCATAAAATACTTATTGTTCTGAAAGGCATTCTGTTTTTATACCAAGTACCCTATCTATGTTACCTATTATTCAGCAGCTTGTTTCATTGAAAGTTTTACTTTCCCTCTATCGAAACCAATAACTTTAACTTTTACCTCGTCGCCTTCTTTCACTACATCCGTAACTTTAGCTACTCTTTTATCTGCAAGTTCTGAAATATGAACCAGTCCATCTTGTTTTCCTAAAAAATTAACAAATGCACCAAACTCCATAATCTTCATAACTTTGCCTGAATATATTTTATTCAATTCAGCTTTTGCTGTGATGTCTTTAATCATTTGCATAGCAACGCTTCTAGACTCTTCGTCTGGAGCAGCAACTGTTACAACTCCTTCATCATTTACATCAACTTTGGCACCTGATTTTTCTACAATCTCCCTGATTGTTGCACCACCTTTTCCAATAACAGCAGCAATGTCTTTCTTATCGACATTAATTTTTTCCATTTTTGGAGTATGTTTTCCAACGTCAGATCTTGATGCAGATAGTGCTTTATTCATTTCTCCCAAAATATGAACTCTTCCTTCTTTAGCTTGGCTTAATGCTTGCTCCATAATTTCAAAAGTAATACCAGTAATTTTGATATCCATTTGTAGTGAAGTAATTCCATTTTTTGTTCCAGCAACTTTAAAATCCATATCGCCTAAATGATCTTCATCACCCAAAATATCTGATAACACGCTAAAATTATCACCCTCTTTAATTAAACCCATTGCTATACCTGCAACTGGTTCTTTTATTGGCACTCCCGCATCCATTAGTGCAAGTGATGTTCCACAAACAGTAGCCATTGATGAAGAACCATTGGACTCTGTTATTTCTGATACTACTCTAAAAGTATAAGGAAAGGACTCTTTTGAGGGTAATGAAGAATGAATTGCTCTCCATGCTAATTTACCATGACCTATTTCTCTTCTACCGGTTCCTATTCTACCTGTCTCACCAACAGAAAAAGGTGGAAAATTATAATGAAGCATAAACCTTTCTCTTTGTAATCCATCTAAGCTCTCAATTCTTTGTTCATCATCAGATGTGCCTAAAGTGGCAGTTACAATTGCTTGTGTTTCTCCTCTAGTAAATAAAGCAGAGCCATGTGTTCTTGGCAAAACACCAACCTCACACGAAATTGGCCTTACATCAGACAAACCCCTACCATCAATTCTATTTTTATTTTTTAAAATATCTGTTCTGACAATTGTTTTTTCAAGATTTTTTAGTTCAGAATTTACATCAAGATCTGTGTAGTTTTCGTCTTCCTCATAGAGTTTTTTTGCTTTATCAGTAATTTCTGAAATCTGATTTGATCTGTCTTGTTTGTCTCTTGTCGCAAATGCTTTTTTAAGATCTTCTGTAAAAGTTTCCTCTAGTTTTTTTCTCACATCAGATAAATCTTTCTTTTCAACAGTCCACTCAGTTTTTCTACATTCTTTAGCTAGTTCTTCTATCATTTTAATTACTGGAACAAATCCTTCATGACCAAATTTTACTGCATTTAACATCTCTTCCTCTGTTAACCCGCTCGCTTCAGACTCAACCATAAGCACAGCATCTTTTGTACCAGCAACAACTAAATCTAATTTTGATTTTTCAAGCTCAGTTTTTGACGGATTCAAAACATATTTGCCGTCGATATATCCAACTCTAGAAGCTCCAACCGGACCCATAAATGGCATTCCAGATATAGCTAAAGCTGCAGAGGATGCAATAATTGACAAAATATCTGCTTCATTTTCTTTATCATAAGAAATTACAGTTGGTAACAACTGAACTTCATTTTTAAATTCATCAGGAAACAATGGTCTAATCGGTCTATCAATTAATCTTGAGATTAGTGTCTCACTTTCAGTTGGTCTTGCTTCTCTTTTAAAATATCCACCAGGAATTTTTCCTGCTGCGTAATATTTTTCTTGATAATTTACAGATAATGGAAAGTAATCAATATCTGGATTTACTTTTTTTGCTCCAACTACAGTTGCTAAAACGACTGTCTCCCCACATGTTGCGATGATTGCCCCGTCTGCCTGTCTCGCTACTTTACCTGTTTCTAAACTTATTTTCTTGCCTGCTACTTCAACTTCCTTCTTGTATACTTTAAACATTTCATTTCCATTTCATTTCGTTCGTTTCGTTCCATTCCGTTCTATCTATCTTGACTCTTATTTCCTCAAATTCAATTTCGACAGGACATTCTTGTAAGAATCTACCTTATTTCTTTTAAGATAATCTAACAATTTTTTTCTTCTATTGACCGCTCTCAATAATCCAACAGATGAATGTTTATCTTTTTTGAATTGTTTTATATGTTTTGAGAGCGTTTCAATTTTTTCTGTTAACAAAGCAATTTGGATTTCTGACGATCCAGTATCTTTTTCATGCATTGCTAACTCTTGAGATTTCTTGTTCATACTTCTTTTTTCCTATTTATTTGTTTGTTTAATTAAATTCTCTATTTTTTCAGCATACTCAAAAGATTCATCTTTTCTAAAAAGTAGTTTTGGTAAAAATTTCATCACTATTTTTTGAGATAAAATTTTTCTAATTAGAAATGAGTATTCTTTCAAAATATTTACAGTTTCTTCTGCATTTTTTCCTCCAAGAGGAAGCACATATGCTTTGGCTATTTTCAAATCTTGACTCATTCTCACTTCAGTAACTGTTATAGTATTTGTTTCTAAATTTGGAACTTTAGCCTCATTTCTTATAAAAATCATGCTTAAAGATTGTTTAATCATTTCACCCACTCTTAATTGTCTTTGTGAAATTGGTTTTCCTATTCTGTCTGCCATTATATTGTCCTCTCTTTAGATGTAACACTAAAAGCTTCTATTGTGTCATTTTTTTTAAAATCCATGTAATCTTTGAGTGCAATTCCACATTCTTGACCATTGTTCACTTGTTTTACTTGATTTTTTTCTCTAAACAGACTTCCAACTTTTCCTGTAAAAACTATTGAACCATCTCTAATTACTCTTACATCTGAATTACTATTAATTTCTCCATCCGTTACTTTAGAGCCAGCAACTTTACCGGCTCCTGAAACTTTGAAAATTTCTAAAATTTGTGCGGTCCCAATCACTTTTTCTTGCACATCAGGAGTTAATAATCCTGACATTCTTTTTTTAATAAAATCTAAAACTTCATAGATTATATTGTATGATGAAATATTTATCTTTTCATTTTCAGCAAGTCTTTTAGCTTCCTTACTTGGCTTAACATTAAACGCGATCAAAACTGCATTTGAAGCTTTTGCTAAAGTCACATCAGTCTCTGTAACCATTCCAATATCCGCCAAAATTATTTTTGGTTTTACCTCATCATGCTTAATTTGACTAACAGCACTTTTTATTGCCTCTGAGGATCCGTGGACATCAGACTTAATTATAAGATTTAATTCTTCAGTGGACTTATTAGAAAAAGCAGACTCTTGAGTGGCAAATGTCAGGGGATTTTTACCATCTTTGCTCTCTTGAGCTCTATTTTCACTCAAAGTTTTAGCCTCTTTCTCGTTATCTAAAACTATAAAATCATCTCCAGCTCTAGCAGCACCATTTATTCCAAGTATTTCTACTGGAGAAGAGGGCAGAGCTTCATCAATATTTTTCCCCTTATCGTTAATAATAGCTCGGATTTTTCCCCATTTAAGACCGCTTACAAAAAAATCTCCTTTTTTTAAAGTTCCAGTTGTTACAATTATTGTTGCAACTGGTCCTCTTCCAGTGTCAATTTTCGATTCTAAAACAACCCCCGTGGCTTTTGACTCAAAATCAGTTTTTAGATCTAAAATTTCAGCTTGAAGAATGATCGCATCAATAAGTTTATCTAGGTTTGATTTAGTTTTTGCTGATATCTCTACCATCAAAGTGTCCCCTGATAAATCTTCAGCTATTAACTCATGCTCAAGTAATTGATTTTTAATTTTTTGAGGATCAGCCTCAGGTAAATCACATTTATTAATCGCAACAACTATTGGTACATTTGCAGCCTTTGCATGTTTTATTGATTCAATCGTTTGAGGTTTAACTCCATCATCAGCAGCAACAACTAAAACAACAATATCTGTGAGCTTTGATCCTCTTGCTCTCATTTCAGTAAAAGCTGCATGGCCTGGTGTATCAATAAATGTTAATTTATTAGACTGATTTTCTATTTGATAAGCGCCAATGTGTTGGGTTATTCCACCAAACTCTCCTGATACCACATTTGCACTTCTCAAGACGTCTAGAACTGAAGTTTTACCATGATCCACATGACCCATAACTGTGATTATTGGTGGTCTATTCTTTAAATTTTCAGTCCTTGAGGCTTTAATTTTTTGAATTATCTCCTCTGCTTTTTCCTCTCGAATTGGATTATGACCAAATTCTTTAACTAAATATTCTGCAGTATCAGCTGCTAGATTTTGGTTTATTGTTACTGTTACTCCCATCCCGAACATATGCTTAATTATATTACTTGATTGCTCTGCCATTCTATTTGCAAGTTCTCTAACAGTGATTACCTCTGGAATATTAATGTCTCTTTTGATGGGCTTTAAATTTTCTTGAACTTCCTCTTTAGTTAAATTTCTATTTTCTTTTTGTCTTGCTCTTTTTACAGATGCTAAACTTCTCTCTCTTGCTTCAATTTGATCGCTTAAAGCTCGAGAAACTGTTAATTTTAATTCTCTTTTTTTGGTATTAGATTTTAAAGATTTTTTATTCTTATTTTCATTTTCCTCTTTAAGTCTTTTAGTGGCTCTTTGCTCAGCTAATTTACGTCTTTCAAAATCACTTGTTAGAGGCGGTGATTTAGGAGTATAATTTGGTTTACCAAAAGTTCCTTTGTTGCTTGTAAAGTTATTTTTGATCTTTGGTGGATTTGACTTAAATGAACCACCACTACTAGTAAATTTATTAGTTTGTTTTTCGATTATTACAGAATTCTTTCCAAGATTTTTTGCTTTATCGATGTTTTTGATAGACTTTTTGGCTATGCCACCTGATATTGTTAATTTTGTTTTTTTTTCCATAGCTCATCTCTCAATCTTCATAAATAATTTTTCTTGCAGACATAATAAGTTCATCTGCTTCCTCTTTTGATAAAGCAAAATCTTCTAAGTAACCTTGAATTTTTACTCTTTCACCTTTCACTACATCATATCCACCAGTTAGCTCGTCTGATGCTAGATCAGCAAAATCTTGCAATGTAAGGATTTTTTGATCGCCTAGGGTGACCAACATTCCAGGAGTTAACCCCTTTAAATTAATTAGTCCATCATCCAAACCTAATTCTTTAATCCTTTCAGAAATATCTTCTTGATCTTTTTGATAAAACTCTTTCGCTCTCTCTATAAGAGCTTTTGCAGTTTCTTCCTCTATGCCTTCAATTTTTAACAAATTTTCTGCCGAACTATCTTTTAAATCGTCAATAGTGGAATAACCCTCAGCCACAAGAAGTTGTCCAAGTGTTTCGTCTAACTCTAAATTCTTAACAAAATTCTCTGTTTTCTCTTTAAACTCTAGTTGTCTTCTTTCTGAGTCCTCTGCATCTGTCATAATATTTATTTCAAAATTCAATAATTTTGTAGCAAGTCTTACATTTTGTCCTCTTCTCCCGATAGCTTTGCTTAAATTTTCCTCACTAAGAATCACGTCTAATTTTTTTCTTTCTAAATCTACATTTACTCTTTGCACTTCAGCTGGGGACAAAGCATTAGATACTAATATTGCAGGATCCTCAGACCAATTTACAATATCAATTTTTTCACCTTGTAATTCATTAACAACTGCTTGTACTCTTGATCCTCTCATTCCCACACATGCTCCAACTGGATCTAATGATGTATCAACCGCTTTAACACAAATTTTTGCTCTACTCCCAGGATCTCTAGAAGATGATTTAATTTCAATCAAACCATCATAAATTTCGGGAACTTCTTGAACAAAAAGTTTTTCCATAAACTTAGGATGAGCTCTTGATAAAAAAATTTGTTGACCACGAGGCTCTCGTCTTACGTCAAAACAATAAGCTTTAATTCTATCTCCAGCTTTTATATTCTCTCTAGGTATAATTTCATTTTTTTGAATTATTGCTTCCGTTCTTCCAAGATCTACGATTACATTTCCAAACTCTAATCTTTTCACTATTCCACTTAATATTGAATCTTTTTTATCAATAAAATCATTAAATTGTCTCTCTCGCTCTGCCTCTCTGACATTAAAATTAATTACTTGTTTAGCCGTTTGGGCAGCTATTCTTCCAAAATCAAATGAGGGCAATGGTTGTAAAACTTCATCTCCGATCACCTTGTCTTTATTAGTCTCACTCAATATAATTGCATCCTCTAATTTGATCTCAGTGTTTGTATTTTCTGGATTTTCTGTAACTATCAATTTTCTAAAAATTTCGATATCACCATTATCTCTATTAATTACTACCTTAATCTCATTATCTTGGCCAAATTTAGATTTTGCTGCTTTGGCAATTCCAGTTTCCATAGAACTAATTATAAGGTCTTTATCGATTGATTTTTCTAAAGCTACTGCTTCTGCAATTCTTAATAGTTCAAGTTTATCTGCTCTTTTATTTAACATACTTTTGTTTACTCCAAAAAAAAATGGGCCAGAGCCCATTTTGATAATTCAACAATGTAATAGAATATATAAAAGTTTTTTTTTATTTTTCAATAAAAACTATTTTAAGAAAATGTCAGATTTGTTGGTATTTTCCCAGGAAAAAGCACCTTCTTTATCTGGCTCTCTTCCAAAATGCCCATATGCAGATGTTTTTTCATAAATAGGTTTATTAAGCCCCAACATCTCTCTTATACCTCTTGGGCTAAGATCAAAACTTTCTTTAATCTTATCTTCAACAAATTTATTTTTATCTAAATCATTATCAAAAAGATTTACATAAATGGATAATGGTTTTGAAACACCAATTGCATAAGCTAATTGTATCAAACATTTATCAGCAATTTTTGATGCAACAACATTTTTGGCAATATATCTGGCTGCATAAGCTGCAGACCTATCTACTTTAGTTGGATCTTTTCCCGAGAAAGCACCTCCACCATGTGGCGCAGCACCACCATAAGTATCTACGATAATCTTTCTGCCAGTTAAACCACAATCTCCATCAGGACCACCTATTACAAAATTTCCGGTTGGGTTAACATAAAATTCATTCTCATTAAAATCTTCTAAAAAATTTTTTGGTATAGAATTAATCAAATATGGTCTTAATAATTCCCTTACCTGTTCTTGATTAACATTTGCGGTATGCTGAGAAGATATTACAACTGATTTAACTTTTGATGGTTTACCATTTTCATATTCAAAAGTTACTTGACTTTTAGAATCTGGTTCTATGTTTTTTAATTTACCTGATTTTCTATCTTCCGCCATTAACCTTAAAATCTTATGGGAAAAATGAATTGGTGCTGGCATTAAAACATCAGTTTCATTACATGCATAACCAAACATAATACCTTGATCTCCTGCGCCCTCATCTTTATTTTCTGAAGAGTCTACACCCATAGCAATGTCACTTGATTGTGAATGAAGATGGCTTTCTATCTTTGTAGCCTCTTTCCAAGTAAAACCATCTTGATCATATCCAATATCTTTAATGCATTCTCTTACCTTATTGATTAAATCATCTTTTTTAATTTCTGGTCCTCTAACCTCACCGGCTAATACAACTTTATTAGTAGTTGTAAGAGTTTCACATGCAACTCTCGAATATGGATCGTTAGATAAATAAGTGTCTACCACCATGTCAGATATCCTATCCGATACTTTATCTGGGTGTCCCTCTGAAACAGACTCACTTGTAAAAAGAAAATTTTTTAAATTACTCATTTTTAATCCTATTAAATGAAAAAGTTAAAACAATATACAACAAAATTAATATGAAAAATATGTTATTTCCATATTTAGAAAACAATGTTGGTTTTAAATCTCTTATACCTTCTAAATCAATGTAACCTGAAATTCCATAATCTATTTTATTTTCAATATAACCTAATGGATTTATAATTGCTGCCATCCCGTTATTAGATGATCTAATTATATACTTTCCATTTTCGACTGCTCTAAATTTACTGTGGATAAAATGCTGTTTAGGTCCAATGGATTTACCAAACCATCCATCTTCCGAAATATTTAATATAAAATCAAAATCAAAATTTTTAGTCAAATTTCCACTATATATAATTTCATAACAAATTAATGGCAAAAAATTTATTTGTTTAAGATCATCTTGAATTTTTATTATTTTTCTGTTTACACCTTTATCAAATGATCCAATATTATTTGTGATTGTTTTTAAACCCAATTTGTTAAGAATATTTTCAAGAGGAACAAATTCACCGAAAGGTACAAGTTTAATTTTGTTATAATTGTCAATTAAATTTACCTTACTATCAAATATTGAGAATGAATTGTAATAATTGTAATCATTGTTCTTAGTCTTTCTGCTTGTTATTCCTAAACCGATTAAGTGATTTTCACTAAAATATTTTTCAAATATGTCATTATATAAATCTAATTGATCTTCATAGGTGTTGGGTATTATTCCTTCTGGCCATACAAAAAATATCTTTTTTTCTTCAATGGGTGAACTAATTGAAATAAGCTCATTAATCACACTCTCCGCATCAACGTTTTTATAGTACCTATCTAAGCTTATATTTGCTCCAATTACCCTGACTGCAAAAGGAAGTTCTTTCTCTTTACTATTATAAAAATTTTTTTTTAAAAATTCTCCATATGTATAAAAAGAGATAGGTAATATCAGTAAAAAGATACACACAACCACTTCTTTTTTAGATTTTCTAAATATGAAAAGGGCGGGAGCTGTAAAAAAACTTACTACTATAAGATTTAATGAATAAGTTCCTATTATGGACAAAATGCTTAGGAAACTATCAATTTCAGAAAAACTGTAAATTACCAAGTTCCAAGGGAACCCAGTTAAAATTGTTCCTCTAATAAACTCTATTAAACCAAACAAAAGAGAAAATAGGAAAAAAGCACTTAATATATTTTTCGGTTTGTATAGATAAAAAATAGCAACACATAATGCATAAAATAAACCTAAAAATGCTGGGATGACAATTAAAGAGATAGGAATTAAAAAATTAAAACTTTGATCAAAACTTAAGGATATAGTTAACCAATACAAACTGGATAAAAAATAACTAAAACCAAACAACCATCCATAATAAAAAGATTTCTTTATT
>CACJQO010000003.1:0-76366 GCA_902595565.1 uncultured Pelagibacteraceae bacterium
TCGTCCGCTATTAATTTTGGGCGATATGGTAACCACAGATCATATCTCTCCTGCAGGTAACATTCAAAAAGAAAGTCCTACAGGTGAATATTTTATGAAACATCAAATTTTACCGAAAGATTATAATTCTTATGGTGCCAGAAGAGGAAATCACGAAGTAATGATGAGAGGAACATTTGCTAATATTAGAATAAGAAATGAGATGGCACCTGGTACAGAAGGTGGATTTACAACGCTTTACCCAGAAAAAAAAGTAATGCCAATTTATGATGCAGTAGTTGAATATAAAAAAAGAGGGACAGATTTAGTTGTGATCGGTGGTAAAGAATATGGAACAGGTTCGTCAAGAGATTGGGCAGCGAAAGGAACCAAACTTTTAGGAGTAAAAACTGTAATTGCTGAAAGTTTTGAGAGAATTCATAGATCTAACTTAATTGGAATGGGTATTTTGCCATTACAATTTATTGATAATATTGATAGGAAAAATTTAAAATTAATTGGTTCAGAATTGATTAGTATAATCAATCTTGAGAATGGAATTAATCCATCTGATAAAGTTAAAGTGGAAATTAAGTATGCTTCAGGTGAGATTAAAACAATCCAAGCACTTTGTAGAATAGATACTAAAAATGAGCTAGAGTATTATAAAAATGGAGGCATATTACAATACGTTCTTCGAAATATGATTTAATTATGGATGAAGATATAGCAATCATTAATAGCAATACCAGAAATCAGAGAATTAAAGATTTTTTTACGAAAAATAAAAAGTTATTCATATCTCTTTTAATCTTTTTGATATTAATTCTACTTAGTTTTTATTCATATCAAATTTACCAAGATAAGAATAAAATTAAAATTTCAGACAAATATAATAGTGCAATCATTAAACATAAAAATGGAGACAACTCTGGAGTAATATCAGCAATGCAAAAAATAGTTGAAAATAAAGATCCAACTTATTCTCCATTGGCTTTGTACTATTTGATAGATAATAAACTAATAAGTGACAAGTCTAAAATAAATAGTTTGTTCGACATATTGATAAAAAAGACATCATTAGATAATGAAATTAAGAACTTAATTATTTATAAGAAAGCTCTTTATAATGCTGATACAATTAATGAAGGTCAAATATTAGAAATTTTAAATCCTGTAATTAATTCAAAAAGTGTTTGGAAGTCTCACGCTCTATATTTAATTGCAGAGTATTTTTACTCAAAGGGAGAAAAACAAAAATCTAAAGAATTTTTTAGTCAAATAATAACTCTAGAAAATGCTAATTTAGATATACTCAAAGAAACACAAAAAAGACTTAACAGAGATTTGAGTGAATAAAGTATTTGTAATATTTGTTATTTCAATTTTTTTATCAAATTGTTCCTTTAACGAAAATTCAAGAATATGGAATAAAAAAAAAAAAATTGAAAATGAAAATAAGGTCTCTAAAAAAATTCTTGCTGAAAAAAGGGTAATTTCAACAGAATTTAATCCATTATTAAAATTAGACTTATCAAAAAATGAGCCAAATGATAAAATTTTTGATCAACTTAATAACTTTGGGTCCTCCAAATATAATGGGCGAATAAACAAAATTAATAGTTATAAATTTTCAAAGCTAGAAAATTTTAATCAATTTGATTTTGAACCATTAATTTTAAGTAATGGAGTAATAGTTTTTGAAAAAAAAGGAACTATTATTAGGTTTAATGATAATAAAAAAGTTATTTGGAAAAAAAACTTTTATTCAAAAACAGAAAAGAAAATTCACCCTAATTTAACATTTGCTATAACAGATAAAAACTTGTTAGTTGCAGATAGTATAGCAAAAATTTCAAGTATAGATTTACAAAATGGAGATCTAATTTGGTCAAAAAAAAGTGAATATCCATTTAATTCAGAAATTAAAATTTATAAGGATAAATTTTTTGTAGTTGATTTTAAAAATACATTGAGATGTTTTTATCTTAAAGACGGTTCAGAGTGTTGGAATATAAAAACTGAGGAGTCATTTACTGTTTCGAATTCAAAATTTTCAATATTAATTAGAGATAATTTGGTAATATATAATAATTCTTTAGGGGACATTACAGCAATTGATATTTCATCAGGTTTAATTGAATGGCAACTTCCAACACAAAAAAGTAGTATTATTAACGAAACATATAGTTTTAATTTCTCAAGACTAGTTAGTGATGGAAAATCAATTTATTTTTCCAATAATAAAAACCAATTTTACTCTGTAGATTTAACATCAGGTACCACAAATTGGATGAGTGAAATTAATTCTATTCTAACACCAATTGTAGTTGGGAACCTGATTTTTACAGTATCTGAAAACGGCTATCTTTTTACAATTCAAAAAAATGAAGGAAACATAGTCAGAATTAATGATGTTTATAAAAATTTTAATTTAAAAAAAAGAAAAAAAATTAAACCTACAGGTTTTACAATAGGTAATAACAACCTTTATCTAACTAATTCTGATGGAAATTTAATTGTTGTTAACTTAAATGATGGAAATGTGTTAAAAATTGAAAAAGTTGCCAGAGATCTAATATCTAAACCTATAATATATAATGAAAATTTATTTATTGTTAAAAATGGCTCAATAACTCAATATGATTAGTTATGTTTTTAAAATTTTTAGATAAAATAGGAAGAAAAAAAGTTGTTTTAGATAGGGGGCCTTCACACCCCAAATATCATGAAGCTAAACCATGGATGAATAGATATTACCTTATCTTTAGACATAGACCGAAGTGGTTTCCATTTAATATTCTAATTCATGAAATGTTAGCGGATGATCATGGCGAAGGTGTTCACAATCATACATTTCCATATATCACCATAATACTTAGAGGAGGATATTGGGAGACATTAAGCACAGGAAAATTCTGGCGACCGCCTGGTTATATAGGATTTAGATCTGCAAATAACTTACATAGAGTAGACTTAAAACCTGGGACAAGGCCTTTAACATTATTTATATCTGGTCCGTTTGGACTAAGGAAAGGACCAAGATCTGAATACGGAATTGATTTTAAAAGTAAAAAAAATTAATGTCTTTAAATCTTGAGGAAAAATTTAAAACTCATTGTAATACAGAAAATCTAGAGTTAAATCCAAATCAAATAACTTTAGTAAAACAATTAGATAATTTTTATAAAGAAAATTTTAGAAGTAACTTGTTGAATTTTTTTTCCAAGCAATCCTCAAAAAAAGGTTTTTATCTTTATGGTGGTGTTGGTGTTGGAAAAACTATGATTTTAGATTTTTTTTTTAATCTAGTTAATCAAAAAAAACAACGTCTTCACTTTAATGAATTTATGTTAAACTTCCATGATTTTGTTCATGATAATAAAGATCAAAATGAGGAAAATGTAATTACTGTATTTGTCAAAGATTTAAAATCAAAATTTTCACTCATCTTCTTTGATGAATTTCAAGTTACCAATATTGTCGATGCTATGATATTAGGCAAACTATTTCAGGAAATATTTAATCAAAATATTAAGGTTATTGTGACCTCAAACACAAAAATATCAGAGTTGTATAAAGATGGGCTACAAAGAGATCAATTTAAACCCTTTATTCAAACAATGCAGGAAAAATCAATAGAGCATGAGTTGATAATTGATGATGATTACAGAAAAAGTAAAGAAAATCAAAAACGAAGATATTTCCATCCATTAAACCAAGAAACTAATTTTAAGATAAATAAGTTTTCTAGAATAATTACTAAAAATAAAAAATTATCTCGCAAAGTTTTGGATATTAAAGGTAGAAATTTTGAAATAAAAAATTTTTATGAAGGGATTTCAAAGTTTCATTTTGACGAATTGTGTAATCAAAATCTAGGTGGTGAAGACTATTTAAAAATTGCTGAAAGCTCTGAATTTATAATAATTGAAAATGTACCAGAATTTAATGATACCAATTCAAATCAACAACAAAGGTTCATAACACTAATTGATGTAATTTACGATAAAGATAGAGCAATAGCAGTAACGGCTGAGCAAAGTTTAGAAAAATTATCGAGCTCTAAGTCTTTAGAAAAACCATTTAAACGTACAATTAGTCGTTTATTTGAGTTAACATCAAAAAATTATTGATATGAAACAAGAATTTTATAATCTTAAAATAGCTACCAATGGTCAACGATTATATGAATTTACTGATCAAACATTAAATTGGATTGAAAAAAACAATTTTAAAAATGGAATTTTAAATTTAAGTATTCAGCATACGAGCGCCTCTATTATTGTTCAAGAAAATGCTGACCCAGATGTGCAGACTGATTTAATTAATTATTTTGACAAATTGGTGCCGATGAATAATAAATTATATATTCACACTACTGAGGGAAAAGATGATATGCCGGCACATATCAAGTCTGCTCTTACTAATAATCAAATTTCATTAAGTGTCAAAAATAAAGAACTATTACTAGGTACTTGGCAAGGAATATATCTTTTTGAACATAGATTGAATCCACAAACAAGAACTATAATTCATCATTTTTTTGGTGAAGCTTAATTTTTTAAGCTTTGGAAAGCTTTAAGAGCAGCAGCACGAGCTTCTTCGTGGACGACAATGGGTTTTGGATAATTTTTTCCAATTATTGTTTTGATGGCTTCTTGATATTTAGTTTCCATTTCCCAAGGTTTATGAATAAATTTTTTTGGGACTTTACTTAATTCTGGTATCCATTTTTTTACATATACACCGTCTTTATCAAACTTTTCTCCCTGAATAATTGGATTGAATATTCTAAAATAAGGTGCAGCATCTGCACCGCAACCTGCTACCCATTGCCATTGCGCAACATTATTAGCTTTGTTAAAATCAAGTAAGCAGTTTCGAAAATGTTTTTCTCCCTCAGTCCAATTAATTCTCAAATGTTTAACTAGAAAAGATCCAACCACCATTCTTATTCTATTATGCATCCATCCTGTTTCATAAAGTTCTCTCATACCAGCGTCAACAATTGGATAACCTGTCATCCCAGACTTCCAAGCCTTTAAAAATTTTTCATTTTTTACCCAAGGAAACTTATCAAATTCTTTTCTGTAATTTCCTTTTAAAAACTCTGGGAAATAATTTATTAAGCTATGTGAAAATTCTCTCCATCCTAATTCATTAATATATTTTCTATATCCAATCCCTTTAGATTTCATCTCTTTACACTTATTCCAAATTGTATTTACATGAATTTGTCCATGCTTTATGTAGGGTGACAATTTTGAGGTTCCTTCAATGGATGGATAGTCTCTTGCGGTTCCATAATCTTTAATTTTATTTGCAATCAAGTTATTTAAAATCTTCTTCGAGTCGTTTTCAGATACATTCCAGTAACTTTCAAATTTTTTATACCAGTTTTTTTTTGGCAGAATTTTAGTTGGCTCAATAGAATTTTTAAATAAAGAGAATGGTTTTGATTTTTTCTTAACGATATAATTTTTACTTGGAGGCAAGCCTAAAAATTTTTGCTCAGCATTTCTCCAAAATGGGGTAAAAACTTTAAAAGGAGTTCCGTCATTTTTAGTTACTTCTTGAAATTCATTTAATATATTTCCTTTAAAATACTTAAATTCGATTTCATTTTTAATAAAAACATCTCTGATTTTTTTTCCTTTAGCAATCACATCAGGCTCATAAATTTTATTCCAATATATTGAAACATCATCTTTTTTTTTTATTTTAGAAAAAACCTCTAATTCATCACCTTCTAATATCTGAAGATTGATTTTATATTTCAATAGTTCTAACTGGAATACTTCTAAAGATTTACAGAGCCACCATTTTTGCGCTTCTCTTTTATTATCAAAGTCAGCTTTATTATAAATGTATAAAGCAACTACATTCTCATGATTTTGCGTAGCATAGGCAAGAGCTGGATTGTGCTCAATTCTAAAATCTTCTCTGATCCATGTAATGGCGTTTTTTGTCATAGAAATTCTATTTTCTACCCTTAGATAGCAGTTGTTTGTAAAGTTTTACATCTGCATTTCCTTCGCATCCTATGACTAGAATATTTGAGCTTTCATTAAGATTAAGGAATTTTTTAGCTCTAATATTGTTACATATTCCTATCAAAGCGATAACACCTGGAGCTGCACATTCACCACCTGTAATAGAAGTCTTGCTAAACTTTTTATCTTTTAGGCCAGCTATCGTTTTTGCAATATTTTTATCTGAGATCGATACACAACAATCGCTGGCGCTTTTTAATATTTGCCATGGCACCAAAGACATCTCATTACACGACATCCCACCCATAATGCTCTCTTTTTTAATTCTAATTTTTTTTAGTTTATTGCCTTTAATACTTTGAAGTACACAATCAGCTTGATCAGGTTCGACGATTATAATTTTAGGTATTCTTTTAAAATATTTTGCAACACCAGCTACTACGCCTGCAGCTAATCCTCCAACACCGGCTTGTAGAAATATATGAGTTATATACTGATTAGTTTGTTGGGAGATTTCTTTAATCATGATTGAATATCCCGCCATAGTAAGTTGAGGAACATACTTATAATTTTTTGTTGATACATCTTGGACAATTTTCCAATTATTTTTTTTTGATTGTTTTTGACATTCTTTAAGGGAGTTTTCATAATCACCCTTCACTCTTATAACTTCAGCACCAAATTTTTTAATTTCACGTACTCTTGTTTCACTCACATATTGGCTTACAAATATTTTACATTTTAATTTTAATCTTTGCGCTCCCCAAGCAACTGATCTACCATGATTACCTGCTGTTGCAGAGGAAATTGTAATATTTTTTTTTCCTTTAGATATTTTTTCTACTGCATAAGCACCACCAAGGGCTTTGAAGGACTTTAAATGAAACCTTTTAGACTCATCTTTGTAAAAAATATTATTGAGTTTTAAATTTTTTTGAAGTTTATTAAGTCTTAAAAGAGGAGTAGCTCTATAGCTTCTCCAGCTAGAAATGGAATTAAAAGCATTGGAAAGCATAGTTGAAGGTAAATATTTAAGGACATAATTCCTTTTGAATTTAAAATTGTCGTTGATTAAAAATTTCGTTAGCTTCCAATTCACTTTAGCAATCTAAAGTATTTTGACTTTCCCATTTAGTGACGGGCTTTAACTTGTTAAATTTTTCTTTCCTATTAAATTCTTTAATCTCTGAACTTCTTAGCTTTACAAAGCTGTTAATCGTATCTTCACCAAAACTTTTATTCATTTCCTTATTATTTTTTAATTGTACTAGTGATTGCTTCAATTCATTTGGAAGTTTTGGAAGGTTAGGATATTTTTTATAGTCCGTATACATATTACAATGCAAAGGTTTTCCTGGATTAATCTTATTTTTTAAACCATGTAATCCAGCAGCCAAAACTCCAGCTTGTAATAAATATGGATTAGCAGACCCATCCATTAATCTTAATTCAAACCTACCAGGATCAGGAATTCTTATCATGTGAGTTCTATTATTTCCTGTATAAGAAATACTACTTGGAGACCATGACGCCCCTGATTTTGTTGGTGGAGCATTTATTCTTCTATAGCTATTTATTGTTGGATTAAAGAAAGCAGATAACGAAGAGGCATTCTTGATTACTCCTCCTAAAAAATTATATGCCATTTTACTTAAACCAAGTTTATCTTTTGTATCTAAAAATTTATTTTTTTTACCTTGCCAAACAGAAATATGCGCATGACAACCATTGCCTGTTAAATTTTGAAAAGGTTTAGGCATAAATGTTGCTCTTAGTCCGTGCTTTTCAGCAATTGTTTTTACCATATACTTAAAGAAAGTATGTCTATCAGCTGTTGTTAAACAATCTGAATAATCCCAATTCATTTCAAATTGACCATTAGCATCCTCATGATCGTTTTGATAAGGACCCCATCCCATTTCTATCATGCAATCGCAAATTTCTTTGATAAGCTCATATCGTCTCATTAATGCAGATTGATCATAACAAGGTTTTGATTGTGTATCTCTTGGATCTGCAATGGATTTTCCGTCTTCTGAAATTAAAAAATATTCACACTCCACACCCGATTTCATCGTTAAACCTCGTTTTGCAAGCTCTTTAATTTGTTTTTTGAGCATTATTCTTGGTGAGGCTTCTACGGGTTTTCCATCCATCCAGAGATCTGATGCTAACCAACCAACTTCTTTGTTCCAAGGTAATTGAATTAAACTATCTGGGTCAGGAATACCAAACATATCAGAATCTGCTGGAGTCATGTCAAGCCATGCAGCAAAACCAGCAAAACCCGCACCCGCTGTTTGCATTTCTTTGATCGCATTAGCTGGAACTAATTTTGATCTTAAAACTCCAAATAGATCTACAAAACTTATTAAAAAATATTTTATCTTTTTTTGTTTAGCGATTTTGAACAAATTTTTTGCCATAGATTAGGGTAACATAGTTATTTAAAAAAAGAAAAAATTGTTTCTTTATAATAAACCAGATTTACAACTATAATTATTATGACCGCAAGTATAACTCCGTATTTAGCTTTTGGGAAAGCCACCCCGCGCATCTTTCTTGGTCTCAGTTCTTCATTATTATTCTCGTCAGACATTACGATTTTTTAGATTAAAAAGGGCGCTACAAATTAATGTAGCGCCCAAATTTTACTTTATATTACCAATCAGTAATATTGCTTTTGTGGTCGTTTGCACCATGTCTTTTCCTCGCCAATCTTTCCAGTTCCTCACTTTCAGATTTTGAAGTTAAGACGTGCCAACCTATCCACACGATAATAGCAAGTATTACCAATAAGCCTTCACTAGATCCAGCACCAGGATAAACAGCACCTGCAACTTGATCTGCAGGTTTATTTAGGTGATCAATCCAGTTTGTAACTGTTGCCATATTTTCCTCCTTTACCTGGTTGCGGACGCAACTGCTTTTTCATCTGACTTAGCAGTCTCCATTATTTCATAGTCAAGTCCAGCTATTTCAACTTCACGCGGAATTCTAAGTTTACCCATTCCGTGTAAAACTTTAGCTATGATGTAGCCTGGAATTAGTCCAAGAACAAAAAACATTATTATTGCTCCTAAGAACATTCCTAAAGGATTTATTGAAGCATAAGTTGTTCCGTCCCACATAGCTCCAACACTATAACCAGATGATGGATAACCATTTAGAACAAAACCACATATAACTAAACCAATAAATCCTGCATAACCATGAACTGCTACTGCACCAACTGCATCATCAATTTTGAACTTACGCTCAACCCAATAATGTAGTTTGTACGAAATAACAACACCGATCATACCTATGATCATTGATTGTATTGGATGATATAAATCATTTCCAGCTGAAGCACAGATGATACCCGCTAGTCCACTAGAGTACGTCCAGAAAGGATCACCTTTAGCAATCCAGTATCCAGCTAATAAGCCTCCTGATAATGACATCAGAAAGTTAAAAGTAATACCACTTAGTGTAGTCGGAGTTACATATATGTTTGTTGCTGTCCAATATGAAATACCTTCCATACCATACTCAGGTCCAAGATCAAATATCGGTATATTACATGCCGCATAGAATCCCCAGAAACCAGTATAAATCAGAAATAGTCCAATTGTTACTAGCCAAGGATTTCTTGGTCCGATATTTCTTGGTTCACCACTTGATGAGAATTTTCCAATTCTAGGTCCTAAAACCATTAGAACTCCAAGAGCAAATCCACCCGCAATCGCATGAATTACTCCTGATGCATATGCATCGTGGTATCCTAAAATTTTAAGCATCCAACCATCAAAATGCCATCCCCAAGCAGCATCGATTGTCCAGAAAACCGAACCAATTGCTATTGCTAAAATACCAAAAGCAAAAGTTGTTATTCTTTCAATAATCGCTCCTGAAACGATAGATGCAGCAGTCCAAGAAAATAATAAAAAAGCAGCCCAGAAAACACCATTGATGTGATCTCCAAGGTTAATTGCCATTATACTACTTGTTGCCACCTGAAATTTTGCACTAAACAAACTATCATCAGTGATTAAAGCTGTACTTTCGTTCATTATTGAAGGCGCTATCCCAGGTCCTGTTGGGAAAGCCCAGTAAATCCACCAACCAAATAAAAACCAAGTTACTGTTACTAGAGGTATCAGCATCGTGTTTTTCATAAGAGTATGTTGATGGTGTTTGTATCGAGAAGCTCCAACTTCATACATACAGAAACCGACGTGAATTAAAAACATCAGAACTACTGTTATCCAGTAGTAAAATTCTGTAAATATAGTAGTAAGAGCACCTAACTGATCAGTCATATTCTCTCTCCATATTAGTTTTTTTAAAAGCCTATTAAATTTTAAGATATGTTACAAATGAAACAGAGCTTAAAAACCTTACATATGTGTAAGGTTTAAAAAAAAAATCAACTTTAGATTGAGAACTTAAAATTTAAGATAAGCTTTTTTCAAATCAACAAGAGGATGTTTTGGTGACATTTGGAATTTAACTAACAATTCTCTTGCAATCATGTCTCTGTCTTGTTGGTTATTTGGTAACTTAATTGATTTTGGAATTGTTACCCATCCATTTGCATTTCTGCAAAATACTGCTGGTTTACCTTCCTCATAACCCATATGTACATCCTCTAACCAATTAAGATCATCCCATCCCATAGCTTCAATGTATTTTTTTAAAAATGGCGTGATTTTTTTATAATCAGGCAAAAGATTTACGTCATATCGATAACCAATCGACTGACCAATCATTTTTTCTCTAGCGGTTTCTTTTTTTTTACCTAGCTGACTAGAAGTTTCTTTTTTTTTATTTTTTTTCTTTGCCATATTAAAGTTTAGATCTTATGGAAATTATCAACACCAACTGTATAGTTCGTTCCAGCTAATGGAACTTTAGCTAATGCAGAAGCTTCAGATGTTAATGCCGCTAAATCCTCAGGTTCTAGAGAATGGATATTCGTTTTACCACATGCTCTAGCTAACAATTGAGCTTCAAGTGTCATTGAGTGAAGATAATTATAAACTCTTAATGCAGCATCATCAGGATTTAATCTAGCTCTTAATTTTGGATCCTGAGTTGCAACACCAACAGGACATCTTCCTGTATGGCAGTGATAACATTCACCTGCTTTAACACCCATTTCCTTTTCAAAATCAGCTTCAGGAATGTCTTTATTACAATTTAATGCGATCATTGAACCAGTACCAATCGCAATTGCATCAGCACCTAATGCTAAAGCTTTTGCCATATCTGCACCATCTCTTACACCACCAGCATAAATCAATGTAACTTTTCCAGTTTTACCTACATCGTCCAAAGCTCTTCTTGCTTCTCTTATAGCTGCGATACCAGGAATACCTGTATTGGCAGCAGCAATGTGTGGACCTGCACCTGTTGATCCTTCCATACCATCTAAGTAAATAGAGTCTGGATCACACTTTGCAGCCATACGAACATCATCATAAACTTTTGATGCACCTAATTTTAATTGAATTGGCACTTTATTTTTTGTTAGTTGTCGTAATTCTTCAACTTTTAAAGCTAAGTCATCAGGACCTAACCAGTCTGGGTGTCTAGCAGGAGATCTTTGATCAATTCCTGATGGTAATGATCTCATTTCTGCAACTTGGTCAGTAACTTTTTGACCCATCAAGTGTCCACCCATACCGACTTTTTGACCTTGTCCAATAAATACTTCAATTCCATCTGCTAGTTGTGCATGATGTGGGTTAAATCCATATCTAGATTGAATACATTGGTAAAACCATTTTTCAGAATATCTTCTTTCATCAGGGATCATTCCACCTTCACCAGAACAAGTAGCACTTCCTGCCATTGTTGCACCTCGAGCAAGTGCTGTTTTAGCTTCATAAGATAAAGCACCAAAACTCATACCAGTAATATAAACTGGTATATCTAATTCAATTGGGTTCTCACATCTTGGACCAATCACAGTTTTGGTTTCACACTTTTCTCTGTAACCTTCGATTACAAACCTAGTTAAAGTTCCTGGTAAGAAAACTAGATCATCAAATGTAGGAATTTTTTTCATTAATGCCATTCCACGCATTCTGTATCTTCCTAACTGAGATTTAATATGGATGTCATCAATTACCTCTGGGGTAAATATAGCGTTGTGACCAAGTAAACTTTTGTTTCTTGATCCATTGCTGCTTACGTGAACATCGGCTTTACCACCAACGTTACCATTTGATTTTCCGTTTTTTTTCTTTTTTTTCTTAGCCATTAAATTGCTCCTTTTTTCTCAGCAGGTTCTAAGTTGTCGTAATTCCAAAGTTTTTTACCAGCTACAATTTTTTTCATTTTACTTACATCAAAGTTTTCACCAATTTCAGCAACTCTAAGTTTTCTTCTTAACCAATCTTGATCGCTTTGCGTCAACTCTGAATCTACTGCATCACTACCATATGACCCAATTTCTCCACCTACGAAAATTGTCCCATCATACATCGAATCACCTAAATTTATGCCAACATCTCCTAATATGATTATTCTTCCTCTTTGCATCATAAACCCTGTAAATGCACCAGCGTCACCACCAATAATGATAGTTCCACCTTTCATATCGATGCCGGTTCTTGCACCGACACTACCTTTGCAAATTAAATCACCACCTCTGATAGCTGCTCCAAAACAAGAACCTGCATTTTTTTCAATTACAACTTTTCCAGCCATTAGATTCTCTGCACATGACCAGCCAACTCTTCCATTGATTCTTACAATCGGACCATCACTAGAGCCCATACCAAAGTATCCTAAACTACCTTCAAAAATTAAATTCAATTTATTTAAAATTCCAACTCCCAAACTATGTTTTCCTTGAGGATTTTTAATTACGATTGTTCCATAGCCTTGGCTCATTAAATTATCGAGTTCTTTATTAGCTTCAGCTGCTGTCATATTTTTTACATCAAGATCTGTTCTTTTGTTAAAATCGACATCATAAGTTCCAAAGTAATAAAAATTTTCTGCTTCATCTGGATTAAAAAATTTCTGTTGAGTTCTTCCAGTTAAAACTTCCGAGTGCATTCCCATTGCCTGGGCTTTTGTTTTTTTGGTTACGTTTTTTAAATTTGCCATACTTTAACCTCTCCATCGAATGGATCATAAGTATCAATTTCTTGTGGCAAAATTGATCTTATAGCTATCTCCTCTGAACCCATTGCTACTAAATCATCTGACTCATATAAAACTAAAGGTTTTGCGGCCATTGTATCTTTAGCCATTCCCAAAGAATCTTTTGTAGCAACAAAATAAGTAAATACACCATCAAGACCTGTTAATGACTCTTTCATCCCTTCTTCTAATGAAGCCCCATCTCTCATTTTTTCAGCAAGGTAAACTGCAATTAATTCAGAGTCACACTCTGACATAAATCTCATTCCCTTATTTTCTAAAGCTCTTCTATTATTCCAATAGTTTGTTAGTTGACCATTGTGAACAACGGACACATCACTGAAAGGATATCCCCAAAAAGGGTGGGCAGATTTAATATCTACACCAGACTCAGTAGCCATTCTTGCATGGCCTATTGCATGAGTACCAACAAGTTTATCTAAGTTATATCTATCGCAAACCATTTTGGCATTCCCTAGATCTTTGATTACTTCTAATGATTTACCCATAGATAAAATTTCAACACCAGGAATACTTTCTATTTTTTGTGAAAACTCTAATAAATCTTTTTTATTGTATTCAATCTCATATCTTAATGAGTAAGGGAGTATTCTTTCTTCTTTAATAATTTTTGCACCCATCTCTGCAAGATAACTATCAACAATTTTCTTTCTTTCATCATATACAGACACATCCTCAGCAACTGACGTACTTCCTTCACCAACGTTTTCACCAACTTTAAATCGCATGATGAAATTTTTGCCATCTGTATCACCATACAAAGCATAACCAGTAGAGTCTTCTCCCCGATGTTTTAAGGCTTGCAACATTCCTTGGAGTTCATGACCTACGTTGGATGATTTCCCTCTATGAATTAATCCCGCTATTCCGCACATATATTTCTCTCTCTGTATTTATTACGGTAAACAATCTAAATAGGTATCTAAATCCCATTGAGTTGTTGCACCTAAAAATCTTTCCCATTCATCATTTTTATACCAATGGAAAACTTTATACATCTCATCAGGCATTGCAGATTTAATAATTTCATCCTCTGATAATCTTTCTAAAGCCTCACCTAAACTCAAAGGAAGTTTCTTAACATCTTTACCTGCCTTTTGAGCTTCATAAATATTTCTAGACTCTGGAGCAGCTGGTTGCATCTTTTTACTAATTCCATGATCACAAGCTTTTAGTAAGGCTGCACCTAATAAATATGGATTATGCATTGAGTCTACCGATCTGTATTCAAATCTACCTGGTGCAGATACTCTCAATCCACAAGTTCTATTTTGGTAACCCCAGTCAGCATAAACAGGAGCCCAGAAACCTTGATCCCACAATCTTCTATATGAATTTACAGTTGAAGATCCTAATGCTGTCAAAGCTGGTAAATGTTCCATTATACCTGCTATTGATTGTAATCCAATTTTTCCAGGTAATTGCATATCCTTAGTATCTGGCATGAAAGTGTTTGTTCCACCTTCAACATAACCAAAAACTTCTTCAACGCCTGGTAAAGATTTGTGTCCAAGTTTATTTGTTTTAACTTTTCCACCTTTCCATAAAGACATATTAGTATGACAACCACTCGCTGAAACTCCCATAAATGGTTTGGTCATAAAACATGCAATTAGATTATGTTCTCTTGCAACTTGAGCACATATTTGTCTGTAAGTTGATAGTCTATCTGCATTTCTTAAAACGTTATCATATGTCCAATTCAATTCTAATTGACCAGGTGCATCTTCGTGATCACCTTGAATCATATCTAGACCCATTGCTTTTGCATATTCTATCACCTTCATAAAGACAGGTCTTAAAGACTCAAATTGGTCTATGTGATAACAAAATGGTTTCGAAAATCCTTTACCAGTTGGAGTTCCATCATCATTTTTAGTCAACCACATCATTTCTGGCTCAGTTCCTACTCTTAGTTCTAAACCATGTTTCTTTTGAAATTCATCCATGAAAATTCTTAAATTTCCTCTGCAATCAGAAGTTAAATGGCCTCCAGGATTATTTCTTTCTTCTCTGTTTCTAAAACAAGTTACAAAAACTCTTCCAACTCTTTTATCCCACGGTAACTGACAAAAAGTTTCAGGGTCAGGAATTCCTACCAATTCCATTGCCTCTGGTCCATAACCAATATAGTTGTTGTGTCGATCTAAAAATAAGTTCGCAGTTGCTCCGTAAACTAATTGGAAACCTTTTTCAGCTGTTCTCTCCCAATGATCAGCGGGTATTCCTTTTCCAACCACTCTTCCTGTTACAGAAATAAATTGATAATAAATATAGGTTATTCCTAATTCGTTTATTTTTTCTCTGACTTTTTTGACTTGCTTATCTCTACCTGGTCGGTTTACGTGTTTTTCTAGATCCGTCATTTTCCCCTCAATGAATTATAAATTTATTCAAGCGTAACTGAAAAATTTATTAGTGTCTAGGCTTGAAGTTTAGCTCCAAGGAAACGGACTGTTCGAAGTAGGGTGCAATTCTCCCTTCTCGTAACGGTTGAATCTAAATGGTTTCAATAAATCACTTTCAGTACCAAGAATTTCTTTTGCCACCAATTCACCAACACCAATCATTTTGTATCCATGGTTAGCATCAGCAATCATATAAACATTTTCAAAAAATCTATCGAAGATCGGAAAAGAGTCAGGGGTCATACATCCAAGTCCACCTGAAGGACCTTTTCTATACAGGTCTGATTTCCCTTCAAATCTTTTTTGACAATGAGCTAAAGCTGAGCACCACATTTCACTAAAAGCATCAGTAGTTTGATACTCTGGTGACTCAATCCCATATGGATCAACGTTAACTTTATCAAAATGTTTTTTAACAATGTAAGGAGATGTTCCTCCTTGAACACCTAACCCTTCAATATCAGGCTTGTAATAAATCCCCCAAATTTTATCTGTAATTAATTTTTTTGTTTTATCTGAATACAATGGTGCAGTAGAATCGACATGAACCACAGGCGGTTGTTTGCCATCATTTGTTTTTAAGAAATCTGGTTCTACTCCAATAACACCCTCTTGAAGCATCCAGTAAGTCCACATGTCAGTAACATGCATTTTACCATCTTTGCCTTTGATGTTTGCAGTTTTTGGCAGCTCTAACATGTTCCAAAAATCTCTAGCCCAAGGTCCTGCTCCAATTACAACTTGTTCACAATCAATTGTCCCTTTGTCTGTTTCTACTCCAGTTACAGCTTTACTATTACTTCCTCTTTTAAAACCTGTAACTCTAACACCCTTCATCACTTGAACACCATTTGAGGTAGATTTATTTTCAAGTGCTTTAATTGAATCTTTATTAAAAGCATACCCACCTTTTTTTTCATGCAGAATAGATGTGATTCCTTGAGCTTGCCAATCATCAAAGATACCCTTCATATAATTCATGCAATCTTTCTCACCTTCTATAAATTCAGACTCATAACCAATTGCTTTTTGTTGTTGATAAATACTGGCGACATCCTCATGCATAACTTCAGGTGATATTTGCAAATAACCAACTGGATTATATTTAAATGCTTTTGGATCACTTTCCCAAACTGAAACTGAATGGGCCATTAATTCTCTCATTGCTGGTTGAAAATAATTATTTCTAACAACACCACAAGCTATGCCACTCGCACCTGCTGCAGTATCTTTCTTTTCTAAAACAACAATATCTCCTGGATTTTTATACGTTTCGGATAGTTTCCAAGCAGTACTTAATCCGTGGATCCCCCCACCGATAATTACTACTTTTGCTTTTGTCGGTAATGACATACTAACATCTTTATTTTTCATGCGACGTAAATATATAATTTTTTATATATATAAAAAATATAAGTAAAAATAATAAAGCTTTAAAAGCTTAGATGTTTAAGGGTTTCAATGTATTTATTAAACTCTTCAATAAAAGATACACTTGGCTTTATGTGCTTTTTTCGCTGGTCTCCAGAAGTTTTTTCTAAGAAAAAAAAACCTTTTTCACATGCCTCATTAATCATTAAAGCTGACTTAGGACGTGAAGTTTTAAACAATTTAGTCTTTAATTCTTCAACTGTTAAGTCCTCTTTATACTTATAAGCGTGCATAACTAAAAGCATCATATGATAATGGGAAGGTGATTTTCTAAAAAAATAGTTACTAGACATGTGGGAAAGTTTCATCTGATCTTCCCAAAATTCTAATAAATCTTTTGCTGTTTTGGGCATTAAGATCTAACTCTAGTTTTCTTAGGATCGAAATGTGGGAAAGCAACTACTTTGGCAGAAATTCTTTTTTGATGACCATCAATTTTACCCACCTCTACCTCAGTGCCTATTTCAGAATATTGATTATCAATTCTACATAAAGCTATATTTTTATTGAGAGTAGTAGATAAACAACCACTTGTAATTACACCTACTTGAGATCTACCAACATGTACACAGTCACCATGACCTGAAGGTTCTTTACCAATTAACTCAAGACCAACAAGTTTTTTTTGTGGATTTGCTTTTCTTTCTTTCAAAACACTTTTACCAATAAAATCTTCTTCCTTTGATTTGAGAGGGACTGCAAAACCAATTCCAGCTTCAAACGGATCCTGTTGACCATCAAATTCGTTCCCAAACAAAATTAAACCTGCTTCAATTCTCAATTTATCTAAAGCAGCAAATCCAGCAGGTATTAAATTATCATTTTTGCCATACTCCATAAGTTTATCCCATACTTTTGGTGCATCTTTTGGATGGCACCATACCTCATACCCAAGTTCACCGGTGTAACCAGTTCTAGATACGATTAATGGTATTCCTTGAAGTTCTTCAACTCTGCAAATTGAAAACCTAAACCATTCTAACTCATCGATTGCAGGCTGCGTCGGAGGTGCAAAAATCATTTTTTTTAAAATTTCTCTACTTTTCGGCCCTTGAATGGAAACATTACTAATTTGATCTGTTGAGTTTTTTATATTTACTTTAAACTTTTTCTTTTGAGCAACTTCTTTAAGCCACTCTCCTGCATACTCGTCTCCACAAATCCATCTAAATCCAGTTTCACTTAATCTAAATAAAGTACCATCATCGAACATCATTCCGTTTTCGTAGCACATTGCTGAATAAACAATTTGTCCAACAGAAAGTTTTTTGATATTTCTAGTTAAAGTATAATTCATTAATTCTTCAGCATCTGGTCCTATAATTTCAAATTTTCTCAATGAAGATAAATCGATTAAAACAGCATTCTCTCTGCACGCATTATATTCTTCTACTACACCATGTTTTGTATAATCATTTGGAAGCCAAAAACCTCTAGCATCAATAAAATTTCTAGTCAATTTTGATGTTATTTCATAAAAACCAGAATTTCTGGTAAGTTTTTTTTCAGAGTCTGTTTTCATTCTAAAAGCAAATGATTTTGAAAATTCTTTTTTTTTGTCATAGGTTCTAACAAAAATATCTGTTGGATTCCATGAATTACATGCATCAATATCACTTGGACATGCTGTCGTTCCAATAGTTAAATCTTTTAATGCTCTAAACATTACATAATCTCCAGGTCTTGCAAATGACTCATCAGAAATGACAGAATTTAAACCAGTTGCTGAGGTGTTAAAAAATAAATTAATTGCTTGCCAACCTTTTTGTTTTTCAACTCCATATTCGGCCATGGCATTATTTAGATTATCCGAACAATTTGGATGACCAAAATAACCTGCATCCTCATAATATTTTGATGTGCAAGCTAAATTAAACGTATCATGTTTACCAACCGTATCTCTAATCACCTCAACTAAAGGTTCATGATCTGTGTCATAAAATTTTGAGAATAACCCTGGCCCAGGAAAAGTATTACCCATGAAGGTTCGTGTGGTCTGCCAATCAAGTCCTTTTTCAATTTTTTTATCAAGTTTTCTTGTATCAAATGCAACAAAGTCAGAGCATTGTCTACCTGCTGGACTAATAATTTGAATGTAATCACCTTCTTTAACTTGAAAAGAAATAGCAGTTTGTCTATCAATATTTTTTTCGTAATGTGGCTCAAACACGGGGTCAGGAATTATTGATAATTCTTTATCATTTGTAATTTTAGCCCTTTTTATAAATAATATTAAATCACCAGATGGATTTTGTTCACTTACCAACATGTCATTTTGTGGTGCAGAGAAAATAACATAACACTTATCTTTAGATTTTAATTTAATTTTTTCACCACTAGGTGTTTTTTCATCAAATAAAATTGAAGAATGCGATTTATTTAAATCTAGATTTCTTTTTTTTAATTGAAAATTTGTAGCTAAAGAACTTTCATCCCTCTTTTTTAAAATCTCTTTAATAAAACTTTTGTTGCTATTTTCTTTCAAATTCAAAATTGCGAGTTCAGATTTTCCATCTTTGTCGAAACAAATTATTTCACAAATCTGATTTCCCTCATCATTAATGATTTCTATTTCGTCATCTGGAAAAATTTGTAAACCAGTTAGCCCACCAGCGTTTACAACGTGTCTTTCAACTCCAGGTGGTAGTATATTTAGACCAGGTTCTTTTATATCTAATGTAGTTAGCGACATTTTTTATATCTATTATTATATTATATAAATATCTATTAGTTGACTATCATTTTACTTAGGCACATACTATTCACACTTAATATTAAGAAAGGGGAATAAATGCGAAAAATAATATCATTTATATCTGCAATGATAATCTCAGCGGTAAGTTTCGCTGGTATAGCAAATGCAGATAGTAAAAAACCCATCGTTATTCCGACACATAACTGGTCAAGTCAAATTGTAATGGCCTATGTTATTGGTGGAATGTTCGAAAGTATGGGTAACAACGTAAAATACGTTAATGCTGACTCTCAAGCAGTGTACGAGTCAATTAGAATTGGTGATGTAACTTTATCTCACGAGGTATGGGAATCTGCTTTTGGTAAATCATTCACAACTGCTCTAGATAAAGGTGGTTTGTTAGATTGGGGAGATCATGAGGCAAGAACTCTAGAGGATATGGGTTATCCTAATTGGGTTGCTGAAAAAGGATTATGTCCTGGTTTACCAGATTGGACAGCATTAAAAAATCCAGATTGTGCAAAAAACTTTACAACACCTGACTCTCCAAATGGAAAAGGAAGAATGTTGGAAGGTCCACAAACATGGCATGGTGATTTAATTCCACAAAGAGTTGACGCTTTAGGTTTAGGTGATCTTTGGTGGGTTAAATTTGCTGGAAGTGCAGATGCTTTATGGGCAGAGTTAGCTGCAGCTGAAAAAGAAGGAAGAGGAACAATCATCTTTAACTGGACACCAAACTTTACTGATGGTGCTGGTTTTACATTTATCGACTTTCCTCCATACACAGCTGGTTGTAGACCAGAGGATGGTGGTGATGGAAAATGTGGTTCGCCAGATGGTTATTTGAAAAAAGCAGTTAATGCTGACTTTCCAAAAACTCATCCAAAAGCAGCAGCGGCATTTAAAAAACTTTCGTTCTCAACAAGTCAAATTGGTGCAATGGCAGCTTTAGTTGACGTTGACAAAATGACTCATGAGGATGCAGCTAAAAAATGGTTAGCAGACAATAAGAAAGTTTGGCAAGCTTTTACTAAATAAGGTTAAGAGCTATTAAATCTTTAAATCTCTCCCAACAACGTTGGGGGAGATTTTTTTTTAGATAAAATTTATGATTAAAATATTACTTTTTATATTTGTTAATTTCTTTTTTTTTAATGGAGTTTTAGCAAAAGATATAAATATTAATGAAGACATTAATCTTGAGTTCAAGTGTTCACTAGAAAAAAAAATCATTAAAAATTCTGAATATAATTATCAAACTTTTCTGGCAAAAGATTTAAAAGAAAAAGATTTAGACAAATTTAAAATTGAATCAAAAAAACCACAAACTCTTTTTATAACAGGATTAACATTATTTCTTTCTGAGTCTGCATCATTAAATGTAAAAGTTGTAAATAAAGATGTGGTTTTATTTAAATCTATCGATAAAGAAAAAAATTATTCTGAGTCAGGTATTATTACTAGGAAAACAGGGGAATTAATTCACGAAATTACCAAAAATATAAAAAGTGAAAATTCTGAAAAATATATTTCTATTTATTCTTGCACTGAAAATGACAAAAAAGTCTAATTTTTTTTTAATTGTTTTTGTGTAAACTATGCTCATGAAAAAATTTCTTCTTACCATAATTTTAAGTTTCTTAGTTTCATCAGTTGCTTTAGCTAGAAGCACCGGATGTAAGGAGGGTAATTGTGAAAATGGTTTTGGTAAGTGGGTTTACACTGACAAAACAACTTACGAAGGAGAGTGGGTAGGTACAAAAAAAAATGGTCAAGGTGTTGAGACTTGGCCAAATGGTTATATTTACAAAGGCGAATTCAAGAATAGTGAATGGAGTGGAATTGGTATTTTAACTTTTCCCGATGGGTCAACCTATGAAGGTGAATGGGCCAAAGGATTTATGAATGGTAAAGGAACTTTTACTTGGGCTGATGGATCAGTGAAATCTGGAATTTGGAAAAATGGTAAATTACAAGATTAAATGTCAAAAGAAAGTAACTTAGATAAGATTAAAAATTTACCTGAATTCACTAAACAATTTGGTGGGTTAGTAATTATTATCCTAATAGTCATATCATCTTTTTTCGTTTTAAATATTATGTTTGGTGGAGGTGATGAATTGGTGAGAAAAATGAAACTTGAGGAGGAAAGAATTGCTCAAGAGAAAAAACTAAGTGAGCTTATTTCAAAACTTCCTTCTGGCATACTAGTTACATTTGATGGTACTGATCATTTTAAACTTAGTGATGAAGTATATGAACAAGTTTGTAAGGCAACAAAGTTGATCCCACAACGTGCGATAATGGGTGCAAATTTTTTAAATTTTAGAGCTCATGAAATTTATACAATTAACGGAAATAAAATTGACGAGACGTTTGTAAAATGGGATGACACAAAAAATAAGTGTTTTGCAGGTTTTACGGTAAGTGGAAACAATGTAGGAGTAAATGAGTCGATAACTGTTAGTGGTGAAGCCCTAAGTTTCTTAAGTACTGGAATTGATACTAGAGTTTATTTTATTAAAAATTTTTAAGGGGAAATGGTTACAATATTATGGATTTAATTTTACCTTATTTTCATATAACTTAATTAAGATTTATGGCTGAGACAGTAATCAAATGTGAAAATGTCTACAAAATTTTTGGATCAAATGCCAAAAAAATGCTTCAAGAGTCAAATGGAAATGTCGACGCCAAAACTTTTCAAGAAAATGGATGTATCGTAGGTGTAAACAACGCATCGTTTGAAGTCTCAAAAGGTGAGATGTTAGTTGTGATGGGTTTATCTGGTTCAGGTAAATCAACATTATTGAGATGTATATCCAGATTAACAGATGCAACAGGTGGTAAAATTTTCATTGAAGGACAAAATCTATTACAACTAAACAATAAAGAGCTTATTGAGCTAAGAAGAAATAAAATGGGTATGGTTTTCCAAAGCTTTGCTTTACTGCCTCATAAAACAGTTGTGGAGAACATCGCTTTTCCACTTCAGATTAAAGGTATTAAAACTGAGGATAGCATCAGTAAAGCAATGGATATGGTCAAGCTAGTTGGACTTGATGGAAGAGAAAACTATTTTCCAAGAGAATTATCTGGAGGACAGCAACAACGAGTTGGTATCGCTAGATCTCTGGCAGTCGAACCAGATATTTGGTTTTTAGATGAGCCTTTTTCAGCTTTAGATCCTTTAATCAGAAAAGAAATGCAAGATGAATTCTTAAGACTTCAAGAAAAATTACAAAAAACAATTATGTTTATTACCCATGATTTTGATGAAGCTTTAAAACTTGCTGATCGTATCGCAATTATGAAAGATGGTATAATTGAGCAATTAGATACCCCTGCTAATATTGTTTTAAATCCAGCCACAGAGTATGTAAGAAAGTTTACAGAAGAGGTCCCAAGAGAAAAAGTTTTATTAATTGAAGATGTAATGGATGCATCTAAAAATGATTTAGGTGATTTAAAAGTTTCAAAGGATGAAATAATCGAAAATGTTGCAGAAAAAATTCTTACTCAAGAAAAAGCCGTAGCTGTAATCAATAGTAAAAATGAAATTGTGGGCTCTATAAACCCAACTAAAATTATTAATACAGTTTTTGGAGGAAGAAAAAATAATAATTAATTATGGAATTTTTAAAAAAATACCCCAAAACATTTCAATGGTTATTTTTATTAATCGTATTTTTTGCTTTATGTTTTGCTATTGAAGTTCCAGAAACATATAAATTTATCCGTGGCCAAGCAGAATTTGTCAAAGATCCAAATCAGAGTAGTTATGTGTTTTTAGGGAAAGAGGTAAGATATTACGCCTTTGATGTGTTTTGGCGGTTACCTCCATTATTAGGTTGGTTACCTATTTGGATTAACGACTCTTTATTTTTCTTAATGAATGAATGGATGCCAATTGAGGTTTGGAATGAAGATACACAAGAATTTAAAAGTCGTCCTATAGTTTTACAAATAAGTAGAAATTTAACAGCGTTTATGACCTTTTTAATACAGTTAATAAGAGAGGTTTTGTTAGGTGGTCTTGAAACTATAGTGGCATTTAGTAGTTGGGATTGGATCGATAAAAATCCTTGGGCTGAACTTCCAGGATTACCATGGACTATTGTAGCAGCAGGTGCAGCAATCCTTTCATATAAAGTGAGCGGGAAAGGTCTAGCATTGTTTGCCGGTTTAACGATGGTTTATATTTCAATATTTGGTCAATGGAAACCATCTATGCAAACTCTTTCATTTATATTAGTTGCAGCACCCTTGTCGTTTATTTTTGGGTTAGGCTTAGGAATAGCAGCATTTAAAAGTAAACGTGTCGAGAAAGCTCTTTATCCAATATTATTAGTGATGCAGACTATGCCGCAATATGCGGTATTGGTTCCTGCTTTAGTTCTTTTTGGAGTTGGTGATCATGCTGCAGTTATAATAACTATGGTTGTCGCTATACCACCAATGATATTACTAACCATATTAGGCTTAAGAGCAGTACCTCCAGAAGTTATTGAAGCTGGTAGAATGAGTGGATGTAATAATTGGCAATTAATGTTTAAAGTTTTAATTCCAACTGCAAGAAGAGATATTTTAATTGGTGTCAACCAAGTCATTATGGTCTGTTTTTCCATGGCAGTAATCTCAGCTTTTATTGGTGCGAAAGGTTTAGGATTTAATCTGCTATTAGCGCTAAATCAGTTAAATATAGGATTAGCACTAGAAGCAGGCTTGTGTATTAGCTTAATTGCGATTTTATTAGATAAAATGTCATTAGCTTGGGCTAATAAACAAACAGATTATTTTGGTAATCTGACATTCTTTCAAAGAAATAAAAATATCTTATTTTTTGCAGCAACAGTAATTGTTGGAATAGTACTGGCTTATATTGGAACTTTTTTATTTAAAGGTAGTTTTAATTATCTATTTGAAGTTCCACATAATAAAGGAATATCAACTGCTGATTTTTGGAATAAAGGGGTTGATTGGATTTTTGATACTTTTTTTGTTTATATTAAAGCATTTAATACATGGCTCATTCAAGAGGTGCTTCAACCAATGAGGGCTTTATATTTAAGGATGCCAGCTGTAGCAACTATAGTTTTAGTTGTTGGTGCGGGATATCTAATTGGTGGAATTCGTTCAGCTTTAGTTGTTTGTGGATTGACACTATTTATTGCCTTAAGTCCTTGGTGGGATAGGGCTTTAGTAACGACTTATATGGCAACATTTGGAGTAATTGTATCTTGTACTATTGGATTTACAGTTGGTACATTATGTTTTCAAAATAAACGCTCTGCTAATTTCATGTTAGGAGTATGTGATATTTTTCAAACATTCCCATCATTTGTTTATCTAATTCCAGTGATGATGTTATTTGGTATTACGGATACATCTGTTTTAATAGCTGTTATAGTTTATGCGACAATACCTGCTACTAGGTATACTATTGAGGGATTGAGAAGTGTTCCTGCTGGTTTACACGATGCAGCAACCATGTCCGGTGTCAATAAATTTCAAAGATTAACAAAGATAGAATTTCCTTTAGCATTTCCTCACATGATGCTTGGTATAAATCAAACAATTGTATTTGCTTTATTCATGGTAATTATTGGAGCTTTCATTGGCACTGAAGATTTAGGACAATATATATTAAAAGCACTATCAGATAAAAAAGGTGCTGGGATTGGGTTAACACTTGGTATTTGTGTAGCTTTTATAGCTCTTATATTTGACAATCTGATAAGATCTTGGGTTGAAAAAAGAAAAAAACACCTAGGTATTGATTAAAACTTAATTATTTATTCAAAAAAGTTTTTAAAGTATCATCCATTGCTTTTGCCCAAGGCGTGTGGTGAACTGGTGCAACAGATCCTGTTACAGGGGATGAGAAAGATTTATCTCTATAAGTTGATATGTCTTCAACTTTATGATGTTCCCATTCTTTAAAATGTTTTCTTATTAATTCAAAATCAATTTTAGGATAATCAGACATTTCATGTAACTCCTTGGTATACTCTGTTTGAAAATCAATCATTTGATCAGGATTTTCAAGTTTTTCTTCCATTGCAACCCATTTGTTTATGTCATTTTCAATTTCTTTACTATCAGGCATTTTTATTTTACCCATAACTACATCACGAGCATACCAAGCTTGGCAATCGAACATATTAAATGTATGAAATTGATCCTGCATGCCAAGATACATTAGTTTATGATTATCTTGCCAGACTACACCTTTGTATAATTTAGGTGGATAAAGTCTATTTCTTGTCTTCAATTGTAAGTTTTCCTCTAAAAATGGAAAATGGTGCAAGTATCCTGTACATAAAATTATAACGTCAGTTTCTTGTTCAGTGCCATCTTTAAAGATAGCTCTCTTACCATCTAGTCTATCTAGGTAATGGACTTCTTTCATGCCTTTAGGCCATTTGAATCCCATTGGGTTATGTCTATATCCAATAGTTACACTTTTTGCTCCGTATTTATTACATTGAAGCGCAATATCTTCAGCTGAATAACTACTGCCTAATACTACAATATTTTTACCTCTAAACTCTTCTGCGTCTCTAAAGTCGTGGGAGTGCATAATTCTTCCTGGGAATGATTTCATTCCATCATATTCAGGAACAAATGGAACAGAAAAATGACCAGTTGAGACAATTACAAAATCGAAATTTTCTTTTAAAATTTTATCATTTACTTTGTCCTGATAGCTAATTTCAAATTTTTCATTTTTAAAGATTGTATTGATGACCCTTGTATTAAATTTAACTTTATTTTTTAAATTTCCACTTTTAGCTCTTCCAACTATATAGTCGTATAGTACCTCCCTTGGAGGAAATGACGGAATTGCTTTGCCAAAATGTTTATCAAAAGAATAGTCAGCAAACTCTAAACATTCCTTGGGTCCATTAGACCAAAGATATCTATACATACTATTAGGAACTGGATCTCCATACTGATCAGAACCTGTTCGCCAACTATAATTCCAGAGACCACCCCAATCTTCTTGTTTTTCAAAACAAATCACTTCAGGAATTTTTTCACCTTTTTTTTCTGCTTGCTCAAATGCTCTTAACATTGATAAGCCACATGGACCTGCACCGATAATAGCCACTTTACTCATAAGATTTAATAAAAATTAAGTTTATTTTACTAACAAAATATTAAAATTTAAAATAAAATAATGACTTAATATGAAAATTGACATAGAAAATTTTCACGTATGTGTTGCATTTTAAATTTTCGTTTAATTAATATTTTTGAATTTAAATCAATATGAAAAAATTTTTAATAATTGGAGGAGGGGCCATGGGATCTGCTTTCACAATTCCCTGCCTGGAAAATAAGAATGATGTTGTAATTACTGAGCCTTACTCAAAAAAATTCATAAAAGAATTATCCTCAAAAAAAAAATACCATTCTGCATTAAAAATGAATTTGCCAAAAAAACTTAAATTTCGAAAATATTCTGGTGATTTATTAAAAGAAAAATTTGATTTAATAGTAATTGCTTTAAGTTTACCTGGAATAGACTTTATTGGTAAAGAGTTGAAGAAAAATAAGATTAATACACCTTTGTTGGTTCTTACCAAAGGGTTAAAATATATATCTAGGAGTAAGAAAATTTTTACTATTTCTGAAAAACTTCAAAAAGTTTCTGGGATAAAAAATATTTCAGTTTTAAAAGGTCCTTGCTTAGCAAAAGAATTGGCGAGAAAACATCAAACAAGTGTAATAATTGCAAATAAAAATATAAATTTTGCGAAAAAAATAGGAAAAAGAATTTCTACAAAATATTATTTAAATGAATTCTCAAGAGATATTATTGGTGTTGAGGTCTGCTCAGCAATTAAAAATATATATGCAATGATTATAGGTGCTGGTCAAAGTCTAAATACGTCATCAAGTTTATTTCAAAGATCAATTAATGAAATGAAATATTTGACTAAATATTTTAAAGGAAAAGAAACAAGTACACTTGGGCTTGCTGGTGTGGGTGATTTATATGTTAGCGCTGCGGGTGGTCGAAATAGTAAAATGGGCAGTTACTTAGGAAAAGGATATACATTTAAAAATGCAAAAAAAAGATTTATGCCTAATGACACTGTTGAAGGAGAACAATTAGTTAGAGAAATTGCCCCATATATTATGAGAAAAATTAATAAAAAAAAAATTCCTTTAATGATTAGTTTATTTAGAGCAATATTGAATAATAGAAAACTTACAGTCACTTAAAAAAATATGAAATCTAATTGGAATTATCCAACAACAGTTTGGGTAGGCAAAGATAGAATTAAAGATTTAGGTGAAGCTTGCCATAATTTAAAGATTAACAATCCATTATTTGTTACTGACAAAGATTTGGTAAATCTTCCATTTATTAAGGAGGTAATTAGTGAAATTAAAAAAAAGTTAAAAAAGTTAATATTATTTTCAAATTTTACAGGAAATCCATTTGGTGAGAATGTCGATGAAGGTGTGAAAGAATTTAAACAGAATAATTGTGATGGCGTAATTACGATTGGTGGAGGAAGTGCAATTGATGTTGGGAAAGCTATAGCTTTTATGTCAGGTCAAAGTAGACCCATTTGGGATTTTGAGGATGTTGGAGATTATTGGAAAAGAGCTAATGATAAAAATATTTTTCCAATAATTGCAATTCCAACTACTGCAGGAACAGGATCTGAAACTGGTCGAGCATCTGCAATCATCAATAAAAAAACGGGTGTTAAAAAAATTATATTTCATCCAAAAATTTTACCTTCAATTGTTATTCTAGATCCAAAATTGACTATTGAGCTTTCTCCAAGGTTAACTGCTGCAACAGGGATGGATGCCTTAGCTCACAATCTTGAGGCATACTGTGCACCAAACTTTCATCCTATGGCAGATGGTATTGCTTTGGAGGGAATGAAACTTATTAAAAATTCACTTGTTGTTGCATACCAAGATGGAAAAAATATTGAAGCTAGACAAAATCTTTTAGCAGCTTCGTCAATGGGTTCGACTGCTTTTCAAAAGGGATTAGGTGCTATTCATTCATTAAGCCATCCTGTTAATGCTCAATATAATATTCATCATGGATTGAGTAATGCAATTTTTATGCCGTATGTATTAACTTTTAATAAATCTATTATAGAAAAAAAAATTATCTCAATTTGTGATTATTTAGATTTAGATAAAAATTTTGAAAGTTTTTTATCGTGGATTTTGAATTTAAGAAAAGATTTAGCAATTCCCCATAAACTATCTGACATTATGGATTGTTCCAAACTAGATTTAAATAAATTATCTCTAATGGCTTTAGAAGATCCATCTACTAGTGGTAATCCAAAAAAAATCAATCAAGAGGATCTTAAACTGATGTATCAGCACAGCATTTCAGGAGAATTGTTTGAATGAAAAAAATATTAATTGTAGAGGGAAACTTAAGAGAAGAAAATAACAGCTTTTCAGAAAATGGTATTCAAACACATACAGAAAGCTTAAAGGACAGCTTAAGCCATTTTACTGATGATCTTTCATTTGATGTTGTTAACCCTTCTTCAGATCAAAATATTCAATTAATATCAGATCGACTCGAGCTGTATGATGGTCTTATTTGGGGTGGAAGTAGTTTAAATATTTATAATGATACTCCAGAAATTAGAAGGCAAATTGAATTCATGAAAAATTGTCAAAATAAAGTAGGGAAAATTTTGGCAATTTGTTGGGGTATGCAAGTAGCAGTCACAGCAGCAGGTGGCCAAGTCAAAAAGGCTGATAATTCACATATTGGTATAGCAAATGAAATAGAGATAAACAAAAATGGAATAAACCATCCTCTTTATAAAAATAAAGATAAAAAATTTAATTCCCCAGCATTCAATTTTGATGAGGTAGTAAAAATACCTGATAAAGGAATTTGTTTAGCCTCGAACAAGATAAATAAAGTTCAAGGTTTATATTTTGAGGTTAATAAGACAAAAATTTGGGGGCTACAATACCATCCAGAAATAACTTATGAAAAAATGATTAATCTTATTGAGTTTAGAAAAGAAAGATTAATTGAAAGTAGAAAAGTATTTAAAGATGACACTGAAGTTCAAAAACACATTGCTTTTATCAAAAAAGAAATTTCAGTTTCAGATAAAGAAAAGAGAATGTTAGAGCTTAAAAATTGGCTTAACGAATTAAATTAAAATAACCCTTCGATTTCACCTTTTTTATTAAGTTTAATAGAGTCTGCTGCTGGTACCCTTGGTAATCCAGGCATTGTCATTATTGCTCCACAAACAACAACTATAAATTCAGCTCCTGAGGAAAGCCTTATTTCTCTTATTGGTAATGAGTGACCTGTAGGTGCACCTTTGAGATTAGGATCAGTTGAAAAACTGTACTGAGTTTTAGCTACACAAATTGGTAATTCTCCATAACCTGCTTCTTCAAAACTTTTAAGTTGATCTCTAATTTTTGTATCAGCAATAACTTCATCGGCTCTGTAAATTTCTTTTGCTATTGTTTCAATTTTTTTAAACAATGGTGTTTTACTTTTGTATAAAAATTTAAATTTATTTTCATTTTTTTCACATAAATCAGCAACATGTGAAGCTAATTCTTTTGTACCTTCTCCTCCATTTGCCCAGTGGGTACAAAGACTTGCCTTTATTCCTAATTTATTACAAAAATCAACTAAAGCTTTTACCTCATCGTCGGTATCTTTTATAAAATGATTTACAGCTATCGCTACAGGAAGACCAAATTTTTTTACATTTTCAACATGCCTTTCAAGGTTGACCAAACCTTTTTTTAGTGCCTCAACGTTTTCATTTTTAAGATCATCTTTGGCTACACCACCATGCATTTTTAATGCTCTAATTGTAGCAACAATAACTACACAACTTGGTTTTAAATCAGATTTTCTACATTTAATATCTAGAAATTTTTCAGCACCAAGATCTGCACCAAACCCAGCTTCAGTTACTACATAGTCAGCTAATTTAAGTCCAGCTTTAGTTGCGATTACAGAATTACAACCATGTGCTATATTAGCAAAAGGTCCACCATGAATTATTGCGGGATTATTTTCTAATGTTTGAGTTATGTTTGGTCTTATAGCTTCTTTCAACAAAACAGTCATAGGTCCCTGTGCTTTTAAATCTTTAGCATATATTGGTTTTTTCTCTCTTGTGTAAGCAACAGTAATATTTCCAATTCTATTTTCTAAATCTTCCAAATTATTAGCCAAGCAAAAGATTGCCATTATTTCTGAAGCAACTGTAATATCAAAACCATCTTCCCTTGGGAATCCATTAGCGACACCACCAAGATTAATATTAATTGATCTTAATGCTCTATCATTCATATCTAAAACTCTTTTCCAAACAATTCTTCTTACATCTATATTAAGTTTATTTCCCCAATAGATATGATTGTCTATCAATGCAGATAAAAGATTATGTGCAGATGTAATTGCATGAAAGTCACCTGTGAAATGAAGATTAATTTGTTCCATAGGAACAACTTGAGCATAGCCACCACCAGCAGCTCCACCTTTCATACCAAAAGATGGACCTAAACTTGGTTCTCTTAAACAGACGATAGATTTTTTTCCGATTTTATTGAGACCATCATTGAGACCTACAGAAGTTGTGGTCTTTCCTTCCCCTGCTGGAGTAGGAGTTATGGCGGTCACTAAAATTAATTTTCCCTCTTTTTTATTCTTGAGACTATCAAGGTATTCTAAATTTATTTTTGCGATGTGACGCCCCATGGGGCTAAAGGCAGAACTTTCATCAGGAACATTTATTTTTGCTAAAATGTCTTTGATTGGTTGCATTTTAGCTTCTCTTGCAATTTGAATGTCTGATTTTATTTCACTCATAAAATTCTTTAAATATACAAAAACTGCTCGATTAGTATCTCTTTTTAAGAGCTTTGGAAATATCTAAAAATTATATATAAAAAAAATAGGAACTATTTATATTCATTATTATAAAATTTAATCATGCAAAAATATTCAGTATTTAGCCTAATCAAGAATGCTTTTTCTAATCATGAAAAATGGGATTTGGCATGGAAAGATCCTACACCTAAAAAAGAATACGATGTTGTAATTATTGGTGGTGGTGGCCATGGGTTAGCTACTGCCTACTATTTAGCTAAAGAACATCAAATAACTAATGTGGCTGTTATTGAAAAAGGATGGATTGGTGGAGGAAATATAGGAAGAAACACTACAATTATCAGATCAAATTTTATGTATGATGATAATGCTAGGTTCAATGAATTTGGAATGAACTTGTGGAGAAACATGAGTCAGGAATTAAATTTTAATGTCATGTTTTCACCAAGAGGAATAATAAATTTAGCTCATTCAGATGCACAAATGAATGCTTATGCTCGTAGAGGAAACTCTATGAGATTAAATGGAATTGACGCTGTTTTACTAAATAGAGAAGAAGTAAAAAAGATTATACCTATGGCAGATTTTTCTGATGATGTTAGGTATCCAATTTTTGGAGGCTTAGCACAACCAAGTGCTGGTACTGCTAGACATGATGCGGTCGCATGGGGTTACGCTAGACAAGCTGACTCAATGGGTGTCGATATAATTCAAAATTGTGAAGTAACAGGATTTGATATTGAGGCAGGAAAAATAACAGGTTTGAGAACATCTAGAGGAGATATTAAATCAAAAAAAATTGGTTTGTGTGTAGCCGGCAGCACAAATGTTTTAGCAGAAAAACTTAATATCACACTTCCTATAGAAACTCATTTATTACAAGCTTGTGTTTCTGAGCCAGTGAAACCAGTTTTAGATGGAGTGGTAACCTTTGGTGCTGGACATTTTTATATTAGTCAATCAGATAAAGGTGAGATGGTAATGGGTGGAGATCTTGATGGATATAATAGTTATGCACAAAAAGGTAATCTTCCAACAATACAACATGTTTTAACCGGTGGTGTTGCTTTATTTCCATTCTTAAGTCGATTGAAAATGTTAAGGACTTGGGGAGGGATAATGGATATGTCAATGGATGGTTCACCAATTATTGATAAAACTCATATCGATGGATTATATTTAAATTGTGGTTGGTGCTATGGAGGTTTCAAATCTGTCCCATCTTCTGGTTGGACATTTGCACATACAATTGCGCAAGATAGAGTTCATGAATTAAATGAAGGATTTAGTCTAAATAGATTTTCTAAGGGCTACTTGTTAGATGAGAAGGGCCTTGGAACAAAAACTTGGATTTCATAAATGTTAAATATTAAGTGTCCTTATTGTGGGGACAGGTCTCAAAAAGAATTTGCCTATGGGGGTGATGGAACAATTACCAGACCAAAACTAAATCAAGAAATAAGTGACGAAGAATGGGATAATTTTGTTTATCTAAGAAAAAGCCCGAGAGGAAAACACATTGAATTGTGGCATCATATTGCTGGATGCAGACAATGGTTTAAAGTTGAGAGAGATACAACTACTCATGAAATTTTTAGAACTTTTAAACCAGAGGAAGAATTTTGATGTCACAAAATTTTAGATTAAATACTGGTGGCTTAATCAATAGAGATAAACCTATTGAATTTAAATTTAATGGAAAAAAATATATCGGTTATGAGGGTGATACGCTGGCATCAGCACTACTTGCCAATGGCATACATTTAATTGGACGAAGCTTTAAATATCATCGTCCAAGAGGATTTTTTGGTGCAGGAGTTGATGAACCAAATGCAAAAATGCAAGTTGAGATTAATGGTTGCTCAGAACCAAATATTAACGCAACTGAAATAGAACTAGTAAACGGTTTATCAGCAACTAGTCAAAATTGTTGGCCATCAGTAAATTTTGATATTGGAGCAATAAATAATTTCTTAAATCGCTTTTTTCCTGCTGGTTTTTATTACAAAACTTTTATGTGGCCTAAAAGTTTTTGGTACAAAGTGTATGAGCCTTTTATTCGAAAAGCAGCGGGATTAGGAATTGCTCCTCTAGAAAAAGATAAAGAGAGATATGAGCATAAATATGAATATTGTGATTTATTAGTTACTGGCTCTGGACCTGCTGGTTTAGCAAGTGCTTATGCGGCCGCTAAAAATGGAGCAAAAGTAATATTAGCAGAGGATAAACCCAGATATGGAGGTACGCTTTTAACAGATGATGTCACAATAGATAACTTATCTGGAAAAGATTGGTCAGAAAAAATTATATCTGAATTAAAAGAGATGCCTAATGTTATTGTAAAAAATAGATCCCAAGTTTTTGGATACTATGATCACAACATGATGGTGATGTTTGAAAGAACAGGAGATCATTTAGAAAAAAAACCTAAGTACACACCAAGACAAAGACTTTGGTATATAAGAGCAAAAGAAGTATTGCTATCAACAGGATCTATTGAAAGACCAATTGTTTTTGGAAATAATGATACACCGGGAGTTTTTCTCTCAGCTGCTGCAAAAGAATATATGAAAGTTTATGGTGTTCTAATTGGTAAAAAACCAATTATTTTCACTAATAACGATAGCGGCTATGAAACAGCTATTGAGTTTAAAAAGAATGGTGTTAATCCAATAGTTTTAGATACTAGAGAGGATCAAAACTCTGAGTTAATTAATGAAGCTAAAGATTTAGATATAAAGATAAAGTTTTCTTATGCAGTGATAGTTGCTCATGGATATAAAAAAGTAAAATCAGCAACAATTGGGAAATTAAATAAAGAGAAGATAGATTTTGATAATACAGAACAAATAGATTGTGACTCTATTTGTGTATCTGGATTTTGGACACCAACTGTTCATTTAGCATCTCAATCAGGTAATAAACTGAAATTTAATGACTCGATAGACGCTTTTGTACCTGACAAATCAAAACAAAATGAACATTCTTTAGGTGCTGCTAATGGAACATTTACATTACAAGATACCTTAAAAAACAGTTTTAATACTGGGTCAGAAGTTTCCAAAAGCATAACTAAAAAAGATGAAAAAATACAAATTCCTAATACTAATGAACGAAAATATAGTGCTCATGATAAATTTTGGTGTTCCCCACTCCCTAAAGGTAAAAATTATAAACGATTTGTAGATTTCCAAAATGACGTAGCAGTTTCTGATATAGAGGTTGCTTTAAGAGAAGGCTATAGATCAATTGAACATGTTAAGAGATATACAACGTTGGGAATGGCAACAGACCAAGGAAGGACAAGTAATTTAAATGGATTACAATTAGTTGCAAATGTTGAAAAAAAAATTGTTCCTCAAGTAGGTCACACTACTTTTAGACCGCCTTTTACACCAGTTACCATCGGTACAATAGTTGGAAGAGAGATAGGCAAAGAATATATGCCTACAAGAAAAACACCAATGCACCATTGGCATGAAAAAAATAATGCTGTCTGGGTAGATGCTGGTGCTTGGAAAAGACCAAGGTATTACAAAAGAGGAAATGAAAATTTATTTGAGGCATCAAAAAGAGAAGCAAAAAACGTTAGAGATCACGTGGGTGTTTGTGATGTAACAACTTTAGGGAAAATTGATATTAAAGGTCCAGATGCTGCAGAGTTTTTAAATAGAGTTTACACAAACGCATGGTTAAAACTTCCAGTAGGTAAAGCCCGATATGGAGTAATGCTCAGGGAAGATGGAATTGTGATGGATGATGGGACAACAACCAGAATTTCAGAAAATCATTATCATATGACAACGACAACAGCTCAAGCGGCGAATGTATTATCGCATTTGGAATATTACTTACAAATTGTTTGGCCAGAATTAAATGTTAATGTGGTGTCAACAACTGAACAATGGGCTGGTGCGGCGATCGCAGGACCTAAATCAAGAGATTTGTTAGCAAAGCTTTTTCCTAAAATAGATGTTAGCAACGAGGCACTTCCTTTTATGGGATATGTAGAGGGAGACTTATTTGGTGTCAAAGCAAGAATTTTTAGAATTTCTTTTTCAGGTGAACTTGCTTACGAAATAAATGTTGAGTCTGATTTTGGATTATTTATGTGGGAAACAATAATTGAAATTGGTGAAGAATTTAATATCCAACCTTATGGTACAGAAGCATTATCGACCCTAAGAATAGAGATGGGTCACGTAGCTGGACCAGAACTAGATGGAAGAACTATACCTTATGATGTTTCGTTAGAAGGTTTAGTATCAAAGAAAAAAGATTTTATTGGAAAGAGATCTTTAGCTAAAGAAGCATTTAATAAAGCGGATAGACAAAAAATTGTTGGTTTAGTCCCATTAGACAGGAAATCAAGTATTCCAGAGGGATCTCATTTAGTTGAAAATAAAAATGCAAAACTTCCAAATCCTAAACTTGGTCACGTTTCTTCATCTTGTTGGAGTGTTGAGAACAATAATCCTTTTTCTCTTGCAATATTAAAAGATGGAAAAAATATGATAGGAAAAAAGCTTTTTGCGGTCTCTCCACTTAAAAATACTTCTATTGAAGTTGAAGTTATGTCCTCACATTATGTAGACCATGAAGGAAAGAGAGTAAGATCGTGAAGCAAATTTCTTCTTTAAATAATGTACATCAAAATGGAAAATTTGGTGATATTGAAAATAAAAATGAGAAAGACTTATTAAAGATTTCAGAATTGAAGAATGTTTTAATATTCCAAATAGTCCAATACAAAAATTCAAGTTCAGATATCTCAAATATAAAGGTTGATAACTTGAAATTACCTTCGACTTTAAAATCCTCTTCAAATTCAGATACTAGAATTTTATGGATGGGACCAAAGAATTGGATAGTTATATCTTCTAAAATAGATTTACTTTTAAAAGATGGAAAACAATTTGATGAAAGTAATTTTGCAATTACTGATTTATCGCATTCAAGAACAATAATTGAAATTCAAGGTGATCTTGTTAATGAAGTTTTAAAAAAGGGATGTCCTATAAATATTGATAAATTTAATGAGGGTGATTGCACAAATTCAATTTATAACGGAATATCAATTACGATTGATTTTATTTCTAACAATCCAAGAAAAGTTAGAATTTTTGGATTAAGAAGCTTTGGAGAGTCTTTGCATCATTCAATAACAGATAGCTCATTAGAATTTGGTTATCAAAGTAATTAGTTATTAATTTCTTGTTGCAATATAAACACCCACCGACGCTATTAAAAAACCAACAACATCTATATTCGTAAGAGTTTCATTTAAAAAAAGCCAAGCCATAATTGCAGAGGTTGCTGGTATTAGAAAAAAAACAGAAACTGTTTTACTAGCTGAATTTTTTTTTATTAAAAACATCAATATTGTAAATGCACCAAAGGAAACAAGAAAAATTTGATGACTCATTGCTATAATAAATGTTTTTGTAAAATAGATGTAGGGCTCTATAAAAAAAATAATTATTAATACATGAAATAAACAACCACCCAATGCTTGGTAAAAATTACTAACGGATAATGGTAAGTTATTACTCAATTTTTTCTGCCAAATGGTAGAAAATGTTATAGATAACAATGCAATTAAAGTTGCAATCAAACCAATTAGAGGAATACCTGAACCAACATCTATCCCTAGTACTAAAGAAGCACCAACAAAACCCAATAAAACTCCTACCCATTGCTGTGATGTAACTTTCTCATTTAAAAGCGGTCCGCTCAAAATATTTGTTAAAATTGGTTGAAGTGTCACGATTAAAGCAGCTAAACTAGTTGGCATCCCAATTGAAATCGAATAAAAAACTCCTCCTAAATATAACCCATGAAATAAGATACCGCTAAACATTGACTCAATCAGATATCTTTTTTTAATCAATATTGATTGTTTAAGGTAAATTGAAAACAACAAAAAACCCACAGCGACAAAAAAAAATCTGAAGGCTAGAGCTGTGAAAGGATCACTATTATCAATAATTGGTTTTGTTGTGATAAAGGCAGAAGACCAAAGTAAAACAAATATAAGTGGAAATATTCTGACCATTCCAGTTCTTATAAGTTATTTAATCTACAATATTAAGTATTATTAATTTGTTTTGTTTTGTCTCTTTACACCATAATTCATAACTTTCACACATTCTCCACAAATGATCGAAAGCTCTTTGAGAAATTTCAAGAGGGTAATGGCTCTTTGCATAATATAGTTCAGGATATTGAATTAACTGCTTAACTGATAAATCTTTTTGAATATGAAGTAATCTTAGAGTTTCTTCAGGCACCTTCTTTTTTGATACCTTTTCAATAAGTTCATCATGGAATTTTCCACTACTTATATCATTGTAGGTTGTTGTTCCAATAAAGTTTTCAATTGCGTTGATTGTTGTCAGCTCAGGATTTTTTTTCTTAATCTCACAAACTTTTGAGTAAATTGCTTCTGCAACGAGTAAGACATAAGGCTTTTCTTTAGATGGCATTATCTATTTTGATATTTCCTCATAGCAGCGTTAGCTAAAATCAAATTTGGGTCTAAAAATATTTTTGATGATTTAATTGTCTTAAATGGTTTATAGGCAAAAATAGCAATAGGGAGCTCTGTACAACCAAGAATAATTTTTTTACATTTTTTTTTGATTAAATAATTAATTGCTGGCTTAATAGCTTTGCTCGCTAGTTTCACTTTTCCCATTTTTACAAGCCTGATAGCTTTGTTTACTGATTTACTTTGAATAGAATTATTAGGAAACACTAAATCATAATCTTTATCAAAAAACTTATTATAAACACCTGTTTTTAAAGTTCCTTCTGTGGCGAGCAAACCAATAGAGGAATTTTTTCTACATTTTTTTTTAGCATGCATAAAAACTTCCTTAGGCATATTTACTATCGGTAAGTTAATTCGTTTTTTTAAGTCATCATACCAATAATGGGCTGTGTTACAGGGTATGACTATAAATTTACAATTACTTTTTTTTAAAAGATTACAACCATAAATTAAACTTTTTAAAACAGATAAATATTTTTGTTTAGTTTTTTTATTACTTATTTTATTTGATAGTTTACCGGTATGGATACCAATCGATTCAGGTCTACCAGGAATATTTGATTTGTTATAAAGCATAAACAAAGGGTAATCTTGATCGATCTTACCTCTATATAAAATTGCCAGCTTATTACAAAAATCTAAACCTGCCTGGGTACCCATTCCACCTAAAATGCCAATCATAAATTATTTTCTAAATTTTGTTTGTAGAATAGTTCATTGGCTATAAAAATAAATTAATTCTTAATTAAAAAATTAATTAAATTTATAGCCAATTAATTTATGTGAAAATTATGCAGTTTTTAAGTTAACTGCTGAAGGACCTTTAGGACCATCTTCAACATCGAAAGTCAAAGCTTGACCCTCATCTAAACCGTTCATACCAGCATCTCTTACAGCTGAAACATGTACAAACACATCTTTTTCTTTGTCGTCACGTTCAATAAAACCAAAACCTTTAGTTGGATTGAACCATTTTACTTTTCCTTGTAGACTCATATTTTTTCTTCTTACTTATTGTTATATTAATTTATTACTTATAATTAAGTAATGTTGGCTTTGTTTATAAATATTAGGGTTTTGTCAACAAATTTAGTGCACAATTAGACTTTTTTTTATCATTCGTGGTTAATTAGCTTAGTTAAATAGATAGAATTAACATCTTCTTTATAATGGGCAAAGGGTTTGCAAGGTGTAAAATCACATCTTTTAAATAATTTTCTCGCTGGATCAAAAAATTTTCCAGCACCAGTCTCTAAGCTAATTCTTTTAATTTTTAATTTCTTAGCTTCATCAATAAGATGTTTGATGACTTTGATACCATTGCCTTGGTTTCTAAAATCATCATGAATTCTAATTGATTTAAATTCACCGTGATCTTTGTCTAAAAACTTTAATGCCCCACAACCAAATATTTTATCATTTTCCCAAAGGCTCCAGAATTTAATTGATGGAACTTTTAACCCTGGAATATCTAGAACATGAGCACTCCCCTCGGGTGATGCTGCTCTTAGTTCTATAAAATGTTTTGTCAGAAGTTTATTAACCTCTGAGTTATCAAAATTTCCCTCAATAGATTTAAGCATTTATATTAAAGTTGTTATGTGGCCCATTTTTCTTTTATCTTTTATCTCTTTTTTTTGATAATCAAAGAAAAATTCATTTTCATTTAATTTAAAGTTTCCTCTATAGGGTTTGATTTGACTTCCTATTAGGTTCACCATTTTTGCATTTGATATTTTTTTGAGTGGAATTTTTTCTAACGAACAGACTGCTCTTACATGATTTTCAAATTGACTAATATTAAAAGCATTAATTGTTAGATGGCCAGAATTGTGAACTCGAGGAGCTATTTCGTTAACATAAAGATTTTCATTTCTATCAATGAAAAATTCAACACAAAGCGTTCCTATGTATTTTAATTCCTCTGCAATCCGGATTGACCAATCTTTAGATTCATCAAATATTTTTTTACTGATTTCAGCTGGTATTATTGAATGCTTCAATATCTGATCTTCATGAGTATTTTCTATCGGCTCATATATTTCATAACTATTGTTCCCAAATCTAGTAATAATGACAGATATCTCCTTTTTAAGTTTTACTAATTTTTCCAGTATATATCCTTTTGAAAAATCAATATTCAAGTTATTGATATCTTCAATTTTTTTAATCGGGTATTGGCCCTTACCATCATAACCCATTGTAGTAGTTTTTAAAATTCCAGGTAAGAAATCTCCTAATGGCTCCATATCAGATTTACTTTCTATTAACGCGTATTTAGTAGTTCTAATATTGAGTTTGTTTACAAAATCTTTTTCTGCAATTCGATGTTGAATTAATCTATTTACCGATGGCTTTGGTAGAACTGGTTTTACTCTGTTCATTTCATTTAAAGTTTCATAAGGTATATTTTCAAACTCATAAGTAATTACATCAATTTCTTTTATGAACTCTTGCATTTTGACTTTGTCATCGTATTTGCCATAAATAAACTTGTTACAAAAATTTTGAGCTGGAGCATCAATATCATCACAATAGATTGTTGTATTGATATTCAACTTTTTAGCCGCGACAGCTAGTAAGCTTCCTAGTTGACCGCCACCAATTATACCCAAATTTTTTATTGACATCTTTTATTTTGGATTTTTTTTTACTGATCTAGTTTGTGATAAACGCCAATTATTTAATTTCTTTTTTACAGCAGGATTGCTGTTTGCAATTATAGCTGCAGCCAATAAAGCAGCATTAATGGCACCATCCTCTCCGATTGCAAGAGTTCCAACAGGTATCCCTTTCGGCATTTGTGCTATTGATAATAAACTATCAAGTCCTTTTAGCTTTTTACTTTCAACTGGAACACCTAAAACTGGAATTGAGGTTATAGCTGAAATCATACCAGGTAAATGTGCTGATCCACCAGCACCAGCAATGATTACTCCAATATTATTTCTTGATGCGCTCTCTGCAAATTCATACATTCTTTTTGGAGTACGGTGGGCAGATATAATTTTAGTTTCAAATCGAACACCCATTTTTTTTAGTATATTTGCTGATAATTTCATAGTTTTGAAGTCTGATTGGCTTCCCATGACGATTGCAACTTTGAGATTTTTATTCTTTTTCATGATTTATCTGCAGAATATTTATTTCAAAATTAGATTAAAATTTCAATAAAATAAATAGTATTTAAAAAACAACTTGGTATGGTTAATCAAAAATAACCAAAATGAAATTTAAAATCGATAACCTTCAATATTGTAAATGGTCAAGAAAAGTTTTTGAGATTAATCGTGAGGCTGGTCTAGATGCAGTTCATGTTACAATAGTCTATCATGAAGACTTTGACGAACTTCAAAATGAAATTAAGAAGTGGGAAATTTTATTAAAAGAAAATTCAGATTTAATTTTTTTAGGTCAAAGTTTTAAAGATATTGAAAAAGCCAATAATGAGAATAAAACTGCAATTTTCTTTGGTTTTCAAAATTGCTCTCCAATAGAAGATGATATTAATTTAGTTGAAAAAGTTCATAGTCTTGGATGTAGATTTATGCAACTCACTTACAACAATCAATCATTGTTAGCGACAGGTTGTTATGAAAAAAATGATAGTGGGGTAACTAATTTTGGACGGGAAGTTATCCGAGAAATGAATAGAGTGGGTATTGTTGTAGATATGTCCCATTCAGCTGAAAAAAGTACTTTTGATGCAATTGAATTTAGTGAAAAACCTATAGCAATCACTCATGCAAACCCATCTTTTTGGCACGCAGCCAAAAGAAATAAGTCTTCTGAGTTATTAAAAACTTTAAGTGAAAGCGGAGGAATATTAGGTTTGTCTTTATACCCGCATCATCTTAAGGATAATACCAATTGTTCTCTAGAAAGCTTTTGTGAAATGGTGGCGAAAACAGCAGAAATAATGGATATCAATAATATTGGTATAGGATCAGATCTTTGTTTAAACCAACCGGATGAAGTTGTTGAATGGATGAGAAATGGAACTTGGTCAAAAAATAGAAATTATGGAGAAGGCTCTAAAAATAAACCAGGGTTTCCTAAACAGCCTAATTGGTTTGAGGATGCAAGAGGTTTTAAAAACTTAGAGGCAGGTTTAAAAAAGGTTGGTTTTTCAGAGACTGAGACTAATGGAATACTAGGTAACAATTGGTATAACTTTTATAAAACTATTTAAATATGAATATAGAATTAAGAGATCCAAACATCATAATGAAGTTATCAAGACTTGGTTCATTTCATCAATCAAGATTATCTTTTTTACGAAGTTTTTTAAGTGAATTTAAGGATTGGCAATATAATAGAGACTTGTTTGATTTAGACCAAGAGGGTTATGGCACTGCAGTATATTCATTTAAAAAAAAAGACAGAGTTTATTCTTTAATCTGTTATGCGAACAAAATTAATGATGATGAAAGATCAGATAGAGTAATAGCAACTAAATGGGATGCAGCTTTTACGTTACATGATGGATTACCTTTAAAAGAAGATATTGACAGATTAAGAAATGAAGTTCCAAAACAGGAAGTCGGTAGGTTGTCTTACAAAGAGCTAACATTATCTAGAGCAAATAAATCTATTAGGGTATTTGATCATGTTGTTGAAAGTTTAAGCAATGGAAACCAACCTGATTTAGAGCTACTTGAAAAAGTTGGATATTTATACAGAACAACTGCAGTTTATGGATCAGGTAAGTTTGGTTTAGCAGATCGATTCAGAATTAAAAATAGAGAGGAAATTAACGGACCATTCAGATTAGAGATGATGTTAGTTTATTTAGTTAGACAATTTACTTTTGATCAAGTTAATCATGTTGCAAAAAATAAAAATCCTAATTCAGCTGTTAAACTAGATCCTAAAATTTGTAGAAATTTGGGTATAGGAAATTCTACTGGACTAGGTATGGCCCCATTTATTGTTAATCATCCAACTTTATTAAATAATTGGATACTTAGTAGAGAAATTGCACTTAAAAAAATAAGAGAAATTAAAATTGTTAAATCACAAGATAGAGATTTATTTAAAGAATGTGTGAAAAGTTCTATTAAAAATATAACTAGCTGGAATACAGAGAGTGAATATCAACTCAAAAAAATTAAACTTTTGCTCAAAGATATTAAAAAATTCATCAATTTCTTAGAAAATGAATTTGATTTTCAAAAAAATTTTCCTTTTAATGAAATTTATCTTTGGCTAGAGAAAGAAACTTGTGAAGAGTGCATAGAATACGTTGTCTCAATAATGATGGAGCCATTTGGTGATATAGTTCAGCCGTTGGTTGCGCAAATGAGCTCTGAGGAAGAAAAATACTTTAATATTCCAACTGAACGTAATGTAGGAGATTTAAAAAAGATTTTAGAAAATAAATATTCGGATATTTTAAAAATTAATTTCAATATGGAAGAGAGCAATCAGAAATTTTGGTTTATTTCAAAAAATAAAGAAGAACCAAGATTAGCTAATCGTTTTGAGGAAAATGGTGCAGATTTAGAGCAACCCTTGGCAATAGCTAGAGATATAAAAAAACTATATGAAAGACTATTACCTTTAAAAGATAATTTAAAGATTAATGAATTTTTAATTGATAATTCTGATTTAAGACATGTTGTCAGAAGGGCCTTCATTATTGAAAAATTTCCATATTCAGAAATTCAAGATAATACTATTGGAGAAAAATTAGTTCCAATTGACATGTTGCGATTAAAGTTATCTTTTTTTGGGGCTTTAAAGTTTGATCCAAGATCTGACAAGTGGTTGAGGATATGCATGTTTCAAGGTGCGCCGCTTCCAAATGAGTTAAAAGATTATGATGAGCAATGGGTTTATAAAACTCACTCTTAAACTATGAAATCCTTAAGTGAGATAGAAACTACAGCTAAGAGGGCAAGTCGAGCTGCCGGTTATTCATGGGGTATAGCAGAGGAAGTTGGGAAATCTATAAGATTCTCTGAATTATTTGGTTTTCCAGCGATCAAACATCTTAATCAATACTATCAAAATAAAAAAAAAGAAAATTTTGAAGAGGTAAAACTAATCAGTAAGATTAACAAATCAAATGGATCATCTTTTTGTCCAATTATGTTAGGTATTAATTTTATTGATCAAGTAAAAAATATCGAGACTTTAAAAAAGTGCTCAGTTGAAAATCTTGCTTATCCATTGCTGCTTTTATCTTTTTTGAGTAGAGCTTCAGAAATAATTGGGAAAAAATTATTAATTTCATTTGATGATTGTAAATTTTTATTGAATTTTAATTTGAGTATCTCATCTAATATTTGGGATAAAGAAATGCCAATATTAGCAAAAAAAGTAGAAATAAGTTTTTTAAACAATGAAGATAATTTTTCAGATCAAGATTGGAAAAATCTCTACAAACTCGCAGAGGATACATTTGTAGAGGAAACTGATAGTTTAAAAGAAGGTGCAGCGGGAGCTGGTTTGACTGATAATGACTGAAGATAAAGAAATAGAAAAAAATTTAAAAGATTTAGATGATATTTGTGATGAATGTAAAGAACAGCATGAAAGTGTAACTCAAAACTTAATTCTAACTGGTTTTAAAATTTGTAAGTCTTGTAGAGTTTCTAAGACAATTTTTCCAATCTAAATATGATTGATCGGTAAAGCGTTCATTCGACTTATCACAAATGAAATAGATAAAAAGACAATAATCAAAAATGACATAAAGACTATTCCAAATGATTTTAAATTGGATTTAAGATTAAGAACTTGTCGCGTCGAAATAATTAATCCAGCAAATATCCAAAATTGTGTAAGAAAAATTATGGGTATCATTAATTCTGGTGTAACAGCAAAAAATCTTAACAGACCAGGTGCGTGAGCGAAACCAACTGCTGTTAATACTTTTTTAAATGGAACTTTACTATTTTTATCAGGAAATAGTTTAACCCCAATAACAAAGATTAATATTGCCCAAACAAACCAAGTTAATATTGCAGTCACTCCTGACATCGCCACAGCTGTTTTGAAAACTGTGTTTGCAGCAACCGCACCAGCTATTCCATCTAAAATCATAATGATACCTGCAAAATAAACTGAGGCTTCACCAAAATTTTTATTATCGGAATAAAGTGATTTATCTAGTTTGATAGATCTTAAAATAATACTTAGAAATTCACCGAACATTTATTTTTTTTTATTTTTTTGCTCTTTGTAAGATACGATTAATGGGAATATTATTAAAGCAATAGCTATAATAATGCAAATTACTATTAAGAAACCTTTTGTCATTTAAGATGATGGGGGAGTAAACTCCCCCAAAATCAGATTAACCTTTTGAAACTTCTCTTGTATTTGCGTTGAAAGATTCTTTAAATGGAATATCGACTATAACTGCATCTACAGGCTTACCTGGAGTAACAGAGTATTTTTCGGGTAAATGAACTTTATATTTAGTTCCGACCTTACCTTTTGGAAATCCATTTGCATTTAATGTCCCATCAAAAGGAACATATCCCATTGCAATGTTTGTTTTCTTTTCAGGATGCCACCAGGGTGAAGTAATGAAACCAACTGGATCTCCACCACTCTCATGTGATATTAGCCAAAAATCTGGCGCATAATCATCAATAGGTTTTCCACCCAACTCTAGTCCGACTAATTGAAGCTTGTATGGTTTTTTTCCATCCCTGAGTTCTTTACCCATTTTTTCTAGAGCCGCTTTACCAACATAGTCAGAAGTTTTGTTCCATTCACCTTTACCAGATAATGAAACCTGATAACCCAAGTTACATTGATAAGGATTGTGTTGTTGATCCATATCTTGACCCCAAGACAAAATGCCAGCCTGGATTCTTCTGTGGTGAGCAGGTGCAATTACCATTAACTGGTGTTTTTTTCCAACCTCAAGCACAGCATTCCACATGTCATCAGCATATAAAGTTGCATCTCTTAAATAAATCTCATAACCAGCTTCTCCAGAAAAACCCGATTGAGAAATCACACAACTTCGCCCAGCAACTTTTACTTCAGCTAAACCATAAAACGGCATATTTTCTAAATCAACTTGATCACCTAACAAATCTTTCATTAGAGCTTTTGATTTTGGACCTTGTATTTGAACAGGACAAGCATCAATTTCTTCAATGGTACAATTGAATCTTCCATCTGCATTAACACCTTGTAAGTACAAACCAATATCAGAATCTGATAGTGAAAACCAAAACTCATCCTTAGAAATTCTTAAAAGAATTGGATCATTTAAAACCCCACCATAAGCATTACACAAAATAACGTATCTTGCTCTCATTGGTGAAATTTTTGTTGCATCTCTTGTGATTACATAATCAACAAATTTTTCTGCATCTGGACCCTTTACTTGAATTTGTCTTTCAACTGCAACATTCCACATAGTTACATGATTAACAATTGCATCATATTCAACCATTGCACCACCGTCTTCTGGTTTTACATAACCTCTTGGATGATAAATACGATTATAAACTGTCGCTCTCCAACAACCTGCTTGCATAGATAAATGCCAATAAGGTGATTTTCTTACTCTTGTTGAAATTAACATTTCAACTTTTGTTGGCCCACTTTGTCTTAAGTTATATGGTACTTTTCGATCTGATTGATCTACAGAAGTAACATGCTTTAAATTAGTATAGTCAAATTCTTTAGACATAACTATTCTCCTTCAACCACTTGTTAGTTTCCTTCAAGCCGCCGAATGTATAAATGTGGAAAAAATCAGTGTGCGATTTAATTTTCCCAATTAAATCATTAGGGTCTTTAGGTTTTAATAAATCTAACGCCTTACTAAAGTTAGATTTAAGAAAATTTAAGGAATTTTTTGCACCAACTATATTAGCAAACTTTATTAAGCTAGATATTTTTAGAGGCCCAGTAATTCCCACATGCACTGGTACACTTTGTTTAGAAATAAAGTCTATAATTGGCTGAGGATCTAGTAACCATTGAGTTACAATATAATCAGCGTAAGGCTTTTTGTCTTTCATAGCTTTTTCTAAATCTGAATCGGATATATCAGGACTCCCCTCTGGGTGTCCAGCGATTCCTATCGTCATCTTCTCAAAATAACCAGTCTCCAAAAGTTGAAAAGAGCTATCGAATTTTCCCATCGGTTCTCTTCCTCCTCCTATAACTAAAACTTGTTTGACTCCACCATCTTTACATCTAGAAACATAATCTTTTAGTTGTTTTTCATCTTGCATTGATCTTGCTGGAAAATGCGGAACTGGATTGAAACCTTTCTTTACCAACTCAACTGCTTGTTGAGCCGTCTCTTTATAATCTCCCCCAGGTAGCATAGTGATATAAATATCTTTTACAGCAGGGACAGTATCCAGATCTGTCTGAGGTCCAATTTCTAAAGAAAAATTCATCTAATAATGATTATATTTTTTGAAAATGCTGTCAAAGAAATTAATCGTGTAATATAATCTCAAGTTGTTTATTGCCTAATAACCAAACGAAATAAATTAATGAAAATTATCTTAATAATGGGTCTACCAGGATCAGGAAAAACAACCTTGGCTAATGAGCTTGCACCATTATTAAATGCAAAAAGGCTTAATGCAGATGAGGTAAGAAGAGAGGCAAGTGATTGGGATTTTTCTGAAGAAGGAAGAAAAAGACAGGCAAAAAGGATGGCTGATTTTGCTTTAAAACTTCGAGAAGACAATAACTATGTAATTGCAGATTTTATCTGTCCAACCCCTGAGGCCAGAAGCTTATTTCCCTCAGATTACGTTATTTGGGTTGATACTATAAAAGAAGGTAGATTTGAAGATACCAATAAGATGTTTGTCAAACCAGACAAGTATAACTTTCATGTTACCACACAAGATGCTAAAAATTGGGCACCAAAAATATATAAGGATATAGTACAATGACATATCAGTGGGATAATAAAAAGCCAACAGCACAAATGTTAGGAAGATGGCAACCATTTCACGATGGCCATTACACCTTATTTAAAGAAATTATTAAAAAAACAGGACAAGTTTGTATTCAAATAAGAGATGTACAAGGTGTAGATGATAATCCTTTCGATTTTGATACAGTTAAAAAAAATATAGAAGATAGACTTAATCCAGAGTTTGAAGGTCGTTTTAAAATTATGTTAGTCCCTAATATTACAAATATTTGTTATGGTAGAGGGGTTGGATATAAAATTGAAGAGATAGTGTTGTCAGAAGAAATACAAAAAATATCGGCAACGAAGATAAGAGCCAAAATGAGAGAAGAAGGCAAACTCAAATAGAATTTTTGATGAATATATTAGTGAAGAACTTATCCAGCGGTATATCTATAGTTCTAATTAATGATCCTAAAACATATAATTCATTATCTTTTAAAACTTTAAATGATCTAATTAAAGTTCTAAAAAAACTTGATCAAGACAAAAAAACAAAAGTAATCATTATAGAGGGTGCTGGAAAAGGTTTTAGTGCAGGTCATAACCTTAAAGAAGTAAAAAATTTAAAGGTAAGAAACAAATATCAAAAATTATTTAATCTTTGTTCTAAGCTAATGCTTCAAATAGTTGAGGGTAACAAGCCTGTAATTGCCAAAGTGCATGGTGCAGCTTATGCAGCTGGTTGTCAGTTAGTTGCTAGTTGTGATTTAGCTTATAGTACTAAAGATGCATTATTTGCAACTCCTGGCGTAAATATTGGATTATTTTGTAGTACACCAATGGTTGCTGTTAGTAGAAAAATTAATAAAAAACCAATGATGAAAATGTTGCTTACAGGCGAGCCAATTAAAGCAAATTTTGCAAAAGAAATCGGTTTAATTAATGATTGTTTTTCAAAATCTAAATTAAATAATGAGGTCTTAAAAATTGCAAAAAAGATTGCATCTAAATCAAATCTAACAATTAAAATTGGTAAACGAACATTTTATAAACAATTAGAGATGCCTCTTAGAAAAGCGTATGCTCATACCAGCAAAATGATGACGGTAAATATGATGGCTTTGGATGCTAAAGAAGGGATTTCAGCTTTTTTAGAAAAAAGAAAGCCTAAATGGAAAAATAAATAATGAAAAAAAATATTTTACTTATTTTTTTTTTAATAATTGGAATAATTATTATTTATAACTTTAGAGGCCATAATCAAAATAAAGCAATTGAAGCATGTATTGCTGGGAGTAAAAAGTTAGATACCCCTATGACAGTTGAAGAAGCTAAAGAGTTCTGTAAGCAAAAAATCCAAAATAAACAATGAATGATATAAAAGAAATCCTTTCAAAATATAAAAAGATCGCAATGGTCGGAGTGAGCAATGATCCTACAAAAGCATCAACCATTGTCATGAAATATATGCAGAAATATGGTTTTAAAGTTTACCCTGTAAATCCTAAAGCTGAAGGTCAAAAAATTTTAGGAGAAGACGTGTGTGGTAAAATTACCGATATTAAAGATAAAGTTGATATAGTAAATGTATTTAGACCCTCAAAAGAAGCTTTAGATATTGCAAAAGATGCAGTTAATATTAAAGCAAAAGTTTTGTGGTTACAGCTTGGAATTAAAAATGAACAAGCAAAAAAATTAGTTATTAAAAACAAAATTGAATATATCGAGGATAGATGTACCAAAATGGAATATCAAAAACATTTCTTAAAAATACGTCAAGCCTTTCCTGTTCTACAAGACTAAAATCAATAATTTTTGGAAAATGATTAAAAAAATTCAAATAATATCAAATGCTCTTTTTATTTTTTTTATTTTTATAACAATAGCAAAGGCAGAATTACTAAAACCCAATAGTGATATCAAACCTGATAGAGTTATAGAAATTCAATTATCAGGACTTCAAAATAATGACCTTATTTATAAGGATAGCGGTATAGAGCAGACTTGGAACTTTGCCCATCCTAATAATAAAAAAGTTACTGGACCTTTAGATAAATTTAAAAGAATGATTAAAGGAGATTCTTATCAAATGATGATCAATCACTTAAGTCACACCATAACAAAGCTTGGAAGTGGTGAAAATTGGGCTCAATTTGAAGTGATCCTTTTAGATAAAGATAAAATCTATCATAAGTTTAACTGGCAAGTTGAAAAGTATGAAACAGAAGGTCCACTCAAAGATTGCTGGCTAACAACTATGGTCTCCAGCCCAATCCCATTAGGGAGCTCCATATGATTAAAAATGACAATTTTGTTTCGTTATGAATAAAAATTTAGTAGGAATCGCTTAATGAAATCAAAAACTAAAGTGGTTGTAGTTGGTGGTGGCGTCGTTGGAGTAAGTGCTCTTTATCATTTAGCAAAAAAAGGCTGGTCTGATGTTGTTTTAGTTGAGAGAAAAGAACTTACATCTGGATCAACTTGGCATGCAGCAGGATTACTTCCGCTGTTTAATATGAGTTACTCGGTTGGTCAATTGCATAAGTATGCAGTTAATCTTTATAAAACATTAGAGGAAGAGACCGGGAAAAATGTTGGCTTTAGTGTTGTTTCAAATATTCGTTTAGCAAGTACCAAAGATAGAATGGATGAATATCATCAGTATGCTGGTGTTGCTAAAACAATTGGTGTTGATGTAAAATTTTTAACACCACAACAAGTAAAAGAAATTTGGCCTTTATGTCATACTGATGATTTAATTGGCGCAATTCAACACCCTGAAGATGGATATATTCAGCCAGCTGATTTAACTCAAGCTTTAGCCGCAGGTGCAAGAAATAGAGGAGCAGAGATTTATAGAAATACTGCTGTTACAGCAATCCGACAAACAAAAAGTGGTTGGGTAGTTGAGACTGATAAAGGTTCAATTGAATGTGAACATGTTATTTCTTGCTCAGGAAATTTTGCACGTCAAACAGGTGAAATGGTTGGATTAGATATTCCAGTAATACCTGTTGAACATCAATATATCGTGACAGAACCTCATCCAGAAATTCAAAAAAGAAAAAAAGCAGGATTACCTGAGATGGGTGTTTTAAGAGATAGTGATAGCAGATGGTATATGAGAGAAGAAGCAGGAGGATTAATTTTAGGTCCTTATGAAGATGGTGCTCCAGCTTGTTATGTTGAAGGACCATCAAAAGACTCAGAATACGAATTATTTCAAGAAGATTTAGATCGACTGGCACCTCATATTGAAGGTGCTATTCACAGAGTTCCTGCTTTTGGTGAGGTTGGAGTTAAAAAAGTTTACAATGGAGCAATTTGTTATACGCCAGACGGCAATCCAATAGTTGGTCCAGCCTGGGGATTGAAAAATTTTTGGATTAATGAGGGGCATAGTTTTGGTATCACAGCTGCTGGTGGTGCAGGTTGGCAACTAGCAGAGTGGATTGTTGATGGAGAACCAACAATTGATATGCTTGGTGTTGAACCTAGACGTTACGGAAATTATGCAACCAAATCTTATTTAAAAGCAAAAAATGAAGAGGCTTATAGCCACGTTTTTATTGTTCATTATCCTGATGAGGAAAGACCAGCTGCAAGACCATTAAGAACATCTCCTTGTTATGAAAGAATGAAAGATTTAGGCGCAGTGTTTGGTCAAAAATTTGGTTGGGAAAGACCCAATTTTTTTGCAACTGATGGTATGGAGCAAAAAGATGATTGGTCATTTAGAAGATCAAAATGGTTTGATGCAATCAAGAAAGAGTGTCAGAATGTAAAAGAAAATGTTGGTCTATTAGATATGACGGCATTTGCTAAATGTCGAATTAAAGGTCCTAAAGCTGAGGAATTTTTAGATTATTTAGTTGCAAATAAACTTCCTAAAAAAATTGGCAGAATAAATCTATGTCATGCACTAAATACCAAAGGTGGAGTTCATTCAGAATTTACAATCATGAAAGAGGCTGAAAACAGCTATTACCTTGTTTCAGCAGGTGCAAATTTAAGATTAGATCACGATTGGATTCAAAAATGGATGCCAACTGATGGATCAGTGATATTTGAAGATTTAACTAATAGTACAGGGGTACTTGTTGTAGCTGGACCAAAAGCAAGACAATTAATGCAAAAAGTTTCCACAGATGATTTTTCTAATGAAAACTTTAAATGGTTAACAGCTAAAAATGTTAATGTTGGTTATGCCCCAGTCAATGCGATGCGGGTAAACTTTGTTGGAGAATTAGGTTGGGAATTACATCATCCAATCGAATACCAAAATCATATTTTTGATAAATTAATGGAAGCTGGAAAAGATTTAGGACTGAAACCTTTTGGAATAAGAGCAATGAATAGTTTGAGAATTGAAAAATCTTATAAATTAGTCGGAACAGAGTTATCAATAGAATATTCACCATATGAGTCTGGTTTAGATAGGTTTGTCCATCCCAACAAAGGAAATTTCATAGGTCTCGAAGCATTAAATAAGTGGAGAGAAAAAGGTTTTGATAATAAATTAGTTACTCTCGAAGTTCATAATACAACTGACTCAGATGTATTAGGAAATAATCCAATCTATAAAGATGACAAAGTTGTTGGAAGAGCTACAGGTGGTGAATATGGATTTAGATTAGATAAGTCAATTGCATTAGCAATGGTAAAACCAGACTTGGCTAATGTAGGGGAAAAACTTAAGGTTGATATTTTAGGCAAGATGTATGAAGCTACAATATTAGATGAAAGTCCTTATGACGCTGAAAATAAATTATTGAGAGCTTAATGAAAATTTTAGTCGCAGTAAAAAGAGTAATTGATTACAACGTTCAAATTAGAGTTAAGGAAGACAAGACAGGCGTTGTAACTGACAATGTTAAAATGTCTACTAATCCACCTGATGATAACGCAATCGAAGAAGCCGTAAAAATTAAAGAAGCCGGTAAAGCAACAGAAGTCGTTGCAGTAAGTATTGGTGAAGAGAAAGCTCAAGAAACAGTTCGTAAAGCTTTAGCAGTTGGAGCAGATAGAGGAATACTTGTTAAGACTGAGGGTATAATTGAACCGCTTGCTGTTTCAAAATTGTTACAAAAAATTGTTGAGAAAGAAAAACCAGATTTAGTTTTTATGGGTAAACAAGCAATAGATGACGATTGCAATCAAACGGGTCAAATGTTAAGTGCACTTTTAAATTGGCCACAAGCAACTTTTGCATCAAAAATTGAAATCAAAGATGGTAAATTAGAAGTTACTAGAGAAATAGATGAAGGTTTGGAAACAATTGAAATTAATGTTCCAGCAATAGTAACTTGTGACTTAAGATTAAACGAACCAAGGTATGCTTCATTACCAAATATAATGAAGGCAAAGAAAAAACCTATTGAACAGTTGAATGCGTCAGATTTAGGAGTGGATATAACTCCTAGAATCGAGCAAGTTAAAGTTGAAGAGCCACCAAAGAGAAAAGCTGGAATAAAAGTTTCAAGTGTTGCTGAGTTGGTTCAAAAATTAAAAAATGAAGCTAAGGTAATATAATGTCAGTTTTATTAATTGCAGAACACAATAACAAAGAATTAAAGCCATTTACACTTAATGCAAGTACAGCTGCTTCTCAAATTGATAATGATGTGCATGCAGTTATTATTGGACATAATTGTGATGAAGCTGCTAAAGTACTTTCAGAATTACCATTAATTAAAAAGGTTATTCAAGTTGAAGCTGCTCACTATGAAAACTTTGTTGCTGAAAATTTTGCGCCTGTAATTGTAAAATTAGCTGAAAATTATTCACATATTATCAGTTCAGCTAATACCTTTGGCAAAAATTTAATGCCAAGAATTGCTGCTGCTTTAGATACATCGCAAATAAGTGATATTATCAAAGTTATTGCGCCCGATACCTTTTTAAGACCAATTTATGCAGGAAACGCTTTTGCAACTGTTAAAAGCAAGGATGCAAAAAAATGTGTAACCATTAGACCTACATCTTTTGATCCATGTGAAAGCTCAGGTGGATCAGCTCCTATAGAAAAAGCAGATCCTGGCGAAGAATTTGCAAAAACAAAATTTATCAAAAGAGAAGAAGTCAAATCAGACAGACCTGAACTTGGTACGGCAAGAGTTGTTGTTTCTGGTGGAAGAGGAATGCAGAGTGGTGATAACTTTAAATTAATTACTTCTTTAGCTGATAAATTAAATGCAGCTATCGGAGCCTCAAGAGCCGCAGTTGATGCAGGATATATAAGTAATGATCATCAGGTTGGTCAAACTGGAAAAGTTGTTGTTCCTGATTTGTATATCGCTGTTGGTATCTCAGGTGCTATTCAACATTTAGCTGGTATGAAGGAAAGTAAAGTGATCGTGGCGATCAATAAAGATGGTGAAGCGCCAATTTTTAGTGTCGCAGATTATGGACTTGAAGCTGATCTTTTTGAAGCAGTTCCTCAGTTCTTAGAGGAATTGAACAAATTAAACACTATACAAAAATAATATAATCTGTAAAAAATTGAGTATGTCCAGAGAGACAATGGAATATGATGTAGTTATTGTAGGTGGGGGTCCATCAGGACTAGCCACAGCTATTAAATTAAAACAACTTAATTCAGAATTAAATATTTGTTTGTTAGAGAAAGCATCTGAAATAGGTGCACATATATTAAGTGGAAATGTTTTTGAAACAAGAGCTTTAGATGAATTAATTCCTGGTTGGAAAGAATTAGATGCGCCCATCAAAACAAAAGTTACTAAAGAAAAATTTTTATTTTTAGGAAAAAATAGATCCTTGAGCTGGCCAACCTGGTTACTTCCAGCAGTTCAAAAAAATCATAAAAATTATATAATTAGTCTTGCAAACTTATGTCGCTGGCTTGCAGAACAAGCCGAAGCACTAGGTGTTGAAATTTTTCCAGGATTTCCGGCAAGTGAAATATTATATAACGATGACGGCTCTGTTAAAGGAGTTGCAACTCAAGATATGGGTTTAGATAAAGAAGGAAATAAAAAAGATAGTTATGAGCCTGGTATTGATCTTATTGGTAAAGTAACTGTTTTCGCAGAGGGCTGCAGAGGTCATTTGGGTAAACAATTAATTAACAAGTTTGAATTAGATAAAGGCAAAGATCCTCAACAATATGGAATTGGTTTTAAAGAAATTTGGGAAATAGATGAAAAAAATCATGAAGAAGGGATGGTCATGCATACAGCTGGTTGGCCATTAGATAAAAACACTTATGGTGGAAGTTTTATATATCACGCTGAAAATAAACAAGTTTTCTTAGGTTATGTCATTGGATTAGATTATAAAAATCCTCACTTATCTCCTTTTGATGAATTTCAAAGATTTAAAACTCATCCAGCAATTAGAAAAATTATTGAAGGTGGAAAAAGAATTTCTTATGGAGCGCGAGCTTTAATTGAAGGTGGTTTTCAAAGTTTGCCAAAAATGTTTATGCCTGGAGCATTACTTGTCGGATGTGACGCGGGTACGCTTAATATGCCTAAGATAAAAGGTTCGCATACGGCCATGAAAAGTGGAATGATAGCTGCTGAAACTATTGATGAACATTTTAAATTGAAAAAAGATTTGTCGATCTTTGAGGAAAAGTTCAAAAATAGCTGGGTTTATGAGGAACTTTATAAGGCTAGAAATGTCAAACCAAGTTTCAGTTGGGGTCTTATTTTGGGTATTATTTTTACAGGATTAGATCAAATTTTATTCAGAGGTAGAATGCCTTTTACCTTAAAACATAAACATGCTGATCACGAAACACTTAAGCCAGCAAATGAAATGCCTAAAATTGAATACCCAAAACCTGATAATATCATCACTTTTGATAAAACAAGCTCGGTATATTTAACGGGTACAAATCACGCTGATAATCAACCGGTGCATTTGAAATTGAAAGATCCAAATTTACCAATTAGTTATACGTTAGAAAAATTTGATGAACCTGCTCAAAGATATTGTCCAGTTGGAGTTTATGAGGTTCAAAATGAAAACAATGTCCAAAAGTTTGTGATAAATTCTCAAAATTGTATTCATTGTAAAACTTGTGATATTAAAGAGCCATCACAAAATATTACTTGGGTTACACCAGAAGGTGGTGGTGGACCTAAGTATGGCAACATGTAATTAAGACAGATCTATTGCAAATTTTTTTAAAGTTTCGATTGGTAAAATTTTAAGTGTGTTTTCGTGAGTACTCTTTAAAAATATTGGACAACCTTTACCAGCTTCTACTGCACGAGCATACCAAGTAGCACAAACACACCAACCATCACCATCTTTTAAACCAGGAAATCCAAATTCAGGATGTGGGGTAATTAAATCATTCCCAGCTTCTTTGCACCATTCTAAAAATTCTGTTGTAACTTTTGCACAAACTGTGTGTAAACCATGATCATTTTCATCAGTATTACAACAGCCATCTCGATACCAACCCGTTAACGGATCTAGAGAACATTCCTCTAATTTTTCTCCAAGAACATTTTTTTGAATTTTATCCATAGAAAACGTTGAATGTTTTTTTATCAATATCTAAATTAAATGAAAAAGATCTTCTCTCACCTTCTCTTTTAAAAGGATAAGCGGTATGCATTAAATAATTTGGAAATATAATCATATCACCAACTTTAGGATTGTGATTATGTAAACTATTACTTAAAAAAGATTTTGAACCATGGATAAAATCTATAGTCCCGTTTGTTTTAAGTCTTTTTGTCCCTTTAGTAATATTTTTTGGTATCTTTAAATAGCCAACTCCTGAGATATTGCCATTATGAAAATGAACAGGGTTATATTCATTCTTATATTGCCTTACTACCCAAAAACTTTTTAAATTCATCTTTTTTACATTCTTGTTGGTACATTGCTTGATATATTTTTTCACATTTAATTTAATGAATTTCAGAATATGTTTATTTACAAATTTATTTGATAATCTTATCTCTTGTTTTACTTGACCGACAAGTTCTTTAGAATAATCACTTTTTTTTGATCTAGATTTATTATTTACAATCAAATCCACTTCTTTATTTATTTTATTTATTATTTTTTTTGGAATTTTAGTTATAGCAATCTTAGGACCAAAAGGATTAAATACTCTCATGGTGATATTAAATTTTAGTTGGATTGGGTTGGCCCTTATAAACTTTTTCAGGGTCAAATTTTTTTTCTTTTTCAGTAAATTTCATTTCTACTTCTCGTCCATTTTCAATTGGTCCAAGCGGAATAGATCTATAAAAACAAGATCGATAACCAACATGACAGCTAGCGCCATCACCAATATCAACAGTTAACCAAATAGAATCTTGGTCATCGTCAATTTTGATTTCAGTTACTTTTTGAACAAAACCACTTGTTTTACCTTTATGCCAGATAGCTTTTCTTGATCTGCTGTAATAATGAGCCTCTTTTGTTTCGATAGTTTTTTTTAACGCTTCAACATTCATATAACCATGCATTAAAATTTCTTTTGTTTGAGAACACATTGTAATAACAGGAATTAATCCATCGTTATCAAATTTAGGAGAAAGTAGATTCCCTTCTTCAATTTCCAGCACATTTTCTCTTTTTTTGAACATATTCGGTGATTATGTAGCACATATCTCGATATATTAAATATTTTAAAAATACGCATTTATAGGTATAAAACCCACCATGAAATTAGTTAAAGATATAGATAATAATCAAAATTCTAAAAAGATTTCTGATAAGGAAGCTGAAGAAGCTTTTAAAACTATTTTAGCTTGGATGGGTGAAGATCCAAGTAGAGAAGGATTATTAGAAACACCAAAAAGAGTGGTCAAAGCATTCAAAGAGTATTTCAAAGGTTATAAAGAAGATCCTATCCAAGTTTTAGATAAAACATTTGGTGATGTTGATGGGTATGATGACATGGTTATTCAAAAGAATATTTCTGTTCAAAGTCATTGTGAGCATCACATGGCACCAATTATAGGTAAAGCGCACGTAGCTTATATCCCTAATGAAAGAGTTGTTGGGTTAAGTAAATTGGCAAGAGTTGTTGAAGTTTTCTCAAAAAGACTGCAAACTCAGGAAAGATTAACTATGCAAATTGCGAATACACTAATGGGGGCATTGGATGCCAAAGGAGTAGCGGTGACAATAGACTCAACTCATCAGTGTATGACTATGAGAGGAATTAAAAAAGAACAAGCAACAACAGTTACAAATTATTATTTAGGTCAATTCAAAGAAGATCTAAGTTATCAAAATAGATATTTAAGGTTAATTAGCAATTCAAAAGATTAAAAGTGTCAGATCAATTTAAAGCATTAGTTTTAAATCAAGAAGGTGACAACTTTACAAGAGAAGTAAAATCAGTAGATAAAAGTTTTTTAAAACATGGTGATGTCACTATCAAAGTAGATTATTCAGATCTAAATTTTAAAGATGGAATGATTTTAAAAAATGGTGGAAGATTAGTAAAAGAATTTCCTCACATCCCTGGAATTGATTTTTCAGGAACTGTTGTTGACAGTGAAAATTCAAATTTTAAGTCAGGTGATCAAGTAATTTTGACTGGGTTTAGAGTAGGAGAAATCTTTTATGGTGGTTACTCGCAAATGGCAAAAGTCAATGGTGATTTTTTAGTTAAGAAACCGGATGACCTAACAAGTAAGCAAGCAATGATTTTAGGAACTGCAGGCTTTACTTCTTTGATGGCTGCATTTGCAATTAAAGCAAGAGAAGAAATATTACTTGGTGCAAAAGTAAATGATGTTTTAGTTACTGGAGCATCGGGGGGAGTTGGAAGTATTGCGGTAATGATACTGAATAAAATGGGATACAATGTAACAGCTGTTTCAGGCAAAGACTCAAAAGCAGATTATCTAAAATCGTTAGGTGCTAAAAATGTTATTAATCGTAGTGAATTTGATAAAGATCCTAAGCTTATAGATAAGGGTTTATGGGATGGAGTAGTTGATACTGTCGGGGGAAAAATTTTAGCAAATGCGATTGTTCAAACGAATTCAAATGGGATTATAGCAGTCTGTGGTAATGCTAGTACTAATGAGCTTAATACTAATGTTATTCCATTTATGTTACGGGGAATAAAACTTTGGGGAATGGACTCTGCTAATTGCAGTATCAAAAGAAGAGAATTCATTTGGGGTGAAGCAGCAAAACTAATTGATTTTAATTTAATAGAAAAATCAGTTCAAACAGTTAGCTTAGAGGAGTTAATTGAAACTTATCCTAAAATATTAAAGGGTGAAATTTCTGGGAGAGTTTTGGTTGATTTAAATAAATAATGGATTGGGACAAACTTAAGATTTTTCATGCAGTAGCGGAGGCAGGAAGTTTTACTAATGCCACTGTTAATTTAAACCTTAGTCAATCTGCAATTAGTAGACAAATTCAATCTTTAGAACAGGATCTAAAAGTTCAATTATTTGAAAGACATGCAAGAGGGCTCACACTTACAGAAAATGGAGAATATGTGTTTAAGACTGCTCATGAGGTTATTAGCAAATTAAAAGAAGTTGAAACCTCTCTAGGAGATCAAAAAAATAAACCTACTGGCAAATTAACAATCACAACAGTTAGAAGTTTCGGTACACATTGGTTAACACCAAGAATTGAAGAATTTATGCGTCTAAACCCTGAAGTAGAAATAGAGCTTATTTTTGAGGACAAAGAGCTAGATTTGAGTACTAGACAAGCTGATATTGGTATTTTTATGAGAAGACCAAAACAACTAAATTATATCCAAAAAAAGTTGATTGATCTTAAGTACTTTATATATGGTTCAAATAAGTACTTGGAGAAACATGGTATGCCTAAGACTATAGCTGATTTAAATAAGCATAAATTTATATCTTTTGGTAAAGGGGCTCCATCACCAGTTTATAATCCAGATTGGGCGCTTAAATTAGGAATGCATGATGGTAAAAAGCGAAAGACTATTATGAAGGTTAATAGCGTAATGGGACTGCTTTTAGCAGTAGAAGCTGGTGTTGGTTTAGCTGCATTACCAGAATATCTTGTTAGTAATTCAAGAAATATAATTAAAGTCCTTCCAAAATCAGAGGGACCAATCACGGAAGCACACTTTGTTTATCCTCAATCTCTAAAAAACACAGCTAGAGTGACAGCTTTTAGAAATTTCTTATTTAGCAAAATAGGCGACTGGAAGTCCCAATAGACTGCGACACTATTGCGATTGATAATCATTCTCAATGAGAATAGTTCTCATTCTCATTAAATCATGCGGAAGAACTAGGAATAACGGAGAATAAATGAGGAAGATATCAATTATAACGTTAGTCTTTTCAGTAATTGTATCATCATTAGCAATTGCTAACGAGGTTAATGTTTTCAATGCAAGACATTATAAAGCAGACTCTGAGCTTTATTCTAAGTTTACAAATATGACTGGGATTAAAGTTAATTTGATAAACGGAAAATCAGGTGCTTTAGAAAAAAGAATCATAAGTGAAGGTGCAGACTCTTCTGCTGATTTATACATCACTGCAGATGCAGGAAGATGTGGTGCAATGGATGCTAAAGGCACCCTTCAAAGTGGTTTAACATCTACGGCAATTAAAGATGCTGTTCCAAAAAGCTTTAGAACAAACAAGTGGGTTGGAATCGCCAAAAGAGCAAGAATAATTTATTACTCACCAGAGAGAGTAACTGGTGCTGAATTATCGGGAATGACTTATGAAGGTTTAGCTGATCCAAAGTGGAAAGGTAGATTAGTAATAAGAAAATCTAGTAACATTTATAATAAATCTCTTGTAGCGTCTTTGATTAAAAATAATGGAAAAGCTGCAACAGCAGCATGGGCTGAAGGAGTTGTGGCAAACATGGCAAGAACACCAACAGGTAATGATAGAGCGCAAATTATGGCAGTCGCAGCGGGTGAAGCTGACATTGCGGTAGCTAATACTTACTACCTAGCTCTTATGTTATCCGGTAAAAAAGGTGCAGAGCAACAAGAAGCTGCGAAAAAAGTTAAAGCTTTCTTTCCTAATCAAAATGATAGAGGAACGCATATGAATGTTAGTTGTGCGGCTTTAGTAAAAGGTGCACCTAACAAAGCTAACGCTGTTAAACTTGTAGAGTTTTTATTAACTCCAGAGTCTCAAGAGCATTTTACAAACAATACTTTTGAGTTCCCAATGATTGATGGTGTTTCACCAAGTCCATTAGTAGTCAATAATTTAGGATTAGATTTCAAACAAGATATGAAAACTAAATTAGCTTCTTATGGAAAAAATCAAGCTGCTGCAGTTGAAGTAATGACAGCTGCCGGATGGAAATAGCAAATGGAAGAAAAAAAGAAATTTATTTCTGAAGTTGATTTAAATAAGTCTTCCAAAGCATGTTCCCCATGCAGTTTGGAGTGTCAAAAAATCAACAAAAGAGTAAATAACAGAAAGCTTTCAGAAATTAAAACTGAGGAGGTTCCGCATATCCTAAAAGTATTTGATTTTTGATTTTCTGGGTGTTCAAGCGCCTTAATTAAGTTGTCTCCTTATTAAGGCCTTGAACATAATACTTTCATGTTTATAAGGCGGATTATAAATTATGAGAATAAATTTTTGGTATATATCTTCTTTTGTAATTTCATTATTTGTAATTATTCCAATTTTAACTGTCTTTTCTAGTTTTTTTGACAATACCTCCAATTACTATCAAGTATTAAAAGATACTTTTTTATTGGAGTATATTTTCAATTCCCTAATCTTATTGGTGAGTGTTTTAATTTTAACTTTTATTATAGGGACAGGATCAGCTTACTTAGTTTCATTTTTTAATTTTCCGTTTAGTAATTTTTTTAAATGGGCACTAATTCTATCTTTTGCTGTACCCCCTTATATCTATGCGTATTCATTAACAGCTTTTTTTGAAAATTATGGAACTGCCTATACTATTTTAAAAAATTTATTTGGTGAGGGTAATTACAACCAAAGCATTCCTAAATTTGATGGTTTATTAGGTGTGGTATTATCAATTTCTTTTTCACTTTATGCTTACGTTTATATTCTAGCTAGAGCGTCATTTTTATATCAATCACAAAACATAATTGATTTGGGAAAAAACCTAGGGTTTACAAAGTTTAAGGCATTTTATTCAATTATTCTCCCAGCAGCACGACCTGCTATAGTTGCTGGCTTATCGCTGGTGGCTATGGAAACACTTGCTGAATTTGGTGCAGTAGATTTCTTCTCAATAAATACATTAACAACGGGTATTTATAATTCATGGATTGCTTTTGATGATTTAGCTTTTGCAAATCAATTATCGTTCTTTTTATTGTTATTTATTTTTGCACTTTTTATCTTAGAAAATTTATCGAGAAAAAATGCCAAATATCACTTCAATACCAAGGCAGGATTCAAACAAAAACAAAAAATACAACTTTCAGGTAAAAAAGCTTTCTTAGCATTCTCTTTTTGTTTTTTAGTATTTTTTTTAAGTTTTTTATTTCCGCTTAGTCAGATGATGTATTGGACAATTAAATTTCCAGAAAATTTGTTTGATTTAAAAATCTTAGATTTATTAATGAATACTCTATATTTAGTAATTTTATCAAGTCTGCTGTTGATAATATTTGGTTTAGTTTCCAATTATGGAAACAGAGTAAACAAAAATAAAACGTTAAATATTTTATCCACATTATCTATTTCAGGTTATGCAATTCCTGGAGTTATTTTAGCTGTTGCGTTTATAACCTTTATTGCATGGTTTGATGATAGTGTGATTAAAAATTTGGGTTTTGTTTCTATCAAAAAAGTTTTTATAGGATCAATCCTTGGATTAGTGCTTGTATACTTTATTAGATTTTATTCACTTGCATACAATGGAATTAAATCAGGCTATGAGAAAATTAATATTTCAGTTGATGAAAGCTCATATTTACTTGGTTACTCAAAAAGAAAAACTTTTATGAATATTCATATTCCTTTTTTGAGAAATTCTTTATTGTTTGTTGGAATATTAGTCTCTTTAGAAATAATAAGAGAACTACCAATTACTCTAATTTTAAGACCTTTTAATTTTGAAACTTTTGCAACAACAGCTTATATCTCTGCATCAGAAGATTTACTTGAGGCTGCTGCGGTACCTTCATTATTTTTGATTTTGATTGCAACTTTCTTCATAATTGTTACATCTAAATATATTTTAAGAGATAATAATGGCTAAAAATTTTTTTGAAGTTAACAACGTTGATTTTAATGTAGGTAACAAAACTAAAGTTAAAAACGTTTCTTTTGCAATTGAAAATCAAGGTGACGTAATATGTCTTTTAGGTCCTTCTGGAATTGGAAAAACTACAATCTTAAGAACGATTGCGGGTTTAGAAAAATTAAAAAAGGGATCAATCATATTAAATGGAAAAACTTTATCTTCTGAAAATATTAACTTAGAGCCAGAGGAAAGAAATGTTTCACTTGCTTTTCAAGATAACAGCCTATTCCCACATTACACTATTGAAAAAAATATTTCGCTTGGTTCTGAAAGAAATAAGGAAAAAAAAGAGAAAAAAATTAGTTTAAAGGAGATAGTAGATTTATTAGATATATTTCACATTCTGAATAAATACCCGCATGAAATAAGTGCTGGTGAAGCCCAAAGAGCCTCATTAGCAAGATCATTAATAATGCAGCCAGACTTGTTGTTACTTGATGAGCCATTATCAAATGTAGATCAAAGTTTTAAAGAAGAAATCCAAGTAAGATTAAAAAAAATTTTAAATAAATTAAAGATCACAACAATCATTGTTACTCATGACTCTTATGAGGCATTTTATTTAGGATCTAAATGCGGAATAATTTTAAATCAAGAACTGAAACAATTTGATGATCCTTATAAGGTTTATCATTTGCCAAATTCTATAGAAGTAGTAAATTTTTTAAATAGAGGAATTTTAGTTCCAGCAAAGGTGACTGGAAAAAATACTTTAGAAAATTGGGATTTAGGCACTATTGAAGGGAATTTTATAAAAGAATATCCAGAAGGTGCCAATGTGCAATTATTACTTCAACCAGAAGATTTAGAGCATGATGATACGAGTAATTTAAAACTTGAGGTAGTTGATCGAAAATTTAGAGGCACTAACTTTATTTATACTCTTAGAGCTCCAAGTAATACTTTAATTCCAGTATTTGTTCACTCACACCATATACATCAACATGAAGTGGATGAAAAATTTGGTATCAAAAGACCAATTCATATTGATCATATAGTTTGCTTCTAATAAAAACCTTTTAGAAAATGAAAAGTAACTTTAAAGTTTTTTTAAAGGGAATTATTGATGTAAGCCCACTTATGATACCAGTGGTCCCATTTGGTTTGATATTTGGCGTATTGGCTATTGATATTGGATTTACTCCAATTGAAACAATGGCAATGTCTTTAATAATTTTTGGTGGTGCTTCGCAAATAGTATTATTACAATTATTTTCAGGAGGAGCTTCATCTTTAGTAATAATAAGTTCTGTTGGGGCTGTTAATTCAAGACATCTACTTTATGGTGCAGTTGTATCCGAACATCTATCAGATTTAAAATTAATCTGGAAAATTATTATTTCATACTTTTTAATCGATCAAGCATTTGCAATATCAAATGAATATTTGAAAAAAAATAAAGATAATAATAGATATTTTCATTTAGTAGGTGGAGGAGCTACTTGTTGGGTGATATGGCAATCAACAACATTTTTAGGAATTATACTTGGAGCAGCAATCCCAGAAAAACTCGGCCTAAGTTTTGCAGTTCCTTTAACTTTCTTAGCTTTATTAGTTAATGATTTTAGAAAATTTATAAATGTGATTGTAATAATTATTTCAGGGTTGGTTGCTACATTTGGATATAATTATATCCCTTTTAAAGCCTACGTCATAGTTGCCGCTTTCGCAGGACTATTTACAGCAATGATATTAACAATGAAAAACAAAAAAGTATGAGTAACTGGGCATTAATTCTATATTGTGGATTGATTACTTATCTAACAAGATTTTCCATGATAGCTTTAATTAAAAAGGAAATGTTTAATGATAGAATTAGAGAGATATTGTCATTTGTGCCATCTGCAATATTTCCTGCAATAATTTTTCCGGCAATTTTTATTAATGACAAAGGCTTGTTCGAAATAGATGGTAATCCAAAGATATTAGCTGCAATAATTGCAATGGTTATTGGTATTTTCTCAAGGAGTATAATTGCGACAATATTTTCAGGATTAGCTTCTTATTGGTTTTTAATATTTGTTGTATAAGCAAATATGAAAAAAATTCTAACTTTCTGTTTTCTTTTATTTGCATTCAATGTCAATGCAATGGAAAAAGAAACAACTTTTAAAAAAGAATTATTTGATAAAGCACAATCTGAAGGCAAAGTTGTAGTGGTGAGCTCTTGGATTAAGTATTGTATGTCCTGTGCTAGTCAAATGAAAGTTTTAGAAAAAGCAAAAAATGATTTTAAAAATATTGAATATTTTGCATTTGATGTCACCAACAAAGAAATTGCTAATTTTTTTAATGTACAATATCAAACTACACTTTTAATTTTCAAAGATAATAAAGAAGTTTATCGAAGCCTTGGAGAGACTACTAAAGAGCTAATCTATAAGGCTTTAGAGTCTTCGATTTAATTTAAACACCTAAATTAATATTTTTAGATACATTGAAATCAATCTGAGCAGGTTTTTTTAAATTAAGATTGTTCATGATCTCAATATATTCATCAACACTGCTTACTTGTAATCTCGGATTTTGTTTTTTTTCTTTTCCAATCGTGCTTACTTTTTCACCTTTATAATCATGAGCAGGGTACAAAAGAGTTTCCTCAGGCAATTTTAGAAGTTTATTAAATATTGAATTATAAGCATCTTTTGAACTACCATTTTGAAAGTCTGTTCGACCAGTCCCGTTAATTAATAGTGTGTCACCTGAAAAAAGATAGTTATCCATTAAAAAGCTATAACTATCTGAAGTATGTCCAGGAGTATACATCGCTCTAATTTTAAGATTATCTAGACTAATATATTCATCATCTTTAACTTTTATTTCAACGGCATCCGCAGGAGTATGGGCGCCCATGATAGTAGAACATTTAGTAATATCTTTAAGCTTAGATGCCCCTGTTACATGATCTGCATGTATGTGGGTATCAATTACTTTTACTAATTTTAAATCTAACTCCTTTAGTAAATTTATGTATTCGCCAACATTTTCTATCACAGGATCAATAATTAATGCCTCTCTTCCTTTTCCAGATGAGACTAAATAGGTATATGTAGAAGAGTTTTTGTCGAATAATTGTTTGAAAATCATTAATTATAATAACACATAAGTACAAATTGACCCATTGTAAAAATAATACGAAGAATTATTTCTAAACACACTATGAAAATATTAAAATTTTTAATTATCTTTTTATTTACTTACACACTTGCCTATGCTGATAAAAATATGAAAATCGGCTCTAAAGGTAAAGAAAGTGAAGTCTCACGTGTAGTTAAAGTTGTGATGTATGACAACTATTATGAACCAAGTTCATTTCAAATTAAAGCTGGCGAAACAATTAAATTTGAAGTGGAAAATGCCGGTATGCTTGTCCACGAATTTAACATTGCAAATAAAATGATGCATATGAAACATCAACCAGAAATGATTAAAATGGTTGAAAACGAAATTTTATTGGCTGATTCCATTGACAAAGAAAAAATGAAAAAAATGGCAAAAATGGATAAAGCTATGGCCCACTCACATAGTAATAGTGTTTTGCTTGAGCCAAAACAAAAGGGAGAAATCATCTGGAAATTTGATAATGCAGTTAACATTGAGGTAGCTTGCAATGTTCCTGGTCATTATCAAGTTGGAATGATTGCTAAAGTTGATATAAATTAATCAATGGACACAACAGCCAAGGCCAATTTTCATTGGTCGTGCAGACATACTTGGAAAAGAAGCGCTAAAAACACTGCTTGGTGTTTATTAGGCTGTGCCATCGGAGATTTAGGTACAATTTTATTTTTTCAGCTGACAAAAATTCCATTTCCTGTTTTAGGAATTATGATTTTAGCCATCATTAATGGCTTGATTACAAGTATCATTTTAGAAACAATTATTTTAATGAGACAAAGTTTTGATTTTTCTAAGGCATTTAAAACTGCAATCGGAATGAGTTTTATATCAATGATAAGCATGGAAGTTGCTATGAACTTAACTGATTACTTTTTAACTGGTGGTGCAATATTAACATGGTGGGTTGTGCCGATTATGCTCTTAGCAGGTTTTGTAACACCATGGCCCTATAATTATTGGCGATTAAAAAAATTTAATATTGCGTGTCATTAAAGAATTGGGACAATAAAACTTGGCTTTCATCAACTAGTTATATTAAATCTTTTAACAAATTTTTAATTAAAGAAACAAAACTCAATAAGAATTCTGAAATTTTAGATATTGGATGTGGCAGAGGTAAGATATTAGGAAATCTAACATCTAAGCTTAGATTAATTAAGAAGCCAATAGGTATTGATATTGAGCGACATAAAGATCGAGATAAAAGAATTATTTTTAATAAAACAGATGCAATAAGTTACTTAAAAAAGAATAAAAGAAAATTTGATTTAATTTTACTTAAACAAACAATTCATTTTTTATCACTTAAAGATATAAAAAAACTACTTTTACTATGTATGGATTGTCTTAATTCTGGTGGTCGGATAGCAATATTTACGTTAGCCACATCTAAAAATGAAATTCCAACTTTTTTAAAAATGAAAAAAAAATTAAGTAAATCGCTTAAAAGAGATCAAAAGATACTGAGATATATAAATGGTTTATATCCTGGAAGTATTTCGAAGACGTTTTCTTTCAAAGTAAAGATATCGAGAGAGAAATATGTGGAAATGATTAAAAATCGATACATTTCAACATTATTGAATTTAAGTAGTGTAGATATTTTAAAAGGAATAAACGAAATCAGTAGGAAATATAACAAAAGACTAAATTTTAGAGATAAATTAATTTGCCGAATTTTAAAAAAGTAAATTCAATTTACTTAAGGGGTCGCCCTTTTGCTCTCCAGCCAAAAGAGCTCCCTTAAGTCGCCTTGATGGCATTTAAGTCCGAATGGACTTTAAGTTTTTTGTTTTCGTTTTTATGAAATATAAAGCTACCCAGCTAAGTGTCAGGTGGCATTTGATTCATTAAAACTACCTCCTTAATTAGAAGTTAAATTTCAGCAAGGTTGTATTCAAGATATTTATTTACAAATTAATTAAATATATTTCTTGAATACAACCTAACTATTTATTAGTCTTCCCACATCTTAAAAAAACTTCACTTAAAAATAGAAAATTAAAAATTGCATTGAGTTTTAATATCTATATTGTTTCATTATGAAATATGTAAAAGGATTAATTAATTTAATTGTAAGCTTAATTGTCTCTACGATAATTATTTACGCTATAAATATTGCGGCAGGTTTTGCTGGAGCTGATTACACATTTAGTCATGGGGAAACATTTGTAATTTGGATATTAATGGCAATATTAGTAAACAATTGCTTTAACAAATAATCTATATATTGAATTTTCTTTTCAAGTGTTTGAGTTTTCCCTCAGTGCTATCATAGTCTATATAGCAACCTTGTAAAAATCGATTACCTTCATTAGCATTATATTCAGTTCTGCCATGTAAAAGTCTATAGTTGTCCATCATTAATAGATCACCAGGTTTTAATTTAAATTCAATTCTGAATTTTTCTGAATTGTACATTTCTGAAATTTTGTTTCTAGCTGCGTAATATAATTCTAATTTTTCCTTATCCATTAAGGGCACAAAATCTAATCGAGGACTAAATCTGACTTGTTTAAGTCTTTTGTTTTCATCGAGTTGGATCATTTCTGCCCAGTCTTCTAAAACAACATTATCATCCACAAATTGAAATCTGACTTTTATTTCAGTTAAAATTTGGAAAAAACTAGGATGTTCTTTTTTTAACTCTTCCGTTACGGCAAGACCATCAACCAATGTGGATAAGCCACCACCAACTTCATTTTCGATGCAATGCAGCAATTGTATACAAGGTACTGGTTTTCTATAAGGATTGTCAGTATGTGGTGCTAAAGGCAATGAAGTATAGGCAAGATCATTTGGATTTGGTTTTGATTTAACATTAAAAAACTCGCCAAAGTTAGTTCGTCTAATACTTCCGATTGAATTAGCAAAATTGACAATAAAGTTATCTTTGGTGGGAACATTTTCAAATATAACAAATCCATATTTGTAAAAGTCTAATAAAGATTCATACATTATTTTTTCCTCAAAAAAGTTTTTATTAAACTTATAAATATTGTTATTTTGAAAGTCTGATTTCCATGAAATTTTATTGATAAAGTATAATTCATTATCTTTCTCAAACTCTTTAAGTATATTTTCGATAACTAGTTTTGCGTATGAACCATCTTTAAAACTTACCTCAAGAAATTTATCTGAAATATTCACTTTTGAAATTTCTGAGCTATTTTTAAGCATTGTTGGATCAAATAATCTTTGTTGAGTTTTTTGGTCTAAAAAGTTCTCACTATTCACCCGTTCTCTTAGCCAGAAAGGGTGGATTTCTTTTTTTGCACCCTGTTTTTCAAAAAACACTTTGTTATTGTTTAATTCTATTTTCATACAATAATAAGAGAATTATTTAAAATTTTACTTTAATCAATATAAATTAAATAGTAATAGTCCCATGTGTCAAAATTAAATTCATCAGATTTTAAAAGATATTCTAAGTTTGTTGATAGCTTAGCTAGAAAACTTACTAAGTTTTATTACTCTAAGCTCAATAAAACTTTTAAAGTCTCTAACAAATTAAGAGGCAAGGGATTCGATCCTGTTACAACCTCAGATAAAGCTTTTGAAAAATTTATCAGGAAAGAGATAGGAAAAAGGTTTCCTGATCACCAAGTCATAGGTGAGGAGTTTGGCAAAAAGAAAAGCAAAAGTGATTTTACTTGGGTAATTGATCCAATAGATGGAACCAGATCTTATGTAATTGGTAATCCTACTTGGAGTAACTTAATTTCTTTGAATTATAAAGGGAACCCTGTAATTGGACTGGCAAATTATCCCGTTCTTAAAAAACATTATTTTAATGCCTCAGATAAAGTTGCATATGTTGTGGATCAAAGAAAAAAAAGAAAAATTAAAGTTAATAAAAAAATATTATTCAAAAATATAAAGATGTCTGCTGCTTTTCATGGCATGTTATCTTTAAATAAACAAAAAAAAATACCCAAAATTTTAAAACTAATGCAGTTTCCTTGTGCAGATGCTCTTAGCTACTCACATCTTGCAGAAGGTAAAGTTGATGTAGTTATTCAATGTGGAAATAAAATTTGGGATATTCACCCTTTGATACCAATTATAAAAGCAGCTGGTGGAGTTGTTAGTACATGGAAAAATACTGATGCAGTTAAAGGTGGAAATATTGTTGCTTCAGTTAACAATAATATTCATAATAAAATTCTAAAAATGCTTAGACCAATAACTAAGTAGTTTTTCCAAGAGTATTCAAAAGAATTACACCGATAACAATAAGAGCTATTCCAATAATACCATAAAGATTTGGTATTTGATTGTATTTAAACACGCCAAATAAAGTTACTGCAGTAATTGTTAGTCCCCCGTACGTAGCATAAGTGAAACCCACAGGAATGATATTCATTGCTTTTGATAAACAAAAAATACAAGCGATTATTGATATTGCACAAAAAATTGTTGGGCCAATATTGGTAAATCCATTAGTTGATTTTAAAAAACCATTTGAAGTTATGCCTAAGATAATTGCCAATAGAAGAAATATGTATCCAGATAAATTACTCATAACTTAAGTTATGTCTATTTAGTTATTTTATCCACAAATTTTTCAACTATAGGAGCTACAATTGTTGTGGCAACTAATGCAACAGGTAAGCTTACTGACCAAGCTTTAAAAAATCTCTTATAATAAAGTTCATCATAACCTGTATTGATATATGTAATTATAAGTGTCATGATCAAGCTCATGCCAAGACCCATAAAAAATATGAATATTAATTTTGAATATTTTTTTGGAAACATAGAAAATTATAAATCAAAAATTAAGAAATAAAAATAAATTACCCATAAAAAACAAGCTGCCATGGTTACAAAAATTATTGTTACCCCAGTAGCTGTCTCATTTTTGTATTTTTTATTTACCTCTTTTCGCCATTTTTTTGGATAAAGTGGGATAGTCAACGCGTAAATGATTAAAAAAATATCAAGTGCAGTTATAATTATACAAAGAAAAAGTAATTGACTCACTTATTTTGGCATTGGAGTGGCGCCAGTCTCTAAACTTATAATTTTTCCATCTTTGTATTTATAAACTGCCATTACTGCCTCAACATTCCCGTCATTGAATGTAACTATTGAATGGTGAACTCCAATTTCATCATTTTCATAGACCACTCTGGCTTTATCTTGGTTTATATCACCACTCATTGCCCATTTTATCACATCAGCTTTACCAATGGTGTTTCCTGACTTGTGCATTGTGAACTTAAAGTCATCATGCAAAAGTTCATTCATAGTTGACTCATCTTTTTTATCAATTGCATTTGTATATTTCTCTAACATCGACATTTTATACTCCTTTGTTGTTAAATATAGATTTTGTCACTAAAACCATAGATCATCACAGCACTAAGTATAGTCAGAACTAATGGAGCATAAATTCCTTCATCCGATGTTTTGTCTGTGTGACCAAGCTTATTAATTTTTGTATTATAAAAGCCAACAATAAATGCAGATAAGTTTTGTAAAAAGATTAAGTTAAAGAATGCCCAAGTTGTCTCCAAACCATTAGGTCTTACAAAACCAACATAAATAGCCATAACTACAGAACCAAGGAATATTGATCCAAAAAATCTAACCATTCCAGCACCAGTATCATCGATACCATATTTATCTAAGAAGGACTTTGTCTGGAAAACGCATCTAAAACCATAATAAGCAAATCCTATAAAATGGATTATAAAAACGGCTAAATAAAATATTCCATTAAATTTTTCTATCATCGAGCTCCTTAATCGTTGAATACCATTCTCATTTCATCTTGTATTGTACCTTCTTTAAAGACACCCTTCATTTTTTTTTGAAGTTCTATAAATTTAGGATCTGCAGACATGTTTTGATCATTTTCAAATGCTTTGTCTGTAAACTGTTCTCCTACAAGAGTTTCTCTAACTGTTCTTGGATTTCCACCAATTTGAAAAGAAAAATAAACTTCATGATCAGGATAATGTTTTTTTCTTACTTCAGCTAAACCTTTGGAAATTTCCATTGCCTCACCAAGCTTGTCATCATAAACTCCGATGGTTCTTGTGTAAATTGCTTTCATTATTTATCCCTATTTTGCGTTATAATCCATTACCTGGTCAGTGCACTCAGTAAATTTGTGAGGTTCAAAGAAGTCGTTCATTTGACCTAGTTGGTTAATTATATCTTCCTCACTATTTCCTTTCCACCAGCAAAACATTTGCATTGTATCAGCTGGCGTATTCCAAGTCATTTGACACGCAGCTTTATCACTGGTCATTGATTTAATAATATCCTCCATTTTCATTGAGGCTACAGTTTCGCTAAATTTATCTTTCATTTCTTTAGATTTGAAAGTGTGAGTTACCATATAGTTTTTCATTTTTCTCCTTTGAGTTTAGCTTTTAAATAAAGCAAGAGCTTCATTCAAAAGTTTTTCAGACTTAGCATGATCACCATTATTATGGGCATCCATACCTTGATCTTTAAGTTCTTGAGCTTTTTTAATTTTTTCATCAATATTTTTAGCTAACATCGGACATGAACCTGCATATGCTGAGCTAACAAATAAGACCAAACAAAGCGTTAACATTATTTTTTTCATTTTTTCTCCTTATAAATTTACTTCAGACAGTTGATATAATTTAGCGCTCTCCACACATTCTGCGTAAATAGCCTTCGCGGTAGGATTATTCCCAGTTACAAATTCTTTCATTCCAGCTTCATTATGAACATTCACTTTAAATAACATCCCACTTTTATCTGGAATCATGGCTCCAACAGTTTTTTCTGGATAGGCAACGCTTTTTCTAACACCCATCCCTTCATCTGATTGCATCCATCCCATGAAAGTTTCTAATTTACCCTCTTTAAGTTTAAGGAATACTAACATTTCTTTTTCCATTTTTTCTCCTTTTAAATTAATACAAAGTCTGAACTACTTTTTTAACTCTTTCAGCTCCATTCGGAACTAAAGCTTCAACAAATGTATGACATTTTTCAGTTTTAGCTTGGTCATATTTGGAGCCATAATGTTTATCAACTGCTTTATTTACTCCATCATCCCATTCTTTTTCTGGAATACCAATTTCAAGAGCATACGTTTTTAAAACTTTTACTGTTGAAATAGATTTTTCTTTCATGCCATATTCAAATTTTTCACCAGATGGTAAAAAGTAATTTGCCATATAAATTCCAATACAATCCCAGGCTTTAGATTTATCATCCTTACTCATACCTGCATGTGCAGAAGTAAAAATTAATAAGGATAGTATTACTGCTATATATTTATTCATGACCCCTCAATGTTAATTAATATTAATCTAGAAATGTAACTGTTTTGTTACATGGCTGATATGCGATATTATAACCAGCTAGGTATTGGAAGGTTTTTTTCCCTTAAAAAAGATTTATTAAACATCTTTGAGTTGTATTTATCAGACTTATCACAAAGAATAGTTACAATAGTTTTTCCTGGGCCAAGTTCTTTTCCAAGTCTAATTGCACCTGCAATATTTACACCACAACTGGTTCCTAAACTTAAACCCTCATTTTGAATTAAATCATAAAGTATTGGTAATGACTCTTCATCACTAATTGAATACGCACCATCAATTTTTGCTTCAGCAAAATTTTTAGTTATTCGACTTGAACCGATTCCTTCAGTAATTGATCCTCCTTCAGCTTTTAATTCACCATTTGTAATATAATTATAAAGAGCAGAACCTGTCGGATCAGATAAATAAATCTTAATATCTTTATTTTTTTCTTTTAAAAATTTACTTACACCACCAATAGTTCCACCTGTTCCAGAAGCACAAACAAAACCATCAACCTTACCATCAGTTTGTTCCCAGATTTCTGGTCCTGTGGTTTCATAGTGACCTTTTGCATTAGCAGTGTTATCAAATTGATTTGCCCAAACTACACCATTGTTATTAGTACTTTTTAATTCCTCAGCAAGACGACCTGCAACCTTTACATAATTGCCATCATCTTTATATGGTTTGGGTGGTACCAACCTAAGATCTGCACCAATGTTTTTTAAAGTATCTTTTTTTTCTTGTGTTTGATTATCATTCATCACAATAATTGTTTTATAACCTAAAGAATTTCCTAAAAGACATAAACCAATTCCAGTATTACCAGCAGTTCCTTCAACTACAATTCCACCCTCTGAAATTAATTTCTTTTCCTGTGCATCTTTAATTAAAGCAAGAGCAGCTCTATCTTTAACCGATCCACCGGGATTAAGATATTCTGCTTTACCAAAAATATGACATCCTGTGATTTCAGAAGCTGCTTTTAATTTAATTAAAGGAGTATTTCCAATCGACTCAAGAAAGTTATTTTTAATTTGTGTCATTGTCTTTATCTTTATCAGTAACCGCATAAGGTTGAAATCCTTTTGTGGCATCCCCAACTCTTGTGGCTGGAATTCCAACCATGATGGATTTCTCAGAAACATTTTTTGTAACCACTGCATTTGCACCTATTAAAGAATTTTTTCCAATAACAACTGGTCCTAAAATTTGAGCACCAGATCCAACAACGACGTTATCTTCTAATGTTGGGTGTCTCTTAACATTTCTTTGATCATTTGCATTAATACTTGGAGCAATCCCACCAAGTGTAACGTTGTGATAGATCGTGACGTTATCTCCTATCTCGGAGGTTTCACCAATTACAACACCCATGCCATGATCGATAAATAAATTTTTTCCTATTTTTGCTTTTGGATGAATCTCTATACCAGTTAAGAATCTTGAAAATTGAGAAATGATTCTTGCAACTAAATCAAATTTTGCGATTGCAAAAAAGTTTGCAATTTTATGAAAAAAAATAGCCTTTACTCCTGGGTAGGTAAGAATCAAACTCACCTTTGATTTTGCCGCAGGGTCTCTGTCTATTATAGATTGTAAAAAATCATTCATTATTATTTGCTAACTTGATTTAAAAAATTAATGCTTATATAGTTATTTTGTTAAGTATTTAAAGGAGAAATTATGTACAAAAACACAAACTGCTTTCATTTAGCAATACCATGCGGTGATTTAGAGACAGCAAAAAAATTTTACAGCGAAACATTAGGCTGCAGATTAGACAATTCTGCTCAAGAGTGGGCTGATGTTGATTTTTGGGGAAATGAATTAACACTTCATGCAAGTGAACATAAATTAGATAATGAAAGACACGATGTTGATATGGGTAATGTTTCAGTACCTCACTTTGGTGTTCATTTATCTAGAAAAGATTTTGATACTTTAAAACAAAGATTAAAAGATAAAGGTGCAAAATACTATGATGAGCCTTACTTAAGATTTAAAGGCACAAAGTATGAGCAAGAAACTTTCTTTGTTAAAGACCCCAACGAAAACATTTTAGAAATTAAAACATTAACGGCAAATCCTGAATAATTTTTATTAAATTATTTTCAATCGTGTTTTAATGAGTAATAGAAGAAATCTATTAAAGATTATTGGTGTATCCTGTTTATCATGGATTTTGTGTCCATATAAATTTGTACTTTCAGAAACCAAAAAAATAATCAATCAGAACCTTACTAGTAAACAAAAAGAAATTATGTTTAACGAAGGTACTGAAAGACCATTTACTAGTGAATTACTGCAAGAAAAAAGAAAAGGCTTTTATCATTGTGCCAATTGTGGAAACAAATTATTTTCCTCAGAGGCTAAATTTGATAGTGGCACTGGCTGGCCATCATTCAGTGAAGCTTTGCCAGGTGCCTTTAAAACAAAGATAGATTATTCATTTGGCATGAAAAGGATTGAATATCATTGTGCTAAGTGTGGTGTCCATCATGGACACGTTTTTGATGATGGTCCAAGCTCAACTGGTAAAAGATTTTGTAATAATGGGCTATGTTTATTGTTTATTCCTGAAACTTGATAATTATTTTTATTTTCTAAAGATTTAAAGTAAGTTCGAAAAATTCGAATATATAACTTATGGAATTTGCTTTATTAGGATTTTTAACAGGATTAAGTTTAATATTAGCAATTGGTGCTCAAAATATTTTTGTTATAGAACAAGGTTTAAAAAAACAACATGTATTC